>JBCCVR010000067.1:0-32081 GCA_039194995.1 Cyanobacteria bacterium P01_E01_bin.42 | reverse complement strand
TAATGTCGAAGACTTTCTGGTATAATTCGGGAAACATTTTTTCATAGAGTTGTCGGTCTAGACAACTCTATTCTTTTTGGGGACGTTTGCCAAGTTCCTTTCTCCACACGCTTTTCAGCCTGCTTGTCACCCCTTGAGGGCTTTCGGTCAGGACGGCGGGGGGTGGGTTGCGATTGAGGAGGGCGAGAAGAACGGTTCTGACATCGATTTCGGGACAAGCTGGCGATCGCTGTACTTCCGTAGCAATGGGAAATTTGGCTTCTGTAACGCTGCGGTGAAAGTCTGCCCAACCGTAGCCGGCATCGATCGCGTTACTGACATCCCAACCTTTCACCGTACAATCTGACCGCATGGGGACATCAGCAATACGCCCGCGACCTTCGAGGGCAAAGGCGAGTTTTTTGGCTCCCTCGTCTCCAGCCCGAGTACCGTCCTTGCGAGGCGTGTCGTTGCGATCGTAAAAAATTGTTACATTTCCGGGCAGTCGTTGCAGTTCGTCCCATTTGGGAACGCTACCGCAGCCGGCAGTGGAACAGGCAACGGCGATGCGAGATTCTCCTTCGGGTTGCTCTCGTACCAATTGGGCGAGGCGAATGGCATCCCACTCTCCCTCGCAAAACCAAGTCTCGCAGGCATTTTCGGGGAGATGAGCGAACCATGCGGTAGCGGGAACGCCGAATTGAGACCAATTGCCGAGGTAATCCGGTCTTTGTTCGGGTTTCAGCCAAGGGGCGACGCGCTTTTTGACGTAATAGCGTCCCGGCTGTTGGGGAATGGGAATAAAAATGCAGATTGCCCCGTAAGTTTCTTTGGTTTGGGGTTTATTCTCGTCGGGAATGACGACCCGTTTCCCCAATCCTATATTTAGGCGTTCGATATCGCTTTTGGAAATATGGCGATCGCTCAACCATTTTCGGGCGGCTACTGCGTCGGCAGAGGAATCTCGCAACAGCCTCTCGGTTGCCGAAGCCACAAATTTTTCGTCAACAGTATAGTCTTTGTGGGGGGCAGGGGGTTGCTGTTTTTGGGAGCGATCGTCGGTACTGAATGAGGGGGAAGATTGCCCCGGTAGGGGTGCATTTAATGCCTCTCGAATCTCGGCAGGGGTACAACCTCGAAAACATTTATAACCGTACTGACTTTTGGGGACGAGGCTGAGAGTCTTGTCTTTCGGGCCTTTCGAGCAACAGGGACAAGGAGCGCGACCCTTGCGATCGAATTCTACCCATTCTCGGATTTGAAAAGTCTTGGATTTTTGGTAAACCATTGCTACAATAAGACAATAGGAAAAATAACAGTTGCAAGGAATTGCAATTGTTACAAAACGAATATTGGGTTGGCGGTAAACCGCTACAGAGCCCGAAGCGTGCGTCAACACGCTACAAATACAAATAAACTAAGTTAAGGAAGTTGTTGGATTTAGCCGCCAAGCCACATCAACAGCTTCTTTTGCTTTATGTTTTTTTGTTTTCTCAGGCTTATATTGTATACTACCATCATACAGACTACGCGTTGCTTACGAATAATTCATAAAATGCCAAAAGTAAGGGCAAGCTCAAAACAACCTTCAGGAAGGATTGCAGTTGCAGATTGGGACTGGGATCGCTTCAAGGTCATGTCAAAAATCAGCAATGCTAGTATTAGCGAGCAATTGGGCTTGCTAGTGCGGCAGTACGTCACCGATCCGGACAACCAAAAATTTTTTGAAGAGCGTTTGATCTACCTTGCTGAAAAGCATGGAATGACTCCCGAAGAATGCTTTAATTGCTTGCGGGACGACCAGCCGCTCCCCGAACTAGCCAAGTCATAGAGATCGCTGGAGTGGTGGTGAAAGTCTAGATTGAGGTTTGAATATTCTCTCTGAGAAGAAAATTTGTTAGGAAAAGTTTCAAGCATTGGATTTTTTTAGAGAATCTTTGTCGGTGGTGTTGAAGTTTAATTGTATTTTCCGAGTTTAGCGAAGTCGAAAACCAAGTTTGTGCGATCGAAATCACATGAAATCTCGAAAAGCGCAAAACAAATCCAACATTGATCTATTGACTTTTTTCTCATTGTGTGTATTCACGGATATCGATCGGTGTATATTTTTTTGTTGTGGCGATCGCCAAATTGCGTTCTCCTTCCGATCGGTTTCTAGCGAATAATGCTCGAGCTTTATTAAAACCGTAAACGAGCGTTAAACAAGTGATCGCGGGCTGAGTCCAACAGTTGTTCCCATCGCCTTACGAACCTTGTGACTCAAACTCTTGCTTTTCATCAATTGTGGGTTGGTCGAGTTTCCCTTCGTTTTCGGCAATTTCAACAGCCCTTCGCAATAAATATGCTGCATGGTCGCTGAGACTCGTTCCTTCAATATCAGCCCAGCGCTGCAATTTTTCATGAGTTAAGTCTGGTAGGGAAACACTAATTCGCTTGGTCATTTCTGACGTTAAAAAGAGTTCGCCTGTCATCTTAATATCAATCGAGTTCAGTTTGTCTCAGCATTTGTGCAGCGAATATGCAGCTTTATTGTTGCACTAGCGCCGCAGAAAAGTTACGATAAAGCTGAGAAAATTTTGACAAATTTTTAGAGAACGGAGATTGAACCATATTCCCCAGTACGGGAGAATTAATATGCAACTAAGATTTAAATCTATTGGCACGAAAGCCGGGAAATCGGTCCGATGGAAACGCTGGGTGATTCTCGTCAGCGCGATAGCTATTCTTTGTCCTCGCCCCGTTCGTGCCAACCCTGCTGCTATTGCCGTCCCCGCACTTTGTTCGACGGGAGCGGGATGCGTTCTCGCTGGAGCCGTTCTCGTCGGAGGCGTTTTGTACTATACTTGGGTTAGCCGAGATACCGGGCGTGCGTTCCGAGTTCCGGCGATCGCATTTCCCATTGTGGATGATGAAAACCCGAGGGGTTGGCTGCCGGGGAAAGAGGTTGCCGTTTATAATCCCGAAGCCTGCGAACGTATTGCTCGGAAGTATGGCAAGCAACTCGTCGAAATTCGAGAAGATCGGGATTGGACGGGAAAACCTTTCTGGATTTGCGTTTACGAAGAATGAGGAGCTAGAAAATGTCAAAAACGATTTGGAGTCGCGACGAAGGCTGGAAAATCCCCAAATTGCCAGAACCCGAAAATGGGCATTACGTTCTCGCAGTCAGTTCCACGCTTTCACCCCTACACGCTTACGAACTGTTAGAGCGAATCGAAACAGCCGGATATCGAGGCGAATTGAATTGGGTCAGTGGCGATCCCGGTCAAGGAAATAGCTTGTATGCTTACTTTATCGGTCAATTTCCCCTTGATGATCGAGGCGCGATCGCTGCTCTGACAGAAGCGGGTATAGAAAGGGATTGGATACTCGCCCCTCCTATCGATACGGAAGAGAATATGCGATCGCGTGAAATCCCCGATCTTGCCATTGACGATAGTCTCGTTCCAGAGTCTCTTATTGCACGGATTTAAAAGTTTATGCTTCTGTAAAGGCCACCAGTTTTCAGAAGGAATAAAGAAATTCAGTATAATTTTCTCATTGTTTGCCAACGGCCATCAAAACAACTGGAACTCTGGTTGCTCGAACCCAAACAATTGGGCTGATTCTAGGGAGAGAAAAATGGGAATCAAAGTTAAGAAAATCAACACCGGAATCCAGTGGACTTTGCGAGAAGCGCTGAAAAATCAGGAGAAACAGCTCGCTCATTATTCCCGAAACCTGAGTCCGGAACAAGAGCAAGATTTGAGATCCCAAATAGCCGATCGCACCAATATCGAAGGATGCGACCTCGATGCAAAAATGGATATTGTCGAGGTTAACAATCGAGTTCCTCGTGCCGGTGCGATTGAACGATGCGCCTACAATATCAGGGGAATTTCTCTCCCTCGATGAGGGTATGGGAGAATTTTACGAACGACTGGATAATGATTTTTGCTTAAGTTTTTGTCCTGTCGAGAAGTTGAAGTGCGAATCCTCATATCGCGATCGCGATGAATTTGAGAATAGCGAGAAAACTCGCCGTTACTCATTTTTTCATTTGCTGCAAAGATTATGAGAACTCAACTTCATCAGCAATTGCTGAACTTAGATTATGGCACTCGTCAACCTTACGGACGCATCGAAATCTTAAGCGATCGCTCGTCCAAAAGCCAGATTTGTTTCATTGCTACTCGTCCCATACCGCGATCGCTCTCCCTCTTTTGGCAGTTTTTGCATTGCCTCGAATCTCAACTGAGAGGCAACCTATTCGATTTGGCAGAAGAATACTACGATCTGGTACTCGACGCGAAATTAAATGGAGAAAGTGTTTCTCTACCCAATCATCTTAATTCTTTGCCCTCAGAACTCGTCCACACCCTAGAAATTGCTGCCGAATGTCAAGCAAAAACGCCAGATCCGCAAATTCGCGATCGCCTGTTCCAACTCATCCAAAAGCTGGAAAGCACAACTCCCTTAGATGCCGACAGTTTTGCGGAAACAGCACTTCCCTTGGTTCGAGATGTGATTCTGCAAGCACGAGAAACGGGAAAATCCGTGGCAGAAGTCGTTGAATCCTATCAGGTTAAAGAATCAGACCCACTGCGCTGTAATATTCTCAACTGCCTATTTGAGGATGCTGTTGCCAATTTACCCCAAGGCATCCGACTTGCTCGAATTATTGGTAATCCTGACGTTTCCTTTCTCGCCCAACTCGAATCGCAACCTTCTTTGGATTCGATCAAAGTTTCTTCGCTTTCTCTCAGTGAAGGAACAATCGTGCGAGTGATAAAGTGTTTGTGGGAGCAACAACTCGATTTTGACATTGACAACTGTAAGGAATTGTCGCTTCCCCAGTCTGCCATGTGTCGAACCGAGGCAGGTCAATTGTGTCTCGTTCCTCGCGAAGCACTGCAATTTCTTGGTGACGGGCAGGACGGCGATCGCTGAAATGTGTTGTAATGGGAAAGCAATCAATATATCTGCACCCATTTTGAGGTGACAGGCGATCGAGAAAATTGGATGAGCGACGAGAATATCTGGCTTGGATTAGATCCCGGTTTGGCAACGATAGGATGGGCGGTTTTGACAGAAGATCGCCAAGGTACTCCTAAACTACTCGATTACGGCATTATTGAAACCAATGCCGATCTCTCCACTCCTCAACGGTTGGTTGAAATCGAACGAGATTTAGTCGAACTTATTGAGGAGTTTGAACCAACACAAGCCGTGATAGAAATGCCTTTTTTCGGTCGGCATATCAAAGCAGCAGGTGGGGTTTTGCAAGCGGTTGGCATTATCAATCTTGTCTGCTGTCGGGAGGCAGATATCGAACCGATTCAACTCCACCAATCCAGTTGGAAGGCGCATTTGGGCAATGGGAGGGCAACGAAAGGGGAAGTTGCAGAAATTATTGCGACTTTATTCGATATGGAGAAGCTCCCTGTTGATGATTCAGTAGATGCGATCGCCATTGGCTATGCGGGTTTATGTGGGCTGACCAATAACATCAGCTAACGCTTTGTTGGTGTCGAAGCACGAAACGACACCGATGGAACAACCCAAACAAGTTCAACTGCTCGATTTACCAGAGCAAGGAGATCGCCCGAGTTCCAACCCACGAACTCAAAAAATGTTGCGCTTGCTGCTGGAAATGGATTGTAGCAATGAGCTAATCGCCGCACTACTCGAACTCTCTGAATTTTCGATTCATCACATTCGCTATTTGGCAGGGCCGATCTCGGTTCACCAGTGCGGTTGGAGCGAAAGTTTGCCCCAGTGGTTGCCCAAAGCTATTTATCTCGATCGCTTCGATGCCATTGTTGCTGAAAATGAAAAAAGTATTGTGGGAGAATTGGCAACACCCAGCGAAGTTACGGCTTGTATTTATCCTGCGACTTTGATTGCTCCTTTGGAGCGCTATTGGGCGGATGTTTATCTCTGGGCAGCAAACGAGAGTATGACCAAACACGGAAAATTGCCGCAAGGTCGAACTTTTTGGGAGGCGCAGGGAATACAACCCGTGCAAATGTCCGGTTACATCAAGACGGAATGTTACGATCGCATTGCCAGAGATATCCGTCGCCGCGTCGTAGAAGCCGGCAAGCAAAGAGGGTGGGGCAAGAAACAAAAAGCAGTCAAGTCTGATACTCAACGCAAAAATAAAGCTACAACAACCTCGGAGAATGAAGGAGATCGCCAAATTTCTCTATTTTGAAATCAATCCCAACAGATAACTGCTAACAGGTAGCGGATTGCGAGATAATTTCTTTCTGCACGGCGATCGCTTCTCTGGCTTTTGCCATTCGTTCCTCTGATGTTTCGTAGTTGGCGGCATCTGCAAAAAATTGCTCGATGGATTCCGTGCGATCGCGCCAAAAATATTTAAGCTCGAACGCCTCGGCATCTTCAATTTCCGGGTCATTTTGCAGTGCTTCTCGGATCGCCCCTCGAAAATCTTGCTTGCGTTCCAAGCATTCGAGTTCTTTAACACTTAGGTCTTGGCGAACTCTTAACTGAATCGGGCGATCGCTCTTACCGAACTCTCGGGCAAAATAACCATAATCGCTAAAGGGATCGCATTCTGCTTCAAGGCGATCCCATTCCGCATCTGCTTCGGGGTTATCGCAGTCCAAAAGGGGGCGAACGCGCAAACGCTTGGCTATTTTCCCATTTGGCAGTTCGATCTCTTCAAAAACTTGAGTTTCGGATGTTTTTGCTTGCGTCATAATTGCCCCAGTTCAAAATAAATCAAGTCGTCACAATCGGGATCGCGCCCCAATTCCCACATTGATAGTTTTCGATAAAATCCAATAGCATTGTCAAGGGAGTGAAGGCCAATCCTGCCAAAATATCCCAATTCCGCACTGCGCTGGCGAGCAAAAGAAATCAGTCTTTTTCCCACAAATTTATAACGCTGTCGGGGAACGCCAGAACGATTCCAAGGGGCGCTGGCGATTGTCTTAATATAGACGATTTTTTGAGTTTCGTCCAACCAAGAGCGATGAAATCGAGTTTCCAAACTTAACAAACCTTGGGTCGTATTATTGCATTCGATCGCGTAACCTTCAATGTTGTCTTCATTAAATGCCATACGTTTCTTGAATGCCCAATCCCAATATTTATCTTCTTCTCCCAACTCTTCCAATTGAGGAATCCAATATTCCTCGAAATCGAGAACGTGGCGATCCGAAATTTCGACGATTCGAGCGTTGCAATAGCAATTTTCTCGAATGTCAAAAAGCTGCGTCTGCATTGCATCAAGCTACTTTTCTAAACTAGGTCAATTGGGCATCGATCTGAGCTAACTTGGCTTGCATGGCTTCCCGTATTGCTTGCAGTTGCTCTGAGTTCATCTCGTCAACGGCGATCGATTCAATCGATTTGACCGCTTTAGCAGTTTGTCGGGCTGTTATTTTCTCCTCATCCTTGGGATTGTGTTTTGCCAATGTTTCGTTAACCAGTGCCTTTGTTTTTTCCTTGGTTAACTTCTCTTTCAAGACGCGATCGCAAAGATTCTTGCGAATATTCCTTGCTTTGGTTTCTGTCAGATTGAGATTTTTAGGGGACAGTTTTTGTAACAGTTTGGCATTGGCAATACCCAACCCCTCGCGAATGGCATGGCGAATATCCTCGAAATACGAGAGAACTGGAAAAACATTGAGATTGACTGTTGCTGGATTGAGTTGTAAAGAAAGCAAGAATTCAAAGAGTTTGCGTTCATCATCATTGAAGTCGGTAGAAGCCAAAAAATCTTGTTGTGCTTCTGTTTCTGCTTTTGCGACTCGCGTGAGTTCGGAGAGTCGCTTGGCCCGTTCCAAGCGTCGTATTGCCGCATGAAGCAAGGTTGGAATCCGCTCTTTCTCCAATCCAAGAGCAATGGCTTCTTTCATTAATGCTTCGGCTAAATCGAGAGTATTGAGATCCTCTCGTTCTAGCATGGCGATGAGAACTTTTTTATGGAGTTCCTCGGGTTTGGGAATGACGATTGATTTGAGGGTTGTCCAATTGAGCAGTGATGCTGCCAGCCATCGCCGTTCTCCATCAAAGAGGATGTAATCTTCTCCATCTAAAAAGACTAAGACGGCGACTAATTGTTTTTCCTTGTCCATTGAATGTGCCAAACTCGCAATACTTTCATCTGGAAAGGTTTGCCGGGGTTGTTCGGGATTGCGCTTGATGCGTTCGATAGGAATTTGGATTTCCCGACCTTCTAAAACCGTTCGCAGTTCTTCGAGTTTGGCTTCGCTATCGCCGTGACCTCGATCGCGAAGGCGTTGAATTTCCTCGGTTAGCTGCTGAATTTCAGCTTTCTTTTCGTCGAGTTCGTCATAGAGACTGACGATTTCTTCATTCTCTTGCTTGGCATTGACAATATCGCCAATGGCTTCGAGAGCATTAAAACTACTCATTTTTCAAAATTGCAATTAATTGGTCAAAAATCGGCTTAAAATCTTTGCACGCCCGGTGACGCGGGCGATGAATGTGCAAGGGCAGACCGTTCTCGGTGGCATTTTTGAATTCGGGAGTCATGCGAATCGGATCGAAACAATGAATCTTGGCTTTTTGCAATTCTTCTTGCAAAATTGGCACGTTTTTGCGATGAATGGCCCAATCTGTATTGACTTTGTTGATAACGAATCCCAGAATTTCGGGCTGCGGTCGAAGTCTGAGCCGTTTAAACGTTCCGTAGATCCATTTGATAAATTCTACGGTTCCTTTAATTCCTTTCGGTTCCGGCTCTGTAACGATCAGAATGTGGGTGCTGGCACTGACGGCAAGCCGACAAAGCGGACCGAGAGTTGCCGGACAGTCGAAAAGAACTGCATCGCAGGCTAAGGGGAAATCTTCGAGGCGATCGGCAATCAAATAGGCACCGCGATCGTGCATCACCAGTTCGTCTCCCGATTCCACCAAGTCTAGGTTGCCACGACAGGCCCGGATTTTATCCTTGAGATATTTCTCCCAGACGGAAACAAGAGGATAATTCCCGTCAAAATTATCCTTCAATACTTGAGATACAGTTTGCTCGGGGGGAGGTTGTCCGACTCCACCGAATAGTTCCATCGAACCTTGTGGATCGAAGTCAAACCAGACTGTTGAAAATCCCGTCTTTGCCAACCAATACGCACTATGCGTGGTTATTGTCGTCTTACCGCTCCCGCCAACACCGAGAACGGCTAATCTTAATTTAGGTAGTGTCATTATTGAATCTGAAGCGATGTTCTTCCAGATTATCACGTGGATATCCAGATATCCACATTAAATAGAAAAAAATTGGAGAAAACTGTGGGTATCCGGATATCCACAGAGAAAACGGCAAAAATTATCGAGACGATTGTGGGTATCCAGATATCCACATCGAATGGAGTCGATCGCGATCGCAAAAAATCGCCCTAACGGGCAAGGGCAGATAGAGATTAAATTTGGAGAATGCCCGATGGAGTCGATTGTACGCGATTGTGACAAAACTTTGGATTCGGTCGGAGAAGTGGTGAAAGTGCTTTTTCCCTTTCTTGTTGAAGCCCCATTACCAGAGGAGTTTCGAGTCGGCAGAATTGTGAAAAGTCGGGGGCGCTACGGCACGATCGCGAAAATGGATGAAAGCGATCGCCCGATAACCATTGTTTGGGATGCCAAACCGGGAGAAGAACAGGACAAATTTGCCTACACTCGAGACGAGATAAGATTTCACAAGATTGCTGTTGTTTCCCCTTACTGTGAGGGAAAAACTTGGGTCGAGTTTCCCTTGGGAACGAAGGTCGAACTTGCCGATGGTGGAATTGCCGAGTTGGGGGAACTGCCTTGCTACTTGGTGGAAACTGTCGATGAGGAAAGCATTACTATCCACGATCGCTCGGTACTCTATCGCTTTCCTCTCTCCATTTTTCCCGGCAGTCCCTTCAAAAATCAAATCGATCTCCCCGACACTCTCTCATTACCCCCATTATCTATTCCCGATCTGAGATTGAAAGCGGAAATTTGGCTTTCCATCAATAGTCCCAGCCAGTTTTTAGAAATTGTTAACCTCGCTTGGCAGCAACAGTTAAAAGAACGGTTTGTGGCTCAATTGGACGAACTCTATCAACCCGAAGATTTGGAAGCAGCTTGGGACACTGCATTTGCCAACCACCTGCAAAAACAAGGTGAAGAAGAAGGGATTTGCGGGTTCAAGATTGGGAGTCGAGTGCTGGAACGAGGAAAAAGATGGGGCGCGATCGCTTCTCTCGATGCCCATTCAGAGCGATCGTTTGGCATTGGTTGGAATGATGGAACGATGATGCACTACAGTCAGTTGGAAATGAAAGCGATGGGAATATTGCTCGTCCCCCCCGCGATCGCCCTGTCCTCCAACGTAGCTTACGAAATGAGCGAGGATGGCAGCTATTATCGAGCCTTTATCGCCTTCCGCACCAAAAAATTAGCTCGAGCTTGGCTCAAATCCATCAAGCAACTGGTGGGAAAATTGAGCAATCTGCACGATCATCAGCTTCCCGAATTTCGCCACTTAGCG
This sequence comes from Cyanobacteria bacterium P01_E01_bin.42, assembly GCA_039194995.1. GTDB lineage: Bacteria > Cyanobacteriota > Cyanobacteriia > Cyanobacteriales > Spirulinaceae > CCY15215. The sequence goes on along the minus strand of JBCCVR010000067.1, from coordinate 21,610 downwards.
GGCAAGCGTTGGGAGTATGAAATCGAAAAGCCGAAGCATAAAACTGTCGTCAAGCGACTCGAAGCGATAAAGAAGGTTGCGGCTTTGGATTTGGAGCGAATGCCCGAAACCTGAAGGAAGGAGAACGCTATCGCGGAGGGCAATTGTAAGAATTTATCGACCCGACTCATGAGCCAATCCGTTTTACCCGTTTCCATTCTTCCTTCCAGTTCTAACGGGACGCAACCGCCCGAGCCAACCCAAGGCTGGAAGCGATCGCTCGTTCATTTCCCCTTCTCCCTCAAACGCCCGCAAAAGAAAGCGTTGCGAAAACTCTGGGCATTCCTCGACGACTCCGAACCTTTTTTCCTGTTGGGAGGCTATGCCGGAACTGGGAAATCAACCATTATTTTTGCAGCCATTCGAGAACTCATCGACCGAGGCAAGCGTGTCGTTTTAACCGCACCCACCAATAAAGCCGTTGCTATTTTGAAAAAGATGGCGGCTGAAAATGAGATGCTGGGGATTCCCTGCCAAACCATTCATCAGTTATTGGGCTTGGGAGTGCGGAATCAAGGCACGGAGAAAATTTTGGTGCAAACCGCAGCATCTTCCGTTCACCTCTACGATTTTATTTTCCTCGATGAATGTTCGATGGTCGGGGCGGAGTTGTGGGAATGGCTCGAACGCTGCTGTGAAAAGTCTCCCCTTGCCAATCGCAAGCTAGTTCTTATGGGCGATCCCGCTCAATTGAATCCAGTGGGAGAAAAGCGATCGCCGACCTTCAATATCAAAAATCGTACCATCTTAACCGAAGTGGTGAGGCAGGCCGGAGAAAGTCCCCTGTTGGATTTTGTCACAGCCAGTCGCCATGCGGTCAAGAGCAAAACTGATTGCTTTTTCCCCTTTCCCTGCTACCAACCGAACGATAAATCGAATGGTGCTTTTAGGGCTTCAGAAGCCAAGCTGTTGCAATACGGGATTAAGAAAGTTCGTCGAAAGTTCGGCCAAAACCCCGACTGTTTCCGCATCCTTTGCTATACCAACAAGCGAGTCGAGTATTACAATGCGGCGATTCACAGTGCCATCTATGGGCAAGATGCGCCCCAATTCGTTATCGGGGAACGACTGATTACCAAAAACCCGGTTGTAGCTCCCGATGGCAAGACGATTATTTTGCCCACGTCTTGCGAGATTGAAGTGCAAGAAATTGCGGAGAATCGACATTATGGCTATCGGGTGTGGCAATTGCGAGTCGTTACCGATGAAGGTCTCGTCCGGCAAATCTTTGTCCTGCACGAGTCCGAACGCCGTCGGTATGAGGCGGAGTTGGAGCAAAAGTATCAGAGTGCCAAGCGCAATTCATTTTTATGGCGCAAGTATTACTGGTTTCGCGATGATGTTTTTGCTAAGGTTTGGAATTGCTTTGCCCTGACCGTCCATAATTCTCAAGGCAGCACGTTTGACGAAGGGGCGATCGATGGAGACGATCTCCTCGTGCGTCTGTTTGTGGGCAATGACGAATCCGAGCGACAGAAGCGCAAAGAATACAATCGACTGTGGTATGTCGGCGCATCCCGGTTTCGCCATCGAGTTCTCTTTCTTTCCAAACACAAATCCTAAGTCCGAGTTGTAGTAGAGATAAGCCGGGGAAACATCGGGTTAGTGCGATAGGGTCCAACCCGATCAACTTTCCGTGTTGTATGATTTGGCTGCCAGATGGCGATCGCATCAATTCAAACCAGCTTCTACCAGCACCAGACGCAAATCCGCACTCAAACCGAGTCGTGTCGCCCACTCTTGCAGATAGTCGAGATCGAGCAATTCTCCTTGAACCTTGAGAATGCCCAAAACATCCCGCCACTGCTTTTCCGACTGACTTTGCTGTCGCCATTGCAGCTTGCTTAAAATCGTATCTTCGGGGCTGGCATAATACAAAATCCGTTCTTCCTCCATTGGGACTGCCTGCCGTCGTTCCAATTGCACTCGATCGAAAGGTGTCGTCCCCGACAAAATCAAATCCCCTCGGGCAATCGTTGCAATGTGAATAACTTGCAGGATATCGAGCCGCCCGCTTTTCACATCTTCTACACCCGCCACGTAAAATCCAGATTCTTCGAGGGAGGCGATCGCTTCATCGAGTCGATCGCGCTGCATGGATACCACCATATCTAAATCGCGAGTGGTGCGAGGTTCGCCGTACAAAATGGCTGCCGAGCCGCCGGCAATGAAATACTCGATTTGTAGGGATTCAAACAGGTCGTGCAACAAAAAGGCAATTTCTAACGGGTCTTGAATCCACATTTTTTCGTTGTTTCCCGGTACGAACGCCCTCGGATAATCATCTTGCAACCATGCCCTCGCTATTTTCTCCGCCAGAGCTATGCCCGTCAAGTCAGGAAAACGCCGCTTGATACTTTGCAACGATAATTGTCGGGTTCGCTTCATCAATGCCTGCGCCATCCCATATCGCTGCAAGGGCGATCGCGATCGCAGCAGCAAAAATTCCAAGCGATCGGCTTCGGCGATCGTATCTTCTGCTTGGGGACGATAGCCCGATTGTTTGAGGTCAGTTACCATGCGATCGAATCCCGAATTCAAAGCTCTTTAAGTTTAATTCACGTGACATTTTCCGGCAATCCATGAGAATCAATTCTATTTTCTTACTAAGATTTCTTTGTTGTAAGATTTAAGCGTTTTACGTCCATAGATAGATTTTCTTGTGTAGAATAAAATTTATTGTTCTACATAAAATATTTAATCACATTTAATGTCGAAAATAATTACGGAGAAAGAAAAATGCTCAGAAAAAAAATTGTTCAATCTCTTGGGTTAATTGCCGGTATAATTCTCATCTCTTTGAGTTTCCAGCAGAGTGCTTCAGCATTTAATCTGATCTTTCACGGTCAACCAAATCGATGGGTTACTAAACCTTGGGGTGTAACAGGTATCGAAGATCTCGACGTAAATGGAATGTTATATGATGTTGAATTCGTTTTTGGTAGTTTTGATGAGGTTTTTTTATATAATGTAGGTGACTTAACTGAATTGGAAGGTATGACTCCCATGTTTTGGGATGACTTAGATGATGGAAAAGCAGCCGCAGCAGCAATAATGGAAGCATTAGGACCGCATTCCAATGAGATATATTGTGGCCTGCGATGTCCATTCAATGGATTCGATGTTTTTCGTGTTCCAGTTGGCGCTGTTCACTCAACCCATCTCAGAAGTTGGGGAGATAATACTGTGCCGTTGCATAACGACATATTACAACCATCAGATACACATCATCGGGCGAATCAGAGTCTTTATGCAAGGTTTCAATTAGCAGATAATCCTAGTTTAACCTCTGTTCCAGAACCTGCCAGTACAGTAGCGCTTTTAGCCATAGCCGGAACCGGATTCCTCACCACTCGCAAGCGCAAAAAAGTCGAGTAGCGAACTATAGCAATCCTAATTGAGTTGTGAAGATCCGCCCTCTCTTTTTTACGATCGAAAAAGAGCTGAATCCCAAATATATCAAGAGTTTTAGGTTTTTACAACATTCATATTTTGGGCTTCGCTGGAAATTTACAAATCAAATGGACTTGCTATATTGACCATCGAAAAGCAATAAGCCATAATTTAACTATGATTCTAACTTATTGCTACCGCATTAAACCGACTCCAGAACAGGCCAAAAAAATAGACTATTGGCTCGAACTCCTTCGTCGCCATTGGAACTATGCCTTGGGTCAACGATTGGACTACTTGAGACAAACCCGTTCTCAAGTAGATCGGTGCAGTCTGGTTTCAGAATCAATAGGTGAAATTCCCGAATCCGTTAATTATTACACTCAGCAATCCGCACTGAAAGAAACCAAAATCCTCTTTCCCGACTACAAAGAAATTTATTCAGAAGTGCAACAAATCAATCTGCAAAGATTGGATAAGGCATGGAAAAAATGGAGAATTCCTGATAAGAGTGGGAAGAGAGGAGGGAGACCGAGGTTTAAGAAAGCCAGACAGTTGAGATCGTTTGAATTCTCACGAGTTAATCATCCGAAAGCTACCATAAAGTTTGATGGCAAAAATCTCATAACGACGAGATTGGGAATGATTCCTGTTATCGTTCATCGCTCTATTCCTGAAGGATTTGAGTTAAAAACTGCATCAATTGTCAAAAAAGCAGATGGTTATTATGTTTGTCTGACAGCGAAAGATGAACGAGTTCCCGAACCCTTACCGCTAGATAAGATTAAGTCTGCTATCGGAATTGATGTGGGATTGAAAGAATTTCTTACAACATCAGAGGGAGAAGCTGTTCCCATTCAACAAACTTATCGTAAGGCGCAAAATCATTTAGCATGTCAACAAAGGAGATTAAAGAACAAAACAAAAGGTTCAAAAAACTATCAAAAACAACAGAATAAAATCGTTCTTATTCATCAAAGAATTCAGCGACAAAGAAAAGATTTTCAATACAAAATAGCGAATTGGCTAACGAGACATTATGACTTAATTGCGGTTGAAGATTTGAATATCAAAGGATTGGCAAGAACCCGATTGGCTAAAAGCATTCTTGATGCAGCATGGGGACAATTCATCACTATCTTGGAGGCAGTAGCAGTCAAATGCGGCGTTCAGGTAGTCAAGGTAAATCCTCATGGAACATCTCAAGATTGTAGCGGTTGTGGCACGAAAGTCCCGAAAACTCTCTCAGTTCGCACCCATGAATGCCCGAAGTGCGGACTAAAGATGGACAGAGATGAAAATGCAGCACGTAACATTTTGCATCGGGCAATAGAAGAACTACAGGCGGTGGGTCTCATCGTCTCTGCTTGTGGAGGCTTAGATAGTAATCAGCCCGAGAAACAAGAAACTTCACAGAACTGGGTTCAACTCAGTCTCTTTTGAAGCTCCCGTTAGACCTGAAAGGTTAACGGGAGAGAACGTCACAAGCAAGCATTTGGTCACGAGCGCGATCGCTCATAACAAATTGCGTTCTTTGGCAAATGGCTTGGATTTTCCGGCAATTGACGCTGCTTTGACACAATTGCAAAAGTCGGAGGCGCAGTTAAAAACCTCTCTCAATGCGTCCATTTGGCTCGAAGTTTGCTTGTTGAACTTGATGCCCGAAACCGCGATCGCTTCCCTCGAACCCCAGAGCAACGGGAGCAAGCCATCATCGGCAACCGAACCCGTCTCCGATCTCGAAGGGATTTGGGCAAATGTTGTCGAAACGGCAAAACCCAGCAATCGCGGCTTGCTCTCTCGCGCTCAATTGACCCAACTCGACGAGGAGCGAGCGGTGCTGTCTGTCGAACCTAAGTACATCAGGAGATTCCAGCAACGCAGCCAAACCGTTGCACGTATTCTTGACAAAGCCTTGGGCTATTCCGTAACTGTTGAAATTGAGGCCAAATAGAACATGATTGCAATTTTAGTCGGGGATGACCGATACGCTATAGAACGAGAAATTGCCGCTTACCAGTCCCGCGTCTCTCCCCAATGGCGGCATTTCAACATCCATCGATTTTCCAGCAATGCTTTGGAGTCCGCGATCGCCTGTGCCAGAGCCGCAGCTTTTGGCGATGGTCGCAAGGTGGTGGTCGTGGAAGAATGCAACTTCAAGCAGTTTGGGGAGACGGGGTTGGAACTGCTTCAGTGCTTGGGACAATTGCCCGAGACAACAGACCTGATTTTTGTTGCCAGTGCCATTGATAAGCGCTTGAAAGTATCCAAGCATCTCCTTAAATTCGGCAAGTTAAAAGAGTTTGCCAAGATTCCCCCGTGGCGTACCGATTTAATTGCTGCTGCCATTGGGACGCAGGCAAAGGGGTTGAATTTGCATTTGAGTCGGGATATTGTCAATTACTTGGCTGACGCGATTGGCAACGATACGATGCGGGTAGAGTCGGAACTGCAAAAGTTAGCGGTTTATGCCAGTGGCGATCGCCTGACCAAAGTGCAGGTGAGGGGGTTAGTTCCTTGCATGACTCAAACCAATCTTCAGTTGGCTGCGAGTTTGCGAGAGGGGAAAGCGTTGGAAATGGCGGGCTTATTGGAGGAGTTGCTGGCTCGAGGGGTTTATCCTTTAGCGATCGCGGCAACTCTGGTGACTCAGTTTCGCACTTGGCTTTGGGTAAAGGCAGCATTGCAGTCCGGAATGAGGAAGGATGGGGAAATTGCTCGCTTGTGCGGTATTGGCAATCCCAAGCGATTGTACTTTCTGCGTCGGGAAGTGGAGGGGATGTCGCTGCGATCGCTTTCCCATGGCCTGACGCGACTTCTCGATCTGGAAGTGATGCTGAAAAGAGGGGCGAAGGCGAACGAGATATTGCCAGCGCTATTGCAGATTGTTCGGGGAATGCGCCAAGCGGTATGAGAAATGCTCAATGCTGCTCGAATCCAAAGAATTCGGGCAGCTTTAGAATGGAGGAGTATTATGGTAGGATCGAACTATCTAGCTCTCTGGCATCACCGTCAAATATCAATGCGGACGTTGGAGTGCAATTGTTGAATTTTTTGATGATGGCTGGGCAGAAGCCGAATCAACGGAAGGGAGACTCGAAGTTTCTGTGACTCGAAAACTCCACAATCGCTATCCGGACAAAGATTTAGCCAGAGCGATCAATCTCGTTAAAATGGATGCAGAGCGTTTGGGCATTGAATTCAAGAATTTTCCTGATCGCCAGCCTGCACTATTTGTCGATCGAGATAACCAAAACTCCGATAATCCCCTACCTGAATCTTGGCAATCTCTTTTAAACGAACAAGCCGATCGTATTGGTTTTGAGTTGTTGTGTTAAACTCCATCAGTCTGTTAGCCCGTTCAAAGTATCAAAGAAGAATTTGGCTAGAATGTTTTACGATATCTCACCGCCTACCGTCCCTTTGCTAAATCGGCATAGATGAAGATTTCAACTCCCAACACAACTAACAATAGAAGTTCTATCCAAGATAAGATTGTTAAACCTAGAGGAGGTTGTGAAGCTAAAAACCAGAAAGCGCATAGGGCGATCGCTCCCGAGCAGACAAACGTAATTTCATCGACAATCAGTTGCTGAATCTTACGGCGCTTTCGGTGTTGGTCGCTACGATGGGCAATTTCCCAACCAAAGAGGGTTTCTATATCTTCATAGCCTGTATGCTCTTTAATCTTATCAACTAACTTGTAGCGGATATATCTTCCGATCGCCGAAATTTTCTCGTCATTCACAACATAAGTCCACCCCAAAATCAAGCAAACCCAAGGGACTATTAACAGAGCATAATAATTTGACGAACTGGAAACGGCAAATGAGACAATTGTTCCAAATAAGCCCAGCGTTACGTAAAGTAGGTTATCGCGGAAGCCGATTCGTTGAGCTTGTTCTGACTTCAACTTGTCATATTCCTTGAGAAAAATTTCCAGAATTTGCTTGTTCTCACTCATGTCAGATTCTCAGTTTCTTCGATTCTGTGTCTATTCCGCACGATCTACAGTATGTATTTGGCAAGTTAGATAAATTCACTATTCTGAATATTCGGGTTAAATTGCTAAAATCATCCAATGTTTAAGTTGTTCGGTTGAAAGATTTGAATCTTGTCAGTTGAAGATTTTATGGACGGATAATACTTAATTCACCTGAATATGCTGCTGTAAGATCGATTCCCCAATCATAGCCTTTATGGTAATTCCAGACAATAATAGGTGGATGAATATTTTCAGAAATTTGTTGGCCTAAATGAAAGCCTAGAGAATTAGGACCTGCATAAAAAAGATGAATCTTTTGTCCGAGTGAAAGGTTATTAGAAATCCGATCCAAGACACGGCGAAATTTTCGACCATATTCTCGCACCTGTCGCTCGCTACGTACAATGCCCCATTCTGGCTTGGGAATTGTCAAATCGATTTCAATTGCGTCTGGTAAATTCACGGTGGCTGTCTGTTCGGGTCGAACTGGAAAAGTGACTGAGACTCTCAGGATAACATCTTTACTTGGCCAAGAATAATGATTGGGAATGCCTGAATCCTCCAATTCCGGAAAATTTTCCCCTTTATCCGTCCATGCCCAATTTATATTGCCATCAGTCGAATTCTGTTCAAACAATTGAACGGGAATTCGATTGCTGACAAGATGTCCCATTAAAAATTGGATGGGGATGTGTACCACTCCTTGAAAAACGAGGGCTACTTTGTCGGAACGAGCGAGCGCATTCAATAAAGCACCTTGAGGATTGGTTAATTGTTGAACAGCTTCCTCTGGGTTTTTAAAGACTCCATTTTGAACGAAGTTCGTAAAGTCAAATACAATCGTTTCTCGTTCTCTCTGTTTCCACGATTCATCAAACCCTGTCACGATTTCATCGAGGTCCATCGCCCGTAAAGATTGGGCACATAAAATGAGTAATGGTTTGCGAGATGTAGCTGATAAAGGTTTTGTTGGGGTGACGGGAGGAACGGGGCGATCGCGCAGCCATCCTATTGTAAAGGCGGCGGCAGTATTCGCTGCATATTTGTGCCAATCATCGTTTTTTTCAGGATCGGCAAAATCAGAAATTCCTCGAATTTCCAAAAACCGAGGAGGTTTTGCATGATTTTTTGCAGCACGTGCAACACCTGCTCCTTCCATTGCAACGGCTGCTAGTTTTGGACAAATTTGCAATAGTTTTGGGATTGTTGTTGAATCGGCAATCACTTTTTCACCACTGGCAATGGGAGCAAAATGGATGTTGGGTAAAGGTGCTTTGACTGGTGTTCTGGGTGGCTCTACTTCAATTTTCCCTCTCCATTCAGTTGCTTCATAGGTGTAAGCACGACTTAATAAAAGGCGATCGACGGGAAACTGTTCGGGTCTCATCTGTTCGCCATCAGAGGTGAGTTTTGCAGGTTCGTAATAAAAGCTATATTTGGCAATAACTACATCTCCCAGTTCTACTTTGCTGTGAATTCCTCCAGCGATTCCTACCATTAATATATGAGCGGGTTTCCACCGTTGGATTAAGCGCGTTGTTGCAAAAGCTGCTTCATCATTGCCCATATCCAGTAAAAGACAAACAACAATGGTATAGGATTCAGCCGAACCGGGAACTGAGAGTTGCCCCAGATAAAAAGGTAAGGTTTCATTCTCATCCTTGATTAACTTATAAGAATCTAGGCGTTTTAACAGCGCATCCCGCTCAATTTTCAGAGCAGTAACAATTCCAAAATCAACAGCAGTGTTTGTCATGGTCGGTAAATCTATCGTTAATGAGTTTCCAAATAGCTATAGTGAAATTCACCCAGAAAACTATGAATTAGATTCTTTCGATATCCTTCCCAAATCCCGATCGCTTCTGTACCAATAATAATAAAAAAGAGAGTATTTCCACTGAAAGTATCCTCTTGTAGATGCCTGTTCCAATTGACTCGATCGCTTGGGGAAGGAGTGGGAATTTTCTCGGGATGGGTATGCCATTCTCCCAAATAATGAGTTGTTCCATCTGATTCCCACCATGCTTGGTTGATGGCTCGTTGATGGCGATCACGATCGCGAAAAAAGTTGCAGCGTCTCCGGCGATCGCCGCGCATGGGAATGGTAACATTATCAATAACAATATCCAAACTCTCTCGAATATATCGACCCATTAACACTCCCCCGGCTTCGCGTTTCCACAAGCGATTCTGTCTAAATTTCAGCATTTGAGAGAGTGCGGGAACACTAATTTCTAGCTTTCCGCGATCGGATTTAAGGAAAATAGGGGCATTCATTCATGTTTTGTTCCACATACAAGACAGTTAGGGTTAATGTGTTCGTACTTTTTTGCTCGGAGTTGTTCTTCTATTTGTTGTTGGTAACGTGGGGAAAGCTGGAATCCTGCGGCTATAAATGCTTCCGATCTCCCTTTCCAAGATAGTAGAGAACTCTGTTTCTCCTGTTGCAATAAAGCATCTAATCCTAATCTTACTGCTTGTTCTGCTGTTTTTTGAACATCCAATACTCCAAAGGGAGTATATGAACTGCCACAACCGAGATCGTCTTGACCAAAAAACTGTCCGTAAGCAGCAAAAGCCGCACGGTTGTATAGAGGAGTATCGGGATCGAATGGATCTGTGAAAAGGCATTGAAAACATCCCGATTGTTTCGGTCGAGTTAATAAGGAATGACCGCCAATACTGTGGGGTTCAACCCAAGTAAAAACGGCGATCGGGTGCTGGTATTCTTTATGCAAAAGCTGATTTAAGTAGAGTTGAGCGGTGTCATCTCCGATCGCCACCATGATCAGATCGAAAGTATCGAGATTAACTGAATTCTGGCGAATTGCTTCTTCAATGAGAGTTGGATATGAGGCAATCGATAAATAGGGAAATTTTCGTTCTAATTCGTTCTTCAAAGCTGTGACTTTGGGTTCTCCTTCTGCACTCATTCCTAAATAATGTCGATAAGTATTCTCTCGCGTTAGGCAATCGGGATCGACTAATGTTAATTGACGAATACCACTTTGTACTAAATTACAAGCCACATGGCCACCTATTGAACCACAGCCAATGAGAATAACTTTAAAGTTTGCTAAATCTAATTTTCCACCTCCACGAGGGAGTAAGTATCCCGGATCGTAGCGTTTAATGGCGATCGGTTGAGGTGAATCTGACATTTTTACAATCGGGTTGGATGGCGATCGATTGATAATAGTAGAATCTAATGCCGCTAATGTTCTTCCTCCACTCGGACGCGGTAATCCTAGAATGATAAAATCTTCAAACTTCCTGCGCTTGTTTTGTAAACTGATGTATCTCTGGCGATTTTGCGGAGATAGATGTTTCATCAATTCACGGATTGTAGCAGAATTCCATAATTGCTTGGAAGTAGGTGGTAAAATCAAAGTTTCTTCTAAAGGAATATAAAGCGCTCCTCGGCAATTTAGAGCATTCAAACCTCGTGTTTTACCATTGAAGTAGGCTTGGATCGTTTGAAGAGAATCAGCGATAAAGCGATCGCCACTGCGATCTCGATAAACAAAAACTTTCCGCAGGACATCGTCTACTGAGAAGAATCCTCGTAATATTTTTGTGCTGACTCGTTTCCAATACCACGGCAATTCATTCATGAAATCCCAGCAATTTTCACCATCAATTCCAGACTGGATTGTTGAAATTGCTCTTTCGATTGCATCCCATAAAATTCCTACAGGATCGGCAAAATTAAGTAATAATCCTTCGGTTTGGGAATAGCAAATATATCCACTTTCCTCAACGTGGGGGATGAATCCAAACGCATCGGGTGGTTGTAGAAAGATGACAGGAAGCGATCGCGGAAAATCTTCTCGTACACCAACATAGAGTTCTACTGTGTTCTTTTCAATGACGAGTTTTCCAGCGATCGCAGCAACAACATTACGATCTTGGAGTAAAGAGTTCTCAAGAGGTGAAAGAAGACGAGCCTCGTGCAAATATTTGCTTTTAGCGAGGCTTGCCAAAAAGAAGTTAATTTGAGCAATTGAGAGCGGCATTTAGGCTGAGGAACTTGAAGAAATGATGGCTGGAGAACGTCGCTGTCCGGTCGAAGAACGACTCGGAATCGGAAAATCATCACCGAATTGTTCTTTCAACAACTTACACGCTTCAATAGGATCGGCTTTGTTTTGTGCTTCCTGAATGACTTCTGACAGCTTTTCAAGTTTTGTTTTGAAAGATGTCATTTGGCGATCGCCCATTTTTTCAAATAGATCGCTGTGAGGTACAACAGGTAATTGAACGGTTAGGCGATAGTATTCTTGGTCTTCAACATACTTACGATGAAAGCGACAAATCATTGCCCGAACAAAACAACTCAGAGCGTCTAGATCGTCATACTCTTTTTTAAAACTGAAAGAATCAGTAATCTTACTCTTTGGTACAAACCAGTGATAAGCAGCTACAGTAATTCCAATTCCAATGGGTGCAGCATTACCATCACTGGAAAACTTGTAATCTTTCCAGCGTTTGAGATAGCGAATTGTCCGACGAAACTGTTCGGCATTTTTACTATCTTCAAATCGATCCTTAATCAAATCGCTTAATCCGTGAGGATCTGATTCCTCCCAAATTCGATGTTCTTTTTTTGATTTTCGCTTTCCCTTCGCCAGATACATCGTTTCATTGTCATCATTAACATAGATTGCAAGGTCTACGTGATAAATTGGTTCATCCTTTTTTTGGTAAAAAACCGTGACACAAGGACGACGAATCTCAACTTTTTTGGTGTGGTTTTCCAGTGACTCATATACCCACTTTTTAACCTCGACTGGATCGGGATAATCTTCCTTTGAGATATTCAAATGGAGGCCCACATCAATGTCATAATCGCCATCTAAGGGTTTAATACCTGTTCCCATTGCATAGCTACCCTGATTGAAATCTTTGTAGCTGGGGGGGTTGAGGTTGTTATCAGCAAAACGTTTATTCAACCCAGACTTTAATCGATCTAGAACAATCTTTTTCTTTTCGCGTAATTTTTCGTTCTCCTCAAATCGCTTCAGTTTAATCGTGTCGTGAAACTGCCGCATGTGGGATTGTATGTTGGCCATATATTGGGCAATCCAGAAATTTTGTGAGCAGTTTGATTATAACAACAACTTGATGATAGCGGCAACTTACATCAGCATACTGCCCTTTCTTTTTACGGCTTAAAAGCATTGACCTCTGACCAAGGAGAAAAACTGACCGCTTTACTCGAAGGTATTCCCCAAACTATCCGTCCCCAACTGGCAATGCTGACAGGAGACACCCGCAAAGAAGAACGAGAACGATTGCTCGAGCGATCGCCCGGCATCATCGGTGCAACCCCCGAACTCATCCATTATGCCCTGCGCGGAACCTATTGGAGTCAGCCTTGGCAGCAGTTTCTCGCCAACCTGCGCTACGTCCTGCTCGACGAGGCTCACGCTTATAATGGGGCTTACGGGGCCAATATGGCGAACTTGCTGCGACGGCTAAAATTGGCAGTCGATCGCTATGGTGGCAATTCTCGTCGATTGCAATTTATCTTTTTGAGTGCTACGGTGGGCAACCCCAGCCAACTCGCACGATCCTTGTCGGGAAGGCGACGCAAGCGCAATTTTCCCCAAAGCGATCGCCTCGTTTGGATTCATCGAAGCGGTGCGGGAATGCCAGAGCGAGAATTGATTGTCGTCAAGCCCACCAACAACCCCAACCCGGATGCCGCTAAAATCCTGCTGTTTCTTTTGCGGCAAGGGTTGCGGGGCATTTGTTTCTGTAATGGGAGAGCAACAATTAAAAACCTGCTGGCCACCCTGCGAACGGAAGCCGCCTCTCAAAAGTACCCCAATATTGAGGGACAAACAGCGATTTTTTATGGAGGATTGACGGGAGAGCGTCGCAGTGAAATTATCAGCGGACTTCAAGAGGGACGAATGCGCTGTCTTTTGAGTACCAGTGCTTTAGAAGCAGGCATCGATTTGGCAGAGTTGGATTTTGCCCTCATTCGAGGCTGGCCGGGTTCTTTGCAGGGTTTCCGACAGCGCATCGGCAGGGCGGGACGCAAGCAGAAGGGATTGGCGATTTTTCTGCCCTTGGAGCGATCGCCGTTAGACCGCTACTATGCCCAGCACCCCGAACTCTTACTCTCTGCCCCCGCAGAACGAGTGTCCTTCAATGCCCGCTATCCCGTCGATTTGGGCAAGCATTTGATGTGTGCGGCGGTAGAAAGCGGCATCGAGAACGATCGCTTAAAACGCTATTTTGGCAAAACTGCTCCTCATATTGCTTCTGCTTTGTTAGAGCAAGGAGCATTGCGAAAAACGCGAGGGCGCTTGTGGGCAAAGGGATTTCCCCATCGAGATGTCAACTTTCGCGGAGGGTTGGGAGGCAGCACGGTACGATTGACGAACGAACAGACGGGAGAAGCGATCGAGGAGATGAGTTTGGAGATTGCCTATCGAGAAGCGTTTCCGGGAGCAATCTACCGCACTCAAGACAGCAACGGGAAAATGGTAACTTATCGTTCTTTGTCTCTCGATGTAGAAGCCCGTCAAGCCACCTTGCAACCCATCCCGGAAACTTCAACTTATACAGTGGCGGAAAGTCGCACTGATACTCGCATTTTGCAGGATTTGGTCGCTCCCAAACAGTTGAAATTGAATTTGTCAGAGGAGGAGGGTAATGCTTTTCTCCGTTTATCGTGGGGTGAGGTGAGTCATAGTATTTCCGGCTATCAAGTGCTGGTGAAGGAGTACGAGCAAACCTGTTTGAATCGCAAATGCGTCAATTACCGGGAAGCATTACCGGGGCGAAAGTTTTGTCCGGTTTGCGGCAGGCGATCGCGCCGGGCAGAATTGACGAAGGTGGTGGATGAGGTGGAATTCGAGCAACCGTATGCGATTCGATTTACGACTCCCATCGCTCAAATCTCCTTCGATAAGGTTGTCAATGAGTATCTGCAAAAATGCGCGTCGCGGTTGTTAAAGGAGGTAGAGTCGGATTCTGCGATCGCGGGAGTTTTACGAGATTATCCAGCATCATTGCTGGGGGTGCATAGTTTTGGGCATCAGATTTTAGCGGCTTTCCCGTTGGTGGTGTTGGGGTCACTCAATGATGTGAACTATATCGTAGAAGCCAGAAACAGCAAGGATTGTGTCGGATATTTTTACGACCTTAGCGAGAGTGGGAATGGCAGTGCGGAGGCAATTTTTCGGCATTTGTCAAAGTTGGCTCGGGCGGGGGCAGCACTCGCTCGCAATTGCGATTGTCAGTACGGTTGTCCGAAGTGTCTCATTTTGTCGGGCTGTCCGGATGGCAATCAGGCTTTGTTGAAACAGATGGGGTTATTCTTGTGCGATTCTATTGCTTCAATGTAAGGCATTTGGGATATCGAGACTCATAGGCTGGCGATCGCCATTTTAAGAGGCACTTCCAACTTTTCCGAAAATGCCAGCCCTCAACTTGAGCGAACTTTCCCTACTCAAACGACAAGCGCAAGGAAAGCCCCTTTACTTTTCCAAATCTTCCGAACTCCAACGCCAACTGCAATTTATTATCCGCCAAAAGCGCCTCGGATTGCCTATACAATCTTTACTCAAAAACCATCCTCTCCTCGATCGCTGGATTCAACAACTTGAAGAATGCTTTCCGCCTCTATTTTGCCCCAAGAAAAAGCTCTTTTTAAATTTACCTTTAATGAGTCGATTGTATTTCACATCAAACCATTACGAACTCATCGAAATCAAGGCGAATATCGGCTTTGTTAACAATAAAATTCGAGTGTTTGAATGGTCGGTTCGCCAACCTAAAGTAAATTGGCAAGATAAGGTGAAACTCTGGGTCGTTGCGAATTACTTTAAAATTGACCCCAATCGCCTCAAAATGACTATCTTTGCCCTACACCCCGATCGCCGGGTACAAAGAATTATAACCCGCTCGAATCGGCGATCGCATTACAAGGTCGAGAGACTCCTCAAAGATTTGCTTGTTGGAAAACAGGCTAAAAATTCTCGTAAAAGCATCCGAAAGTACCTCGAACTCACGAACATTGACGCGATCGAAGAAGTTCCGTTGTGAACTGCTAAACCGATCGGTGGAGGTCATCGACCAAATTGTATCGTTATACTGGGGATTCTAATCTAACGAAATGAAACCATGAGTACGACAGCGATCGCCTCTACCCTCACCGTTTTAATTGTCGAAGATGACCCCATGATGCAGGTTGGACTTTCTACCGTAATCAGCCAACAAACTCACCTCACCGTTGCTGCCAAAGCCGAAAATGGAGTGCAAGGCGTACAAGAAAGCCTCCGACTCAAGCCCGATATCGTCGTTATGGACATCGGATTGCCCGAACTTGACGGTATTGAAGCCACCAAGCAGATTAAAGCCGAACTGCCCGATACTCGCGTTCTGATTCTAACTGCTTGCACCGATCGCCAGCAAGTCTTAGCGGCCTTTGCCAGTGGTGCGGATGCCTACTGCGTCAAAGGTGCAACCATCGAACAACTCAAAGCCGCTCTCACCGCAGCCAGCGAAGGTTCCGTCTATCTCGACGCACGCATTGCCGATTGTATCCTCAAGCAACAGCCCCCGCACTCTCCCCTTCCCCAAGGGAAACCGGAGAATTTTGGCTTTAATAAGCGAGAATTGGAAATTGTCGAACTCATTGCCGAAGGCTACAACAACTCGGAAATCGGCGCAAAACTCAACCTCAGCACCAACACCATCAAAGGATACGTGCGACAAATCTTTGCCAAACTCCAAGTCAACAGCCGCACCAAAGCCGCTCTCAAAGCATGGCATTGCGGGCTCGTTAAACCGGAATTGTAAACCAAAACTGACTGCCCCGACCGGGTTTGGACTTCACCCCGATGCGTCCCCCGTGTGCTTCGACAATTTGGCGACAAATGTAGAGTCCCAACCCCAAACCCTGCTGTTTTTTACCCTGACCCCGGACGTAGCGATCGAATAAACGCCCGCACTGTTGTGGGGGAATGCCGATACCATTATCCGCAACGATGCAGCGAATTTCCGTTTCCTTGGGAATGGCAGCAACGGTCAACTTCAATCCTGGTTTGTTGTACTTGAGGGCATTGCCGATGAGATTATCAAAAATGCGAGCCAGTTGGTCGGGATCGGCTTCAATGCGAGGTAAATCTTTGGGGATGCGATAGTCCAATTGAACCCGATGTCGCTCGAACATCGATCGCCATTCTCGCAGCAAAGATTGGGTCAACGTCGGTAAAACTACCCATTGAGGCTGAAGCGAAATTGCCTCGGTTTCGGGAGGATCCGTGGTTAGGGAGTCGATGAGGCGCAACAGGCGATCGCAGCTTTGCACCATTGTTTCCCGCATCGATCGCTCTAAAATGGCTTGGCCTGCCTCGTTAGAGTGCGCCCCTCGCAAGGTCATTCCGAGTCCCGCTACCGGGTTGCGGAGGTCGTGGGAAACGGTATGGAGAAGGACCTGCAATCGTTCTTGTGCGACTTGGCGATCGCGGATTTCTCGAGCCAGTTGTTGGTTTTGGTGCTGCAACTGTTCTTTTTGCTGGCTTAATTGTAACTGGGTGCCGACTCGCATGAGGATTTCTTCCTCTTGAAAGGGTTTGGTAATGTAGTCCACCCCACCCACTTGAAAGGCTTTCACTTTATCGAAAACGCCATTCAAAGCGCTGAGAAAGAGAATGGGGACGGGTTGCAGGGTAGGGATGCTCTTGAGTTGGCGGCAGACTTCGTATCCGTCGATATCGGGTAACTTAATATCCAAGAGAATTAAATCCGGGACTTGCTTTTGAACGGCGGTTAAGGCACGCTGACCGTTGAGGGCATTCCGCACGCGATAACCCTGCTGTTCCAGCATGGAGGAGAGCAGGCGCAGGTTTTCCGGGCGATCGTCAACGATTAGGATATCGGCATTCATCGGGAGCGAGAAAAATACACATTCAAGCTGACTTGAATCGATAATTTCCTACTATACATTGGATTTTTGGAAATGTGTTGTTTGCTCCAACTGATTTTAGCCAGCATCATTGCGGAGCGCGGAACGACCCTATTCAATATCATCACAGAGATTGCGATCGCTTTCCTTAACGCTAGGATTGGTTTTTAAATAATCTCTGGCTTTATTACAACCCAGCTTGAGAAGTTCATCTAATTCTAAACTCCAAATTAATGTTTCCTCTTGGCCAAAAGCTATAATTTTCTTGCCATCGGGACTAAAATTAATATCGTTACCTCGTAAGCTATTCCAGCCAAAATTCATCAGCATAATTCCTGTATTACTCCAAATCTTGACATCTCCATCTTGACTGGTTGATGCGATTGTTTTTCCATTTTGACTAAAACGAATACTCGTGACACTATCGCTATGTCCTCGTAAAATTTTGAGTTCTTTTTTTGTCCTAACATCCCAAAGTCGAATTGTATTATCATCACTAGCTGAAACAACGATTTGACTATTTGGACTGAAGCGAACCTCTCTGACGCTATTCCGATGTCCTTCTAATGTATCAATGAGTTTACCTTGTCGATTCCAAAGTTTTACAGTTTTATCTTCACTTGCTGAAGCAAGAAATTTACCATCCGGACTAAAACTAACACTATTTACTGGCTTTGTGTGTCCTTCTAATGTTTGTATCTCTGTTCCATCAAGATTCCACAGTTTTACAGTTTTATCTTTACTTGCTGAAGCAAGCAGTTGATTATCTAAGCTCAAGCTGATACTCTGAATTTGATCGGTGTGACCCTTAAAAGTTTTCAGTAAATTTCCCTCATTATCCCATAGTTTAATTTTATCTTCAAACCCAAAAATAGCGATTGTCTTACCATCATTACTTAAACTTGCTCTTCCTCCTTCATATCCATGTCCTTTAATAGCTTGCAAAAGTTCACCATTATTACTTCTCCATGTTTTCACAATATTTTCCTTGTCCATAGAAATAAATGTTTTTCCATCTTTACTAAATGTTAATTGTGTGATTTCAGCCTGATGACCTGTCAAAGTTTTAATCAATTTTCCTTTACTATTCCAAAGTTTAATTGTATTATTGCGATCGGTTGATGCAAGTAATCCAGTTTTGGAATTAAAACTTATGGCTGGAGTTTCATCTCCGTATTTTTTGATTATTTTAATCAATTGACCTTGACGATTCCAGAGTATTGCATCATTTCCAGTAATTGATAGAATTGTTTGGCTATCTGGACTAAATTGGATATTAGAAGCAGAACCCGTGAGAGTTTTAATTAATTTACCTTCGCGAGTCCAAAGTTTTACCTTACTTTGAACAACTGAAACAATAAGTTGACTGTCTGGACTAAATGCAATTACATTACCGTAATGTTCTCCCTCAATTGTTTTAACTAAAGAACCATCACGATTCCAGAGTTTGATTGTGCCATTGCGGTTTAATGTAGCTATAGTTTGGCTATCTGGGCTAAAAGATGTGTGAAACACTGGTGAATCATTTTCTTTGAGAATCGTCAAGATTTTCCCATCACGATCCCAAAGTTTTACATTATTATAATGACTCGGCACAAATAGAATTTGACCATCTGGACTAAAATGTGGGATTTGGGTTTCTCTTCGTGTCCATTGTTCCTTATGGTTATAGCTATAATTATCGATTGTTTGAATGGATTGACCTTTATGATCCCAGAGCTTGACCGTATTATCTCGACTTGTGGTTGCTATTCGCTGACTATCACGACTGAAAACAATTTTTTCGATCCGATCTCCATGACCTTTAAGAGTCTTAATTAATTTACCATTACGATTCCAGAGTTTGGCTGTTTTATCTTGACTGGCAGTTGCAAAAATTTGACTATCTGGACTAAATACAACTGTTGTAATGCGATCGCTATGTCCTTCGAGAAGTTTGATTGGTTTGCCATCAGATTTCCAGAGTTTTGCTGTATTATCCCAACTGGTTGTTACGAAAAGTTGACCATCCGGACTAAATTCACTAAATAAGATGTCTTTATCAAATGCTTTGACTAAAGAACCATCAACAGTATTGAAAAGTTTTGCAGGTGCTTCAACAATGGCTGAAACAATTGTTTGACCATTGGGGCTAAAAAGCAAATGCTCTAGAGGATCGGACAATTCTATAGTTTTGACTAATTTTCCATCAAGATTCCAAAATTTAATGGTGCGATCGCGAATAGAAACAGGAAGATTTTCAAGATTAAATCCTATGATATTTCCTCTATCTCGTTCATCTTCTTTTGTTTTAAAGTGTTGATTATCAAGGTTATAAGTTTGTATAACATTATCTCTGCTAACCCAAGCAAGAATATTTCCATCTGGACTTAAAGTGCCGTTTTGAGGATGGGATTGAAGAAGATAGTCCAAATGTTCAACATTAAAATCTTCAATTTTCCAGAAATGTGTTTGACCCCAAGGGTCGGAAGCAACAAGTTTTTGGGCATTTTCACTAAAATTTATAACTGAGGGTGCATTCCATAAAATTTCATGGGTAGTTTTCAGTAAATTACCATCTAAATCCCAAAATTTCAGCGTTTTATCCTGACTTACTCCCATCAATATTTTACTATTTTCTTGAAATTTTATTTTTAAAACACCAAAACTACCAATCGAGTGGCGCAAATTACCATTTCTTGTCCTAAGTTTAATAGTATCATCTTTTCCTACTGTAGCAATTATTTTTCCATTAGGACTAAATTGTACGAGAGTAACATCAGAATTATGGTCTGTTAGGGTATTTACTAAACTTCCATCCTGATTCCAGAGTTTAACTGTTCCATCACTACTTGCGGAAGCAATCGTTTTACCATCTGGACTAAAACTAATTTGATTAATCTTATCACTATGCCCTTCCAAAGTTTTTAACTCTTCCCCTTTGATACTCCAAAGTTTAATCGTGTTATCTTCACTCC
Source organism: Cyanobacteria bacterium P01_E01_bin.42 (assembly GCA_039194995.1). GTDB lineage: Bacteria > Cyanobacteriota > Cyanobacteriia > Cyanobacteriales > Spirulinaceae > CCY15215. The sequence continues at coordinate 1,311 of JBCCVR010000067.1, read as the reverse complement.
CTGAAGCCAAAATTTTACTATCTGGACTAAATACAAGTGTTGTAATACTCTTATAGTGGTTCTCCAGTTCGGCAATTTTTTCACCACTTTTATTCCAAAGAATAACTTTTTTGTCTTTACCTCCAGACGCAATAAACTTACCATTTGGACTAAAAATAATATCTTTAACAGTATCACTATGTCCTTCTAAACGATTGATTTCATTTGTCCCGTAAACAATTTCTTGCAGTCTTGCAATAACTTGATTTTTGGTATTATCTTCGATGCCAAATTTCAAAACTTCTTGCTGGAGTTTTTTCCCTGCTCTTAAACCTTCTACTAAAGAATCTAATTCTTTTCGTGAAGCAAAAAGTGATTCTGCGGCTGCACTAATTTCCTTAACTTCAGCATTGGTTTTACCAATATTAGCTTGAATGCCAAATAAACCTGCTAAAATAGCAAGTCCTGTCATTAACACTCCACCCCCGATCGCAATTTTCAATTGCTGCTTTAAAACCTTATTTAACTCTGCTTCACTCTGCTGGCGTTTCTCTCGTTCCTTTTTCAATTCTGCTGATAAACCAAAATCTCGTTGTTTGCGAATAAAAGCTACTAAATAATCGTGGAAAATTTGATAGCGATCGCATGGATTTTCCGGTAATAAAAAGACTAAACTCGACTTCACAAAAATTTCTAAAATTAATGTTAACCTAGCTTCTTCAATTTTTAAATCGGCTGCTAATGTTTTCAACTCAGCTTCTAACTCGGGACGAGTTTTTAGAGGACGGGTATTATTCTCATCTGTCAATAAATATAAAATATCTTCTGCTAACTTTTTATTTTCCTCACCGCAATCTTTGACAACATCTGCTAGATATCTTTCTACCAGCTTTTCTTTTGTACCAAATTCGCGATATTGTTCCAGAGTTGTAATTCCTTCTGCTTGCATTTGTGCGCCAACAACCTGTAATTCAATGGGACGAACTTCTCGCAACTCCTCAGATAATTCTTGGACGATCGCCTCAACTAATTCGCTTTCTAAATGAAACTGAGAACGTTCTGTTAAACTGGCAATCACTTCTTTTGCATCTTCAGGGGAAAAATTACCGAGATGATACAAAATATTTTTGCTGAGAATATCATTGTTAATCGCAGACAGATCGGTAATGCGAGTACAGTTTAACAAATAATGTAGATAATCTTCTCGCAAGGATAAGACTACTCTATGAGTGTGGTGGTTCCCAAGGCTTAGGCACTGCTTTGATACCACATATGTATATGCACCACATATCTTTACCAGGAAGCTTCCTTCGCTCTCTCCATCTGCTTAGG
>JBCCVR010000066.1:0-32302 GCA_039194995.1 Cyanobacteria bacterium P01_E01_bin.42 | reverse complement strand
TTGGCCGCTTTAGAAGAAGTCACGGCTCATCGATGTCGGGTCTTGATAGAACGACCCGAACAAGTGCGTGGTGTGGCTGCATTTGATTGGTGGTGTGAGGCTGTTGCTCCTTAATCTATATTCATTAACCGGATTTGATATAAATTTACGAATTTGAGATGCACCCCGAAATCGCATAACGCATCCTACTGAATTCTATTGCGGCCTTCCTTCCATACCTTATCTTTAGTATTTTACTTTTATAAACTTTGGCTTTAGAATTCTTGGATTGACCTTATAATTTACCGTTATGTTCGGCCATTTACTTGTGAAATGTTCCAAGAGTCCTTTACAGCTAAGACATAATTTTCTTGTAACGGTAAATGAAAGACTCCCTTTTACATTCCTATTCTTGGAAGAGCCAAATGTAGTTATGCTAGACAACACCTCATCGGCTGTGCTGAACAGCTGTGCCTCAGCATCAACATGCCTTTTATATCCATCGAGTTTCAACGCTTGTTTCTTGTATTCCTCACTGACAGATTTTCCTCCCTCCTCACCACTGGTAAATTCTCCCAGATTTACTTCCTTATCCCATACCTCTAATTTTAATCGCGCATTTTCCACTCTAACCGGACACTTAGGATTATGTACCAGCAGTTCCTCCTTTGTTATAAAGTAATTATGTAGCTTTTGCACTTCAAAATTCCATACTTCTACTTTCTTTTCAATCCTATAGCTCTTTTGTGCATACTTCTTGATTTTTTCCCTGCTGGCTATACCCACTGTGTCATCAAGTTTCAAGGCTTTTAGCCAACCCTTATCTGTATAAAACTCATGCTTTGGTGTAGTTTGAATTGCCTCATCTCCTACCGTCAGCAACACGGTTTCTGGAGCAATGCGACTAAACAGATGGCTGACCGGATACTCGCCGACTTCTCCTGTTTCTTCATCGTAAGCCAGAACTAGATCCCCCACTTCTATCTCTTCAATCGGCTTGTAACCTTCAGGCATGACGACCAACGTTCCGGCAACAAACGAAGCACAGCTAGTATTGTCTGCATACCCTTCTTCTAAAAGTCCTTGCCGTTCCTCCATTGCACGGCTACCTTCCCCTTCCATATAGCCTTTGCTGCCTCGACCCAGTCGCGCTCCGGCTGCCATTCCCAAGAACAGAATATCCATTCCTAACTGAATGCCATTGCCAACCGACGGATTGACAACGAATTGGTAAGCATCATAACCCGCCATCCCAACGAAAGCGACTGCCCCGACATAAGGTATGGCAAATAGAGCACCCATGGCAAAGCCCTTAGCGAAAGAAGCAGCAATTTCGCCAATACTGCCCCCACCCATGGCCGTAAAGGACGCATTCATCACTCCCATCATTCCACCAGCCACGACCATGTCCGCCACCGCCGTGCCGAGCGCGCCGAGTCCGGCGGCGGCAATCACGCTACTGGCAAAAATCCCAGCAGCAGAAGTCACAAAACCAATGGCTGCTCCGAGGGCAATTCCTCCCCAAGTTTTGCCCGAACTCCAATCCCAACTAGCAGGGTTCATGCTGTGGTTGACGGCTGCACCTCCCAGATAAGCTCCTACACCCGCCGCTACTACAACGCCGATCGCAATGGCCAAAATTACAAATTGACTCCCCGTGGGATCGATGCCGCTCAGGGGATCGCCATTGCCGTAAACATAAGGGCTAAAATATTGACCCGCCGGATCCGGGGTCAGGAAGCGTCCCAAATGTCCGTTATAGTAACGAGACCCAAAATAGTAGAGACCGCTATTGCTGTCATATTCTTTCCCCGTAAATTTGGGTCGGAAAATGTCTTCGTTGGGAGGCTCGACCATCTCGCCATAGGGTTCGTAGTCGAGTTGGCTCACCTCATTCGCGTGAACGTCGGTGACAAGGCTCGTGCTGCCTAAATGGTCGGAGTGGAAAAAGAGGGTTCGTCCGGGAATGGGATAACCGCGTTCTCCCATTCCCGAAGTCGTGTCGGCCAGAGCGATCGAACCGGAGAAACTGACGGTGAAGAAAGAAACGAAGGCCAAAACAAAAGCGATGGGACGATGCCAATTTTGCAATAGCCATCCTTGCGTTTTCGCGATCGCCATTTGACTTGAGATTCTCCCCTCCCCGAGTCCGGCCCATCGCTTGTAACGATAGAGCCAAATCGAAAGGGTGCATAACAGAGACCCGACGAAAGCAAGCACAAACAGCATTGGGCCGATAGGACCGACCGAGATAAATTGATTGAATTTGGCCGACAAGAACCGAGGCAAACCACCCCCAGAATGGGGATTGTAGAGTCCGGCCGCCAGCTTCGCATTGTTCGCGCCAATGGCAGCTGTTAGATTAAAATCGCGATCGCTTTTGGAAATAGCCGCGATCGCCCCTTCGGGCCCGACGATATATTTCGTGTGAACGAATTGGGAATCGGCTTCAGCATCACCTGTTTGCCGCACCACCTCGTAAAGAGAGGTCACGTAATAGGTGGTCTTGCCATCTTGGGATTCAGTCTTGCTGAGGCGATTGCCCAAACTATCGTAAGTAAAAGCGTTGACGGTGGTATTCGAGCGATCGACCCGCAGCAAACGATTTTGAGCGTCGTAAGTATAGCGCCAAGGGTTTAACGCCGTCGTGTTGCCGTTATCATCGTAGGTCGCCTCTAAAAGCTGGTGCTGCTTATCGGGCTTGTATCTGTAGACCCGATCGTTGCGTTGGGTAATATTGCCCGCGCGATCGTAGTCGTATTTCAAACCCCCATAGGGTCCCTCTGCAATTTTGAGCCGTCCGTTGATATCGTAGGTGAATATTTGGCTGCGATCGGGCTTGTCGTTGTCGGCAATATCGGTAATGCGGAGAAGTTTATTGGCTTTGTTCCATTCGTATTCAAAATTGGAGTAAGTATAAGCGCCTTTACTCGTCGTGTTGGTGGCAATGCGTCCAATCGAGTCGTACTGGTAGTTCGACTCGACTTGATTGCCATAGGTCACTTTGCGGAAGTCTCCCAGTGCCGTGTAGTCTTCGTAAATAGCGTAAATCCTGAAATCTGTTTCGCCAATATCTTTGAGAGCGATCGTTTGGAGTTCTCCCGCTTCATTGTAAGTATGGCGGACGATCGCGCCATCGGGATAGGTAATAGTCTGGGGACGACCCGCCGCATCGTAGGTATAGCGACTGATATAGGTTTTCCGAGAACCGTCGCCTCTCGTATCCATCTCCACCTTTTCCGCTTTCAACTGCCCGCGATTATCGTAGGCAAAAGTATAGATTGCTTCGGGCATGACAATTTTAGTCAGCGCCCCTTTCCCGTTTTCAATGCTGGGATCGTCGTATTCGTAGGTAATGGTTTCGGCTAAGGACGAGTCGCTATTGTAAACTCGTTTCTGGCTTAAGCGACCCAAGCGATCGTAATCGAAGCTAATTCGCTGACCTTTGGCATCAATCTGGTTTACCAGTTTGCCATTGTCGTTATAGCGATATTGAGTTCGTCCTGTTTCGCGAGTCGTTGTCGAGAGAACTTGCCCCAAGGAATTATAAACCGCGATCGTGTCTTGTCCGAGGGGATCGGTAATGGTTTTCAGTTCTCCTAGAGGATCGTAGTCATACAGGGCAGTGCTATCATCAGCCTGTCGTTCGAGCTTTGTCCAGCCGCGAGATGTCTCCTCCACGAGAGAGGAAATCAGGTTAGTTCCATCGCGATCGTCTCGGGGATCGGGGACGCGATAGGTAATTTCGCGATCGTTAAGATTCTCAAAGTCGGTTTTGCTAATTGCTCCAACTGGGTTAGTGGTTTCGATGCGGAATCCGTGAATATTGTATTGGTGAGTAAAAAAGTGTGGTTTTTCTCCAATATAGTAAGGTAGGGATTCTCGCTCCACCTGCCCGACTGCGTTAAACGCTACCGTTTCGGTTAGGACTTTACCATTCTCTCCCTTAGATTTAACTTGATAAGTCCGTCCCAATCCATCGATATATTCTCGTTCCCAAAGCCAACTTTCATCCGGGATATCGCTCCCATCCCACTTAGTTCGATACCAAGTCTTGATGGACATCCCGCCGCCTTCTTCTGACAAAAATTCGGTCTTGGCGAGGGTGAGTAAGTCGCTGCTGTTGGGTTTAATGCCTTGAATTGCCAACACGCGCCCAAATCCATCGATTTCGCCTCGATCGATTTGCATGGCAATATGACCGTTGGGATCGATAGATTGAGTTTTAATACCGAATTTCGGTTCGTAGGTGGTGCTAACGACTAATGGCGGGCGGTTCGCAGATGGTGAGGGCGTTCTGTGTTCTCGCGGGAAAGTGTAATATTTGTTTTCGTAAGTGATGTAACTGGTGTTCTCCAAGGTATCGGTTAGGGTCGTCATGTTCCCGAACCCATCATAGCCAATACGTGCGGTCAACCATTTCCCTTGCCTGTCTGTCAAACTCCCGCGATCGCGCCAGTTGCGACGAGCGGTCAAATTCATTCGCTCGTCGTAACCGAACTGTTCCCAGCGCAAGTCGCTTTCGGCATCCCAATCGGTTAAATTCTTGCAGCTTTCTGCGCGTCGCACGATTTTCTGTTGGGTAGGGAAGAAGCTCTGCCAAAAATTCGCCCCAGACCCCTCGGCATAGGCTATGCAGGTATAAACATCATCGTCTGGATTGGCTGCATCTCCTAAGTCCCCAATGGCGATCGCGTTTTGATAGTTCTCATCGTATTGATAGGTTCGCTTGAGGGTGAAATTATAGTTGCCTTCGGTGTAATGGTCGATCGCGACTTCCGTTTGCCAGAATTTATAGATCCCGTACTCATTTTTAGGATCAGAGTCATATTTTGAAGTTGTTTTTCCTAATACCCGACCGCCATGAGCGAGATCTTTAATTTCTCGTTCCGCGATCGCCCCCAGAAAGGGAAAATCGGTACGATGGGTGGTAATGGTTTCGGTATTATTCTGGCGATCGATCAGAATAGTTTTTTCAAATCCCAACCAACCTCGCTCGTAATTAACCTTTGCCTCTTCATATTTGTGTTCGAATACAAACGCATTGCCCGGGCTATCTTCCCGATCTCTTAAAATATGTTTGGATACCACATAAGTTGGTGCTTGAATATCGGCTAGAGGATAAGTTGCCTTACTTCCTTTACGATAAACTGTCTCGTCTGTTAAAGGTTTATACTCGATTGCGATCTGCTCTCCCAAGCCATTCGTTATCGAAGCAACAAGCTCTTGAGAAGTATCGGGAAGGAATATTGTTGGCGAGGCACCTGAAGTTTCGGGAGCGCTTATCTCGCTCAGATCATCTCCATTAAAGTCTCCAAAAACTTTTTCTCCTCTTGGATTATTTATAACAAACTGGTAAGGTGCAGGCAGTTTTATCTCTTTTCCTTGAAAACCTCCGTCTCCCTTTGAAAATAAAACTGGAATATAAAGAAATATCTGGTCAAGGAGTCCAGCAATATCCGTTAGTCCATCTCCATTAAAATCCCCCGGAATTCCCAGAAAACTACTGCGATATTTAAAACTATTGTCATTCTTCTCTTCAAAATTTCCATTGCCTTTTGACAGTAATACTGGCACACTTGCAGTGTATGTTCCTCTAAAGAAAACTCCTATATCTGTTAGACTATCTCCATTAAAATTTCCCGTTACTATTTGAGTTTCGTCTCTGGACAAGTCGTTAAACATGTCTGAAGACAATAGAGTTCTAGTTTCTGTAAACCTATATATCCCATTTCTATCTATCTCTGGGAATAAAATCAATAACAACCGAGAAGAGTCATTCTTTAAAAATGAAGCAAGATCTGTTAGACCATCTCCATTAAAATCTCCTGCTATTCTCTGAGCTTGACCGCGATTTAAGAGTTCTGATGATGGGATTTTTTGTTCAAAGTTACCATCTCCTTTTGAAATAAAAATCATACCCCTACTACATAAAACAGGTTCTCGTATACCAACGGGAAATCCTGCAATATCTGTTCGACCATCTCCATTAAAATCTCCCGTGATTATCTGAGAACCAGAAGCGCGAATATTACATGGAGAACCAAATATTCTTCGACGTTCTGCTCTAAGAGTTCCATCTTTCTTTGGAAACAAAATGTACAGTTCTTCGACCCCTTCATCATTGTTCAAGAAAGGATAAGCAATATCTGTCAGTCCATCCCCGTTAAAATCCCCTGCTATTTTCTTCCCTGGAAGGTTAAGCTTAGGAGGTAGGTTTGGTGGTGGAGTTAGCGCTTTCTCTACAAATTTTCCATTTCTTTGACCTAGCAAAAAAGCATAAGTATCATTACTCCACCTAGTTTGGCCAAATCCAGCAATATCCGTTAAGCCATCGCCATTAAAATCTCCTGCTATTTTTTCAACTCCACTTGCATTAAAAATATCTCGAAATTGTTCGGATAGCAGATTTAGCTCTCCGCTAAATTCTTCTAGCTTGCTCGCAGTCCATCCCACCCGAGTTGCGGGTAAGCACTTTCCCTTCGCATCGCATTCTTCAATCTGGGTTAAACGACTGCGCCCCGTCACGCTACCGTATTCATAATTCAAACGATAGTTTTTTACTAAGTTAGGTACTGCTGCCAAATTCTGCCCATCCCCATCGAGATCCACATAGGTTCTGATATGAGTTAACCGTCTCGTGGTCTCTGCTGGAGAACCCGCAATATAATTCTTAATTTTATCCCTGCGATCTTGATATTCAAACGTAACTAAACGCTGGGGAGCTAGCGAACCATTTGAATTGCCCGTGTAGCGAATTTCGGTGGGAAAATATCCTAGAAATCCTCCCTTAATCTCTTCTGCAATTTTGCTGCGATCTTCTCGATACTCAATTTCAACGAAGTTGCCATTGCGATCGCTAATTTTATTCAGCCCCCAAACCCGTACCGCTCCATCTACTCGATCCCTCGCTAAAATCCGCGATTCCGGTGTTGTGCCAAATTCTAAGCGATGACCGTCTTTCGTGGTGACGCTAAACGATCGCGGTCCGTTTTGACCGGCCTCTGTCTGAGAAATTATTCTAACCCAAGTTTCCCGTTCTGTATGATACTCCGTCCCGTCCGCACCGTATGCACCGCTTACTGCCATTAATCGCTGTCCGTCAAAACAGAAGCGATCGCGGCTATCGAAATTGACTCCACTTTTAAATCCATCTGTTGCAACTGTAGTCCCACAACGAGCGATCGCCGATAATCCCGCCAAATTCCAGCCCACTCCCAAGAGTCCGTTATCCTGTTGGCTGTTATAAACCAGAGATAAATTGGGCTGTACTCCATTCGTTCCCGGTGGTACCTCAATCGGAATCGTATAGGTTGCCCCGCCATTCCCGTTAACGGCAAACTCCCCCGGAATTGTTCCCACTTCCATGCTAGAAGCCGCTAATCCGTCGCTAAGAGCAGATTTTTCAAGACTGATAGAGTCCGCCGCAAAAGTAGCCGCCCCCAGAAATTGGGAAACTATAAAAATCGTACAAACGAAAGCGATCGCAACCCACCTAAAATTCGTGGTTTCGCTGTCGGTCTGAGTCTTACTCTTCGTTGAGAGAAATCTCTGAAAAGAGTCTTTCATAATAGCCTACTCTATTTTGTTTTCGATAGAGTTTGATTGATTGAGAAGAGAATATCACTACATCTTTGGTTAAGAGTACATTTTTCACAAAAATTCATAAAATGCGATTAAAACAACTTAGATGGATTTGGAGAAGATAGAAATCGATCGCCAGGCTGAATAGGTGAAGCCAAACAAAGCGAATTACGGCTCCGAATCTTGATATTTTTTCGAGGCTTCATGATGTAGCGGACAATCGCGATAAAATAAAGATTAAGTTAAATTTTGTAATTCTAATGGCTTTATACGCAGAACTACACCGTCACCTTGGCGGATCTGTGGTGCCTCGGATCTTCTGGCGCTACTGCCAGCGCCATAACGAGGAACTCATCGCCCAGTTTCCCCAATATTCAGACTTTGAGGATTTTTACACCCGTCCCCGCAATACCTTAGACGAATATCTAGAGTTGCACACCCTTGTTGAAAAAGTTCAAACCGAAGCAACCCTGCCCTACTTTATCTATCGTCTCATTCGCGGGGCTTATATTTTTGAAAACTTGGCTTACTTGGAGTTGCGCTATACCCCTTATTTGCGGACTGACGAGAACTTGAGCCAAAACGATCGCATCGACCAAATGCGGGCGATCGTAGAAACCGTCGGACGTGCCTCCCAACTGGTGGAATATCCCATCGTTACCAGTCAAATTCTCTGCATGCACTCCCGCTTGCCCTACGAAGTTAATAAAGCGATCGCCGATCTGGCCGTTAATTATCCTCAATACATTTGTGCCATCGATGTTGCCGGAGGAGATGCCCATTATCGCGATCGCCTCGATGAATTTGTTCAATTGTACGCTTATGCGCAATTGCGGGGCTTAAAAACCACGGGTCATCTCTACGAAACTCGCGACGGCTGTTATCCGGAACTGCTACCCTATCTGATGCGGATCGGTCACGGCATTCAAATTCCCCTGCACTACCCAGAATTATTACCCGAACTGGCTGCCAACGGACAATGTTTGGAAGTTTGCCCCACAACTTATATCAAAACCGGAACCCTAGAAGACCCCAAACAACTGAAAACCGTCTTCGATCGCTGTTTTGAAGCCGGAGTCGATATCGCCATCTGTACCGATAATGCCGGACTGCATAACGTCCGCTTGCCTTTCGAGTACGAAAACTTGTTAACCCTCGACATTATTGATTTCCGTCAACTGCAAGCCTGTCAGGATGCCGCCTTTCGCCATGCCTTTGCTTGGCCCCACGGACAACCGCCAGCCTCCTTATTAACCGGACTGCTACAAGAAGAATCCGTTGATGCAGTTGCCGTGAGATAAGTTGAGAATATTTTTCTCTATTGTCCTCTGCTAAGATAAAATGGCTCTGTTCTAGTCGTGCTATCGACGACTAGAATTGCTTTGTTATCCTATTTTTTCAGCCCGAGTACCCAATTTGAGTCAATCCATCGAAGTTCAAGAAATCGATACGCTGGCACAAGAACTGGCCGCCATTCAACAAACCGGTTCCAAGCGTATCGCCCTATTAGGTTCGCGTCACCTTCCCCTCGCGCACCAAAAAATCATCGAGACCATGAGTTACGCCCTCGTGTTAGGGGGCAATCGTTTGATGACCTCTGGCGCGACAGGAACGAACTTAGCCGCCATTCGCGGTGCCATGCGTGCCGATACCAACCTCCTGACGGTGATTTTACCCCAAAGCCTCTCCCGCCAGCCGAGAGAATCGCGAGAAGTTCTCGAACAAGTGATTCATCTCGTAGAACACCCCGATAACGATCGCCTTTCTTTGGGAGAAGCAAGTGCATTGTGCAATCGGGAAATCATTTCGCGCTGCCAGCAGTTGATTTGTTTTGCTTTCCATGACAGTCATACGCTCTTGAAAACCTGCGAAGAAGCAGAAGAACAGCGTAAAATTGTTACCCTTTTCTATTTTGATTAAATGATTTCTCCCATTGTTCAAGCTAATTTTAGGCGCAAATTTTAATTGCAGATTACGAAACTATGGCTTCTACCTACTCTTTTGATATTGTTAGTGATTTTGACTATCAGGAAATGGTTAACACTGTCGATCAAACCTTACGAGAAATCAAAGGACGCTACGATCTTAAAGATACAAATAGCACGGTAGAATTGGGCGAAACGCTCATTACCGTCAATACCAGTAGCGAAATGACCTTAGATGCCATCCAAGGGATTTTGCGGCAAAAAGCAGCCAAACGCAATCTTTCCCAAAAGATTTTTGAATATGGTAAGGTCGAAGCGGCAAGCGGCAGTCGAGTTCGTCAAGAAATTACCCTGAAGAAGGGAATTAGTCAAGAGTTGGCAAAGAAAATTAGTAAATCAATTCGCGATAACTTTAAAAAAGTGCAAGCCTCAATTCAAGGGGATGCCGTGAGAGTGACGAGTAAATCTAAAGACGATCTGCAACAAATTATTCAATTTCTCAAACAGGAAGATTTGCCAGTAGCCTTACAGTTTACCAACTATCGGTAAAGTCCTGTTATTTCATGATATCTTCTCATATTCGAGGCGATCGTATTGGCAGAATGATTGCCGAACGATCGCTTTGTTATCCTTCTTTAATTTCTCGTTAATATGGGAGTCAGCTTATTTATTGCTTCTAGTTTGGATGGGTATATCGCCAGACAATCCGGTGCAGTCGATTGGTTATTTACTGATGCCGATTACGGTTATACAGAATTTTTTGCGGGCATCGATACAGTAATTATGGGACGAAAAACTTATCAACAAATCCTTCAGTTTGGCGATTATCCTTACTCAGAAAAACAAAGTTTTGTTTTATCCGATACTCTTGTCAGTCAAAAAGACGATAATGTTGAATTTATTGGTAGAAATTCAGAAGATTTGCTGGAAAGATTGCGCGAATCTTCCGAAGTTTGGTTAGTGGGAGGAGGAGAGGCGATCGCCTATTTTCTCAAACATCATTGGATCGATCGCTTAATTCTGTCCGTACACCCTATTATTCTCGGTGAGGGAATTCCTTTAATTCTTCGAGATGCTAATTTGGAAACTCAGTTAGAATTGTACGAGACTAAAACTTATGAATCTGGATTGTTGCAAATTTCTTATCATCTTGTCAATCCTTAAATTCATATTTTTGAGATATACGACTGAAGAAACCTTGAACTATAGCAATCTCTAGAAATTGAGTAAATGCAGTTTGCCTTCAATAATGGTCTTTATATAGCGGTGAGAATAACGGGTTCGCGAGATAATTTTTTGGCCGTGCGCTTATCAGAGACTCAATGTACTCCAAGAGTTGTACCATTACCTGCAATCGGTAACGAAACGGCTCAACTCGATCGCGATGAAGTCTTGAGACAAGTAGAAGCAGGATTATTGTTAGTTAATCAAAAATTAGGAAAACAATATTTTGTATCAGAGATACAATTTGTTCTTTCTGATTCGAACTCACCCGGTATCTATAATTTCCTGATTCAAAAGCTGATTATGCGTATTGATTCTGGGGGAAAGTTTAAGAATAGTTTGCCCCTTCGTCCATGAGATTTTCTGGAAATCAACACGCTTTTTGGATGTTCTGTCAGTTCGATCGCAATTAACCCCTCTCACCCCCTAGGCATTTACCCCCTTGAGGGAGGAATCGAAAACCTAATGCGATCGTTAAATTTTCCAACGCTTTTGTTGTACGCTAGACTAACTTATTAAAATGAACAAAATAGTCAAACGCTATTTTGTATCATCTATCCTTGTTGAGGAGGCGATCGTGGACGCTCTATCTTACACTCTAGCTTGTACGCTTCAAGAAGAAATTGAAGGCATCGAATACGACTTTAGCGGCGTTGAATTGTTCGACTGGTCTGGTGTTCCTAATGCGAAGTGGTTGGGTTTGCTCTCTGTCGGAATTGTAACCGCCAGTTTGTTGAGTGCTGCCCCCAGTATGGCTCAAACCATGTCCGGAACTCGCTACGTTAGCACCCCTAACGGGGGCTGTCTCAATGCCCGTACTGCCCCTAGCATGACCGCAAGCGTTTATCGCTGCGTAACCAACAATGCGGTACTCGCCCCCGTTGTGGAAGAACAAGGGGATTGGTATAAGCTCTCCACCGGACGATGGGTTTATAAGCCCTATACCGCCCTCACCGCAAGCAGTTTGAGTGCGGGAGGAACATTGCGTCAGGTGAGTACCCCCAAAGGCGATTGTTTGAATGCTCGCACCGGACCCGGAACAAACTATCAGAGCGATATGTGCGTGAGTAATGGCGCAACCCTGAAAACCGTTGTCGGCAGTCGCGGTGACTGGCTGCAACTTTCGAGCGATCGCTGGGTCTACGGTCCCTACACGACATCAATGGCTGGCGTTGGCGGCGTTGCCCTGAAGCAGGGTTCGACGGGATCCGCAGTGCGCCAAGTTCAGCAAAAGTTAGGCATTACCGTTGATGGCGTATTTGGCACGCAAACGGAAGCAGCCGTCAAGGCCTTCCAAACTAAAAATAACTTAACCGTCGATGGTATCGTCGGTCCCCAAACCCGCAAAGCAATGGGACTTTAAATCAGTCACCAGTTATCAGTCACCAGTCACCAGTTGTCGGTCGAGAAATCGTATCTATTTCGTAAAGTAACATGGCAGGCAATCTGTGGTGGTAAAAAGGATGAAGGAAGTACCTCTTCTTTCATCCTTTTGGGTTTGGGGTTTCCTTCTTCATTGTTTTGAAATTTATGTACAATCTCAAAGTTATTATTATTGGTGCAGGAATTGGTGGTTTGACGGCGGGTATTGCCCTGCGTCAGGCGGGATATGAGGTCGAAATTCACGATAAAGCGAAAGAATTACGCCCGGCAGGTGCGGGTATTTCTCTGTGGTCGAATGGGGTAAAAGTTCTCAACCGTTTGGGTTTGGGAGAAAAGATCGCCCAAATTGGTGGTCGGATGGATCGCATGGAATATCGCGATCGCGCCGATGAATTACTCAATCATATCGATTTAATGCCTTTGGTGGAAAAGGTGGGACAGCGACCTTATCCGGTTGCCCGTACCGATCTGCAAAACTTGCTTTTGGAGGCTTTTGGACGAGAGAAAGTATATTTGAATTCTCGCTGTGTTGGGGTGGAGGAAGCCGATCGCACTGCCACGGCAATTTTTGAGGGCGATCGCAAAGTAACGGGAGATCTCGTTATTGGTGCGGATGGCATCCATTCGGCGGTGCGGCATTACGTGACGGAAAAAGCAGTATCCTTGCGTTATGCAGATTATGTCAACTGGAATGGTTTAGTGAAAGCCGATGCAGATTATACGCCAGAGAATAATTGGGTTATTTATGTGGGGGAAGGAAAACGCGCTTCGATGATGCCCGTCGGGGGCGATCGCTTTTACTTCTTTTTTGGCTGTCCCATGACGAAAGGCAGCACGGTGAAACCGGAAGATCGCCGGGAAGAACTGGGGAAAATCTTTCAAAGCTGGCCGATCGCAGTCCAAAAACTAATTCAAAATCTCGATCCCCTGCAAACCAATCGTTTAGAAATTCACGATCTCGATCCCCTCGATCGCTTCGTTCGGGGTAGAGTCGTCTTACTGGGAGATTCTGCCCACGCCACCACCCCCACATTAGGGCAAGGAGGCTGTCAGGCAATGGAAGATGCAGAGATCCTCTCTCGCTATCTCCAAACGACCAATATCGGCGTAGAAGATGCCCTCAAACGCTACGAAACCGCCCGTAAAGACCGGACTGCTAATTTAGTTTTAAAAGCCCGCAAACGCACCGATATGATTTATGGGAAGGATCGGGAGGTGACTCAACAATGGTACGAACAACTCAAACAAGAACAGCCTGAAGATGTGGTGAATGCCCTCGCGAAAATTATCCTCGGCGGCCCTTTCAATTAACGCTATTCTTGCCAATATTTCGGCTCGTTGAGAGCATCCGCGCAAATAACTTTACCCGACACAGAGGCGATCGCACCCGGACGAAGTTCCCGCACCATCCAACCATCGGGGTATTCTTCAGGGGTGGGATAAGTGGGTTCAAAACCAAGCGGGGTAGCGGGCTGGAAGCCGTGGCGGGTATAGTAAGCGGGATATCCTGCCAGAAAGATCAATTCAACCCCCGATCGCGTTAAAAGCTCTACACCTTTCTCGATCAATTGGCCGCCAATGCCTTGATTTTGCGCATCGGGAATGACGGCGAGAGGTGCGAGAATGGCGATCGCGCGATCGGGATCTGTTGTTAAAGATGCCTTACTGAATAGAATATGTCCAACCGGGCGATCGTCTTGAAAAGCAAGGAGAGATAACAGGGGCTTAGCACTGGGGTCGTTCAAAAGATTTTTGACTAATTCGGCTTCCTCTTCTTGTCCGAATGCCGATCTCTCGACGAATAAAGCATATTCGAGTTCTGAATCTAAAGCCTCTCGTATTTCCATTAATTTCCTTGTTTCTCAACTACCGATCGATAATAGGGATCGCCTCTAGCAATGCTATCATCGGATCGACCCCAAAAGCGCTATTATCGCCTCAATTATGGGTAAGTTAACCACTCACGTTCTCGATACAGCGCACGGCTGTCCGGCTGCGGGAATGGCGATCGCGTTATGGCAGATCGATCGCAATACCCAAGAAGGAACTTTATTAAAACAAGTTAAAACCAACTCTAATGGGCGCACGGATGACCCCTTATTAGTTAATGAAGGCTTGGAAATTGGTGTTTATGAGTTAGTTTTTGAAGTTGCTGACTATTTTAAAACCAAAGAGATAGAAATATCCGATCCTCCCTTTTTGGATTCTGTCCCCATCCGCTTCGGTATTAGCGATCGCGATGCCCATTATCACGTTCCTCTATTAACTTCACCTTGGTCGTACAGTACCTATCGAGGAAGTTAGAGAATGATTCAACGACATTGATTTAAGAGTGCCTATTTTTAACTCAAAAAGCGACCATGAGGAAAAGCAAATGATTTTCTCGAAATTAATAAAAATATTTTTGTTTTCGATTTCTCTATCTCTCTTTTATGGTTATAAATTAAAATCTTTGAAAAGATCAGAATATTTAACCTCAAAGTTAAATACTATACCTTTTTTATCTATTAAGGTTAGAACTCATTGAATACCGTTCTAAAGAATGCTACCCAGATGCACCGATCGCAATTCCTGCAATAATACTGCCCGAAACTTATCCTTTAATTTATCCTTAGCGATCGCAATTACACATGAATTATTCTATCTCAGTACTGAATCAAATGAATCAACAAGATTTTACTAAAGTCTTAGGTGAAATCTTTGACAATACATCCTCTATCGCCAGAAAAACTTGGGAAAGTCGTCCTTTTCTCGATCTTGGAGACTTGCATCAAAAAATGGTAGCCGTAATGAATGAATTAAGTCAAGAAGAACAACTGGAATTAATGCGATCGCATCCCGATTTGGGCAGTAAAGCAAAAATGGCAGAAGCCTCCATCCAAGAGCAAAAAGGAGTGGGTTTAGATTGTCTCTCTCCTGAAGAATTTCAACAATTTCACACCCTCAATCAAGCATATCGAAAAAAATTCGACTTTCCCTTTCTCATCGCCGTTAAAAATCATACCAAAACCAGCATTCTTGAAGCCTTCGATCGCCGATTAGATAACGATTTACAAACAGAAAAAAAACAGGCGCTAACAGAAATCGCCAAAATTGCTCGCTTTCGCCTAGAAAGCATCATACGGGAGTAACCAACACTTCGGCTTTGCTCAGTGTAAATAACTAATAACCAATATCGGTGATATACTACAGGGACAATAAATAATCAAGGGTGCATTCAGACGGAATTCAGCCACACTGCTAGTTAGTTGCAAAGTTAATGACCAAAGCCACAGTTCTTCGCGATCGCGCGGTTACGACTACCACTCCAGCCATCTCCTACAGCGTCGCCATGCCAAAACCGCAAAACCACCTGTTTGAGGTGACAATGCGCATCGAAAACTGGCAAAGCGAGTTACTAAATCTGCAAATGCCCGTTTGGACTCCGGGATCTTATTTAGTACGAGAGTATTCGCGTCACGTTCAAGATTTGAGCGCAGTTACGGCAAATGGGAAGCAAGACCTTCACGCCCGCAAATTGGAGAAGAACCTCTGGCAGGTCGATACCCAAGATACCACCCAGATTACGGTATTCTATCGTGTTTATGCCAACGAACTGACCGTGCGAACCAATCACCTCGATCGCACTCACGGTTATTTTAACAGCGCAGCACTCTTTTTCTTCATTCCCAGTTGGGAAAATCTTGCCAGTCAAATCGCGATCGATCTGCCTTATCCCGATTGGCACGTGACCACCAGTTTACCCCAAGTTGTAGGCGAAAAAAATACGTTTATTGCCGAGAATTTTGATGTTTTAGTGGATAGTCCCTTCGAGATCGGCAGCCACAAAATTTACGATTTTGAAGTATCGGGCAAACTCCATCAGTGGGCAATTTGGGGAAAAGGTAATATAAACCGCGATCGCCTAATCGAAGATACAGAAAAAATTATTAAAACCGAAGCCAAAATATACGGGGATTTACCCTATAATGAGTATATTTTTATCCTGCATTTAAACAACGATGGTTTTGGCGGATTGGAACATAAAGAATGCTGTTCGTTGATTTACGATCGCTTCGGATTTCGCAACAAAGACCGTTACAATCGCTTCATGCAGTTAGTCGCCCACGAATTCTTTCATCTTTGGAATGTGAAGCGAATTCGCCCGAAAGCCCTAGAAACTTTCGACTATACTGGCGAAAATTATACACCCTCGCTTTGGTTTTGCGAAGGCGTAACCAGTTATTACGATACCATTCTCCCTCTTTGGGCAGGAGTTTACGATCGCAAGGCTTTTTTCGAGACTATTAACAAAGATATTTCGCGCTATCTACAAACCCCCGGACGCAATGTTCAACCCTTGAGCGAATCGAGTTTTGATGCTTGGATTAAACTGTACCGACGACATCCTAATAGCGACAATTCACAAATTTCCTATTATTTGAAAGGGGAAATGGTTTCTCTATTGCTGGATCTCTTCCTGCGTCGGAAATTCAACAACGGGCGATCGCTTAATGATATCATGCGGGTTCTCTGGGAGAAGTTCGGCAAAGCGGAAATCGGCTATACTCCCGAACAACTACAAGAGGTCATTGAAGCGATCGCCGAGGAGGATTTAAGCGACTTTTTCCACCAATATCTACACGGCACAGGACACTTGCCGTTTGATGAATATCTTCTCCCCTTTGGCTTAAAAATTGAAGGAGTACGAGATAAAAATCCTTACCCTTATTTGGGCATAAAAACCGTTACGGAAGAACACAAAACAAAAGTTCAATTTGTTTGGGATGGTTCCCCTGCCGCAACAGCAGGAATTGATATTGGTGACGAACTGCTTGCCATTGATGGCGTGCGGGTGACTCACGATAATTTAAACGAACGCTTGCGAGATTATCAAGGTGGAGATGCGATCGCAGTAACGATATTTCATCAAGAAGTCTTGCAAACTCATGAAGTCAGATTAGACGATCCCCAACCCACTCGCTATCAAATCATGAAAGTTTCCTCCCCCACTTCTTCGCAAAAAGAACTGTTAGAAGGTTGGCTCGCGGGTTAAGATCGAGGCACTCTCCCTCCCCACTGATAACCGATCGCCGAAATCACCAAGGCGTACCGATCAACGTAAAGGGACTCCAAAAGTAAGGATGGCTTAAATCGCCTCCTCCCGTTAGTGATTGTTCTAAAGCGATCGCGCCCTGCGTTGTCACGATTTCTCCTTCAGTTAAACGCGTTTCTCCTCGAATCATGGAGAGTTGCGATCGCCGCAATGCCTCGGCTTTAATCGGCGCTTCTTTCAGTTGTTCGTAAAAAGTAGTCATCAATCCCAACGTTCCCGAATCGCTCACTTGCCAGAGGCTGCCCAGTGCAGATTTTACCCCCGCCATCACCGCCAAACCAGCAAAGCCTAACTCTGCTTGCACGTCTCCCAATGCCGTCTCGCAGGCACTCAATACCAATAATTCCACGGGAGGATCGTGCAATCCTAACTCACGAATTTGGCTTAAAGGAAGTTTTCCCGCTCCCAAATAGATGAACGAATCATCCGGACTTCCCGACTCGAATTTGCCGTGAGTGGCGAGGTGAATCATGCGATAGGAATTTTGCTGACGCGCTTCTAACAAGGTATCAACAGTAAAATCCTCGTTTAAATAAGAATCCCCTTCCCAAAGTTGATTGGTGAGTAAATCCACCTCTGCCCCTGCGGCGGGGAGAGGATTTTGGTCGTCAAAGGTTTCTGCCCCCATTGCTAAAAGATTCATCCCCCGCACGTCGGCATAACTGAGGTCGGTAAGCGCCATGCTGGGCATTAAACTGAGGCTATAGCGTTCTACGAGGAATTGTTCCCCATCGTGGAGAGCGGCAACGGGAATCGATCGCAGTCCCGAATCGAGGAGAAAGGTGAGGTGATGGATTTCCAAACGTTCGAGATCCTCGGCCACGGGTTCGATCAACCACTCGTAGAGTTTTTGGGAGGGACGGAGGAAGGAAGTTGGGCGGCGAGTATTGATGGTTGCGTTGCGGAAGCGATCGCCGACTCGCAACGCCAATTCGCGATTGACAGGGACGGGACGGATCGCGGGATCTCCGCTTGGGGGAACGAGCATGAGGAAGAGGCGATCGTTCCCCGATTCTTCGGCATTGTTGGTGGAGTTGCCCACGGGAGGGATGAAGATGACATAAAGGAGAGCGGGTTTAACGCCAGTGGCGCGGTATATTTCCTCGAGACTGGCTTGAGCGCGGGCAAGGTTGAGTTCATCTTCGCTGTCGTCTCCATCAGAAGAAGAACTGGTGTTGGTTTCTCCTTGAGTTAAGAGATTACTCAAAGCAAGAACCCCATTCTCGCTCTCGTTGCTGGCAGGGTTATTATTGAAACTCCCCTCATCGGTTTCACTAGAAGAAGAAACAGCAGAAATTGTGGTGTTGGGGGACGAGATGGCTGTATTAGTTGAATTTGTCCCCGACCCACCGTTCCCGACGATACCGCTCCCCAAAGTCGATCCGGAACTCGAGTTCGTAACATTGCCCGGGGAAGATAAAGAGCCGCTCGAACCAATACCACCACTTCCACTGGCAATATATTGTTGAAAAGTATTGCTAAATTTTGCATCAAAACTTGTAAAAGCAAGATTGGGACTGAAAAAACTGCTTAATCCTGTTGAATAAGGAGCAATGTAGGGTAATGAAGCGGGGGAATTATTGGCAAGAATCGTGTAAGGAATTGTTGTTGTAGCACTATTAACCGTTGTCACCGAACTATTCGTCGCAGAAGTTGCAGAAGATACGGTCGTCGGACTCGCCGTTGTCGGTGCGGGCAAAAGAATTGTAATATTGCCTAACGTTGTATCTTGGGTCAGGGTCAAAGATGGCGCAAGGGTCGCATCGCCACTGGTAATTGCGCCTAGGGTTCCGTTAGTTGTCGCATTCCCCAACGTAAAAGGAGAAGTTCCTAGAGAAATCGTAATGCTACCCCCCAAACCCGTTGCTCCCGTGGTGGTAATGCTGCTATTCGTTAAGTTTTGATCCGAACCCGCCGCATTAATTTGCAAAGAACTCCCGGTAATGGAAACATTTCCCCCCGTACCGCCTCCGCCTGCATCTCCTTGCGTGCTGATAATCCCCGTTTCTATCTTGCCTGCCGCCGAGAGGGTAACATTACCGCCATTCGCATTAGTGAGGGTAAAGTTTGTCGTGAGATTAAGGGTTGACAGGGCGATCGCACCGGAAGGGGCTGATAGGGTAATGTTTCCTCCTCCAGCCGAGATGCTTCCGCTTGACGAGGTAATCCCTGTTCCATTCGCAGTAAACGTCACATTTAAAATATCTACAGCATTGGTCGAATCTTGAATAATTCCATCAAACGCGATCGCGTTTCCCGCTTCGAGGGTGAAATCTTTGGTTAAGACACTATTAAATTCTAGGGTAACTCCCGCCCCCCAAGTGATATCGTTGCTCGCTTGTAAAGTGACGTTGCCCGTCCCGAGCAGAGTGCGAATGTAATCCACGCCAATACTTTGAGTGCCAATATCTTCTCCGCTTGCCCACAAGAGATCCCCCGCATTCGCTGGAGCGGGAGTTCCGCTCGCAACAATGTTAATATCGGTCGGATCGAGAAGCAATGTCCCAGCCCGTCCAAAGTGGGCTGAAGTATCTACACTGCCTCGAAAATCTAAGATTTCCCGGCCGCTCACTTCAACAAATCCCCCATCACCGCTTATTTGTCCGCCTCGCGCTCCGATCGCCCCCAAAAATCGGGTCGTTTTATCCGCCCAAATAATAACGCGCCCGCCATCACCATTTTCAAGCGCGTTGGTTGTCATGAAAGAATTTTCGCCAACATAAGTTTCGCTTGCATTAAAAATATCTCCTTGGCCTTGAAAATCCCCGCCAATTCGGATATTGCCTCCACCAGTCGTTCCCGATGCGTCTATCGTGGTATTGAGAAGGGCAACGCGATCGCCCAATACATTAACTTCCCCTCCAATTGTTCCTGCGACATCGAGAGTACCAGAAGTAATAGCCATACCCGTTTCATGGGGAATTTCTACACCCGAATTTGCAATTTTAACAACATCGTTCTCAACATTTAATCCCGTTTCTACCCCGCTTCCCGTTAATAATGTCGGTAAATCCTTGGCGGCGATCGGTAACATTTTCCCATTCAAATCTCTCGGAGCTTCAATCTCCAAACTCAGTAAACTATCGGCATGAGAAATTTTCACTAAAGCGGTATTGGGAATCGCTGCAACGGTAATTTTACCGCCAGAGGCTTGCAATGTTCCCGTATTGATAACATTCCCCCCCATTAAAGTTAAATTTTGTCCCGCTTTTACTGCTAAATTTCCTCCGTTAACAATTGCCCCCGCCTGCACCAGATCGAAGGCAAATTGCATGGGATTTCCTTGTAACTCGCTATAGTCATTCGTTCCTGCCGCATTAAACCAGCGATCGCCCCCAAAACCAATCCCTGTCGCTGTTGTTGCCGTAAAATCTCCCAGTACGTTTAAACGGGCATTAGCCCCAAAAATCATCCCCGCCGGATTCATCAAATAAAGATTAGAATTGCCTCCGGTGACTTGAATTAAACCATCAATAATCGAAGGATCGCCACCGATAACGCGACCGAGAATATTGTGAATGCTGGGTGCGGAAAGAAAATTCGCAACCTGTCCCGCATTCAATCCAAATTCTTGAAAACTGTGAAATAAGTTATTTCCCGCCGTCGTTCCGCCTGTAATCTCAAATTGGTTGCCTTGTTGCGAGATCAGGGTTTGCGTGCCATCATTGGCGGCGAGTGGGGAGGCTGCTTTCGCTGTCGAAGGCGCGATCGCAGTTAGTCCAAGCGCAAACAGAGATAAGTACCAAGGGGTAGTGCAAAGAGACCGATAGAAAACAATCATGACCCTATAAAAGTTGACGAACCCGTTACTCTTATAGTATCCAGAGAAAAACTCGCAAATAATGGAGGGACTGTTAAATCCTGCGGCGCGATCGCTTTTTTTCTGGGATTGGACTCGACCAATATCCCCGCACGGTTCCCAAGATTTCATTGAGAGAATGAAGTTGATCGGCGGTTCCCATGCAGATGAGCAAATCCCCGGAATATAAGAGCGTTTCCCCTGTCGGTCCGCCGATGAGGGTGCCATCCTGACGGCGAATGGCTAACACGAGAGCACCCGAATGCGATCGCAAGTTTGTCTCCTGTAGAGTTTTGCCAATATGAGGACAGTGTTCCTCATCCAAGAAAAACTCATCTAAATAGAGCGATCGATTCATGCCGGTAATAATCCCATCGACAAAATCGATGGCGCTGGGACGCAATGCTGCCGCCGCCAAGCGCCTTCCGCCGGTAATATAGGGAGAAACTACCGCATCGGCTCCGGCTCGTTCTAATTTGGTAATGGCTTCTTTGCTATTGGCACGGGCAATAGCACGAATGCGAGGATTTAAAGTCTTGGCAGAAAGAATTGTATATAAGTTCTCGGCATCGGATTGCAAGGCCGCGACTAAACAATCGGCGCGATCGATCCCGGCAGCGAGGAGGCAATCATCGTGGGTGGCATCTCCTTGAAAAACGGTATAACCCCTCTGTCTCGCATCGTCGAGGGCATCGCCTTGGGAGTCGATGACAATAAAGGGAACGTGTTCTGCCTGAAATTCTAAGGCAATTTGGCTGCCCGTTCGGCCGTAACCGCAGAGAATGTAATGATGTTTGAGCATTTCAATCGATCGCCGTCGCTGTCTTCGTCGCAGTCCTTCTCGAAAATAACCCCCAATCATGGCTTCCGTAAAGCGGTTAGCGATGTAACCAATGACAAAAACGCCCATGAAAATCAGGGCGACGGTAAAGATGCGGGAGCGATCGCTGAGGGGTCTAATTTCCCCAAAACCAACGGTAGAGAGGGTAATCGTGGTCATATACGCGGCTTCCGTCCAAGACCAGTTTTCGATCAGGGAATACCATAAGGTTCCCATCACGAAAACGCCTCCCAACCCGGCAAAACCCCCCAGTAATTGTTGTTTGAGACGCTGATATTTCCGTTCGAAATTGTACATATTGGCCGTAAATTATGGGGGTAATGCGACTTCGCGATCGCCGCCCGAGACGATTTTATTCTAGGTTTTTTCGAGCCAATGTCGAACGTTTTGACGCGTGGGTTGTCCAGTGGGGGTAAACCCCCAAATTGCTCGTTTTTGTTGCGGCCCGTGACTGATATGGAGAGGGCGTTTTTCTCCGTAAAAATATAAAGAATCAAAGGGTAATTTCTGCGCTAAAATCCAATCAATAATGGTGTTGCTGCTAACATCTTCAATGAAAAAATCGCAAGCCGCACCGAGGCGATCGCAGTAATATTTCCCGTTGCGATTTTTTTCCATGGCCATATGTTGATCGAGGGAGGGAGTCACACGTCCGTTTTTTTGACCCGTGAGGGGATCTTTGCGGGCGAGATAGCGTTTTAAATCTGAGGAACAAAAGCCGTAAGTGAGGTGAAATTTTTCGCGACCGAAGCGATCGATGATGGGGTCGATAACCCGGGTATTGAGGTCTGCGATCGCCACGAGGCTTTCTGGATTTTTGGGAAAAGGCGCGATCTTTTCAGCATATTTTTGATAGGTTTTCGTACAAGTACAAAACTCAGATAATGTCAAGTATTTACCGAGAAGAATATCCCGTTCTTTGTCCGTCATGATTTTCTCTCCTCGACGAATCATCCCAGCCTTGGAAAAAGGGGGAGATTGAGTTTATGGTGGTGTCTGGAGTTTGGAGTTTTGGGAGGCTAATTTTTTGTTTTAAAAGTGGATTCATATTCTCCCCCCTTATTAAGGGGGGCTGGGGGGGATCGCCAATAACAATTATGCCCCTTCCGTATCATCAACCCGGAATCGTTCTACCGAAGCTAACAAGTCCCGTGCAATTCCCACCAGATTTTGTAGGGAGGAAGCCACTTTCTGAGATTCTTGTGAGGTTTCTTGTGCCGTTAATTCTACCGACTGCATAACCTGCGCCACCGCGAGGGTACTTTCCGTTTGTTCCACCGTATCCGCCGTAATCGATCGCACCAGCGCATCAATTCGGTTGGAGACTTGAATGATATCCTCGAGCGATCGTTTGGCCTGTTCCGCCCGTTTCGTCCCGTCGATAACCTGCTGCGTCCCTTCTTCCATCGCCTGCATCACCAAGCTGGTCTCACTTTGGATTTGCAATACGATTTGTTCGATATCCTTTAACGCTTTTGCCGAACGATCCGCCAACTGTCGGACTTCATCCGCAACGATCGCGAAACCTCGTCCCGCTTCTCCTGCCCGCGCCGCCTCAATTGAAGCGTTCAATGCCAATAAGTTCGTCCGAGAAGCGATTTGAGAAATAACCGCCACGATCTTAGAAATCTCTTGGGAAGATTCCGCCAAGCGCTTCACCTTCCGCGTCGTTTCCGCCACTGTCTCCCGAATCTGCAAAATCCCCGATACCGCGTGTTCTACCGAATCGCCCCCTTTCACCGCCACAGCCGCCGCAGAACGCGCCACCTCTTCCGCCTCTCGCGCATTTTCCGCAACCCGGCGAATGGAGTCCGTCATCATCTGTACCGAATTTAACGTCACCGCCAACTCTTCTGCTTGTCGCAACGCATCGCTTTGTAGACCCCGGGCGAATTGTTCGTTATCGCTAGAACTCTTATTCACCTCTCGCGCCGCCGTTTTGACCTGTTGGACGATTTCCCGCAGGTTTTGAATGGTTAAGTTAAACGCATCCGCAACCGCCCCCAAAACGTCTGCCGTCACCTCCGCCCGTACCGTCAAATCTCCTCGCGCCGCCCCTTCCACATCGTCCAGCAAGCGAATCACCTGCCGTTGCAAATCTTCCTTTTGCTGCTCCGTTTCTTCTGCCCGTCGTTGCGCCTCACTCGTTGTTGTGAGAATTACTCGCGCCATCTCATTAAAGCCCGAAGCCAGTTGCCCGAACTCATCCTCTGCATAAACCGTCGCCTTAGCGTTAAAATCCCCTTGGGAGACTGCATCAAAGCGAGATTGTAAATCCTGGGTGGACTGCTGCACCTGATCCACCGTCATGCGTCCGAAAAACCATATCGTTCCCCCGGCAGATCCCCCGGCTACCAAACCCATAAACGCATTCCAAAGGCGCATATAGGGGACGATCGCCGCTTTTTTATCCGCCGGGGAGTTGACAAAACTTACAAAAGAAATCAAACCCACCGCTAAAGCCGCCGCCGTTCCCGCCGCGATCGCCATAAACTGCTGTTTTTTCAGCAGGGGAAAATTAGTAAACCAAGCCAAGCGACCTTGTTCGATATCCACGTGGGTTTCCACGGCGTGATCGCTGGTCTTGGTAAAGTTGGCCGGAGGTGCAGTCTCGGACGTGGATTTTACCCCAAAAATCCCCGTATCTCCCACTTCTGCGGCAGCCACTCCTCCCATGGTGGCTTCTCCTAAAGCCGCACTATTATCGGCAAAAGCCATGCTGGGATCGTCCTCGAACCCGGAGTCGTCGAAACCGATGGCCGAATCCGGCAGATCTGCCGGCATTCCTGCCGTATCAAAACTCGGCAGGTCATCATTGAAAACGTCAAATTCTTCTAAAAAGCCCCCAGACTCGTCAAAACCACCAATATCATTGCCCAGATCGCCGCTCGTCTCCGGTGCGTCTCCACTGATATCGCCAAAATTGGTATCTTCTGCAAAAGCGGCATCTCCCATATCCGCAAAAGAGTCTTCCTCATAACCTCCTGCAAAATTATTCTCTTCGAGATCGTTGTTATCGTCATAATCCCCATTCTCGAAATTGTTATCGAGATTGCCATCAAACTCGTCAAAAGCAAAATTATTGGCGGCGGCAGGACTGGTAAAAGAAATCGTTTCTAGATCGTCATCCAATCCATAGGCTTCATCGTCATAAGGTTCGTCCATGCCTCCGTCTGGTGGCAGGTTCGTCGCAAAATCATCGTCCGCTAAGGAATTATCAAATTCTGCCGAACTCATCAACAAAGTTTCTTGATAATCGTCGTCATCCATCTGGAAATCGCTCTCGTCTTCTAGGTTCGGACTAAAATCGCTGGTTTCGTCCAATAGATCGTCGTGAGAGTCGAAGGGACTGTCTTGTCCGGACATTCCAGGCGGGATGACAAAAGTTGAGTCTCCTGTTTCGGGTATATCGCCCGGTGCAAAGTCATCCTCATCCGCAAAGTTGTCCCCAAAAGTTTGTCCGTTTAAGGTTGAATCGATTAACGCCGTCGCATCGTCTTCGGATTCCCAAGCTGGTTCTTCTTCTCCGAGGGCAAACGGATCGCGATAGGCTTCTTCAGAGGGCAGATCGCCGGCTTCAAAATCAGACATACCGTTACCCTCATCAAAAGGATTGGCATAAGTTCCCCCGTCGAGGGACGTTTCTTCAAAACTCTCGCTACTTTCAAAATCATTATTGCCAAAATCAAAATCCGTGAGCGCGTCGGCATCGTCTAAATTCGGCAGGCTATCGTAGTTCGAGAGTCCTTCTAATTGTTCGTAGCTCTCCCCGGCCGAGTTGTCTATTGTATAATCTTCTTCCAAATCTCCCTCGGAATAATCGCCACTCAACCCCGCATTGGCATCGGCAATACCATTGTCGGCATAGTTGACAAAATCAATATCATCGGTTAATCGCTTGACCCGTTCGTATTGCTCCCGGGCGACTTCATAATCTTGGAGGCCATAACAATAAATATGCCCGCGCAAGAGTTGAATGGCGGCATCATCGCGATAATTTTGGGAGAGGCGATCGATAATTCCTGCTGCTTGTTCGTAATTGCCTTGCAGGTAAGCGCGTTCGGCTTCTCCATATTCTTGTGTATAGTCCGTTTCCTGTGACATTTTCTGTTTGTTGTTTGTTGTTTGTTATTGGTGTCTTGGTGCGCGTTCCCTTGCGTCTGTCTTGGTCAGCATTCCCTTGCGTCTTTCGCCGACGCGGGGTCTGAGCGTTTTCGCCGACGCGGGGTCGCACCGCTTGTTGGTTGCTTGCACTGGACTTCGACAGGTTCAGCAGCCGCTTTGTCCAAGTGTTCGTTGTTAATTTCGTTGTTAATAATGATTTGCTGATAACTGATAACTGATAACTGATAACTGATAACCGATTAGCTTGCCCAGCGTGCTGATCGCAGAATCTTACCTTGATCGAGAAGCCGTAGGGTTTGTTTGGTTTTGGGATTGAGAAGCCATTCGCCAACGACGAAGGAAGCCATGCTATCGGGAACGGTGCTGGAGGTTTGAACCTGCTCGCTGTCAAGCCAGTCCATGTCGCCGATGCGATCGATCGCCAAACCCAAGAGGATATCTTGATCCTCCACCGCAATCACCGGAATGTCTTGACGTTGGGTATTTAACGCCACCGGATCCCCGAGAAATTGTCCCAAATCTGCCACCCAGATGACTTGACCGCGCAAATTTAGGGTGCCCAATAGAAGCGGCGAAGCATTCGGGATGGGGGTAATGCGATCGGGAGGCTGGTTCATGACCTCGCGAATGCCGGTTGCTGGCAGGGCGAGTTCGATGCCCGAGGGTAGAAAAAACCGCAAGTGCAACTCACCTTCCGGCGTTTCTAGTTTTTCGATGTCGGGCGAGATCTCTTCGTTATTCTTCCCTAAAAAATTAGTATTGCCAACCATGTTTCTGGTTTCTTCTCCCCCATCGCAGCAGCACGGTTTTTTAGACGAATTTACGGATTTGCGGAGCGGCGTTCTGCCATTCCGTCTCTATTCTATCCCCGAAGCAATTGTTTGACCGTTCCGATCAACTCTTTCGGCTGAAACGGCTTGGCAATATAGGCATCGGCTCCTTGGCGCATGCCCCAATAGCGATCGAATTCTTCTCCTTTTGAAGAACACATGACCACGGGGACGTGTTTGGTTTTGGGATCGGCTTTCAAGCGACGGCAGAGTTCGTAACCGTTCATTTGCGGCATGACGATATCTAAGACGACGATATCGGGTTCGTACTGTTTTTTATTGATTTGGTCGAGGGCTTCAACGCCATTACTGGCAACCTCGACGGTCAAGCCGCTACTTTTGAGCAACTCCGAAATCATTTGTCGTTGAGCCAAGCTGTCTTCTACAACTAAAACTTTACTCATCTTTCCTCGTTTCTACTGATTCTTTAGCTTAGTTCCTCATCTGGCTCTTCAAGTATCCCCTGTTTTTACCCGCCGTGATCGCATTTTGGATCAAACTGAAGGGGATTTTTCCCGGGAGAATGCTTGAGAGCCGGTTTTTTCTTCCTCTCGAGGGAAAGGGAGGGGGGCAAAACCGAGATATTTCTCGATCAGCATTAAGAGTTCTCCCGCGCCAAAGGGTTTGGTGAGATAGTCTGTTGCCCCGACCAAGCGGGCGCGAACGCGATCGATAAAGCCATCTTTGCCCGTGAGCATAATAATAGGGGTTTGACGAAAGCGGGTCGAACTTCTCAGCATGGCACAAATTTCGTAACCATCCAAATCGGGCATGGCAATATCGCACAAAATTAAATCCGGTTTGACGCGAAAGAACTCTCCGAGGGATTCTAAGGGATCGGTCATGGCCGTCACGCGATAGCCGTGGGACTGGAGCATGAATTCTACGCTTTTGCCAATGGTCAGATCGTCGTCGAGACAGACAATGGAAGGGAACGCTTGCTGGGAATCTCGTGGGGGGAGTCCGGTTTTTTGAGGCGGAGCGCGATCGAGCAATTGAATCCAGCCTTTTTGTACGTAGGGATAGATCGCCCGGGCGATGATGGCAATATCCCGATTGAGAAAGCGGGAGAGTTGGCGCAGGGTGGTCTTGCCATCGCAGGAGCGATCCAAACTTTTATAGGCATTTTCTGGGAGGGCGGCTTGCAAGGCAATTTTTTCGACGATCGCCGGGCAGAGATCGGGAGATTGGATGTGAGGGTGCAGTTGTTTCCACTGTTGGATTTGCTTGACGATTTTGGTGGCAAGCGGACCGATTTCGACGGCGGTTAATTGGGGGGCGAGGGCTGTTCCCCCCTCAAAATTAAAAACTCCTTGGTGCAGTCCGAATAAATCGAACAAGGTTTCCGCGATCGTGCGTTGGATAATATTTTTGCCTTGGGCGGGGGTAATAATGCGATTTTCCATTAATTGCCACAAATAGGCATATTCGGGGGTCGCCAGCTTACCGGGGGGACTGTCCAAGTCGGCGATGGATTCTTCGGTACGGTAATAGCGCAGGTAATCTCGCAGGCGAGAAAGACTGCCGCTCGAGCGATCGGCGGCATAGGCAATCTTGCCATTGACAAAAAAGACAAACCAAAATGGAGAATTTCCCGAGGGAGGGCGCGTTAAATAGCGCCTCGGACTCGGGGTCAAAGAATTCTCGATATTCTCTCGCGGGGGAGAGGGATAGGTTTCCACAAACAGTTCTCCCGTGCGCTGGCCGAGTTCGATTAATTGCAGGATGCTGCGAATGTCAATTTCACTGAGAGTTCCCTGCATGGTGGGCAAAAACCGCTTTCGAGAGCGGGAGTTGGAGTTAGCAATTCAATACCGCTCAATGGGAATACTATACTAAGATGAGCAGTTAGATATTATTGTACGCTTCGACTCAACGCCCAGTCTCTCAAAAAATAATTTTCTGGGTTTGGTGGAGTGGTATAGTTCTTCTGTTTAGTTTTCTTGGCGATCGCGATTGCATCTTAGCGATCGCGAAATTATTGGGACGCGCTCTTGGCAAGTGAGGACTTGGGTGGTTAAGCTGGATACTAAAGCTGGAGAAGAGAGGGGGTAAGGTTAAAAATTAAAGTTAAGGGTAAAATTCAACAGATGCGCGATTGCTATCTTTTAGGTGTTTTATCCGATACTGTTTATCCGATCCTGTTATCCTTTAGTATTACCCTTTACAAAACCCCTCTTGGCCTTGTTGGAAAAGACTCCAATAACAGTAGAATCGAACAATTATTCTTAATTTAATTTAGTGACGCGGGATGCTGTATCTTGCAGAAGTTAGAAAACAAAAAGGCGGATTCATGGCGAAAGTCGTGACCGAACTGAAACTCCTTGCCTGTCAGCGCAACGAGCAAAACTGGAGTGCCGTTCCGGGAGAGGAAATCGTTCCAGCAGAAGACTCGGGCGAATTCGAGCAGGGTGCCCTAGTTTTGGTCAATCTCGGGAATAACCGACAGCTTCAGGGTATGCCGGAAGCAGCCGGTCCGCAAATCGTCAGAGATTTGCAGCGATTGTCCAAACTTCACGAGAAGATTAAAACCCAACAAGAAGAGATTGAAGGCTGGAAGCAATCCTTAACCTTACAAGCTCAGGAACTCAGCAAGCGGGAAATGGAGTTGGATGCCGAGTTGGCTCAACTCGAAGAGTTGCGAGAGCAAGGCGGAGGACAAGAGGGCGAAGGGTTGTCCCCAGAGCAGGGCGAAGAGCTGGCCCGAGCCAAGGATGAAACCAATCGCATTCGCCAAGAGTTCGAGCGCAAAACCCAAGAGTTAGAGCAGGCTTGGGAACATCTGCGCGGGGAACAGCGCCGCTTGCAAGAGAGCCAAGAAAATTTACAAGAAAATTTACCCCCAGCTTCGGGGGCGGGTATCGCGCCGGAACAAGCTGCCCGCATTCAAGAACTGCTCGACTATCTCGAAACCAACGCGCTGCCGACGGTTGACCTTCCGGGCTACGTAGCAGGGGCGATCTCGGCCTTAGAGCGCCAGCAGGTCAATACCGACGAACATTGGCAGCAGTTGGAAGCCACGCGATCGCAGGCTCAAAGTCAACAGGACGACATCGATCGCCAAATTCGCGAATTAGAAGAATTGCAACAGCAGCATCAGGGAACGAAGGTCGCGGTAGACCAAGCCAAGCAAGAACTCCACGCCCGCCAGCACCGTTTGGAACTCGCCGAAACCTCCATCGTCCTGCTCAAACGAGATTGGGAAGCTAAAGAGGAGCTTTATCAATCTCTGATGGGTTTGGCGGGGGAAGAAAGCGACGAAGGGGGAGACTCAACTGTGGATCTATCCGCCCTCGAAGCCATGCCCCTCGAAGAATTACAAGGGATTGTTGAAGGGCTGCAAAAGGAATTGGATAAGTTAGAGCGATTTGTGGCCGATCAAGAAGAAGAGTTGAGCCTGCAACAAGAAGCGGTAGAAGAGTTGGAAGAAAAACTCAAAAATGCCAGCGTTTATGAAAGTTCGGAAATCGAACAGGAGCTAGAGGACGAACGGGAACAGAAAAAACTCCTCGACGACACCTTGGTCGGCCAGCGACGGACTTTGGCAGAGAAACGAACCGTCCTCTCCCAAAATTTGCGCGTTCTGCGCCGCCGACAGGGAATTCCCGAAAATGATGCTGCCGGAGAGGCAATCGACCTCACCCCCGTTTTAACGACCCTAGAAGCCCAACGCAGCGCCATCAAAAGCGAGTGTCAAAAGCAAGAAGGGGAATTACCCGCCATTAAAGCGGCGATCGCGGAAGCGGAAAAAACATTAAAAAGCCACAGCGACGAATGTGAAAGCCAACAAGATTCCCTGTCAACTCTAGAACGCGGCCTTCAAGAAGGACAATCGAGTACCTCTTTACTTTGGGGACGGGTGAATCTCTATGAAGAAATTCTTCCTCCCATACGGGAGGCAATTGAAGAAATGCAGCAAAAATTAGAGGCACTTTCCCAATTGTCAGAACAAATCCAACAAACGGCAGATTACCGCCAAGAGGCACTGGGGAATTTAAAGCAGTCTTTGGGAGAAGCGATTCATCAATAATAATCAATCATTGATAGCGAGCGATCGCCTTTCTCATCTAGCTCTTTCACCATAATCTACTCTATCGTTAGAGTACAGTGGTTAGATTGATTGAGGGTCGATCGATTAGAGATTGCGCCCTTCATAGCAGGGAAGTCGTCGTTTAAACTCTGCGGCTTCTCGATACATATTCCTGCTGCATTCCTCTCCCGGTATATCCGTAAATTTCCCTAGAGACGAGAAAACTTCGATTCGCTATCCGCGTTTCGGCCTAGAGGAAAATTGACTGGGATTTGACTGCATCGGGTAACTCGTAAATCCTATACAGTCGCGCAATACAAGCCAATTTTCTCCGAGTTTAAGACTTGAATGCGTCCCATTTTAATTGCATAAAAAATTCGTTCGATCGCGTCGCGATCCTCGGGAGCGATCGCGGATTCGCGTCCGACCTGCTGTACGACATTTAACTCTTTTGCTGCCATAACCCCAGAAAGCATCGTGACAGAATAAATTTCGTAGAAGGCTTCCATGATTTCAAGTTGACTCTCAAACATGATTCTTCCTCAGCGCTAAAGCTCGAGTGGACGATCCTGTCTAAAACTTTAATCAAAGAATGTGAAAAACTTGTGAAGGTCACCGAGAACAAACAAAATTTCTTCCTTTCTTAACATTTGCCACCATTTTGTAACAGAACGGCAACTTTATCCTGAGGCAAAGGACGGGCAAACAAAAAACCTTGCACCTTCGTACAACCAATATTTTCAATCTGTTGGAGTTCTTCTCGAGTTTCAATCCCTTCCACGATGGTATCGAGACCCAAACTCTCGGCCAAATAGAGAATGCCGCGAATCATCTCCCATTGCTCTCGCGTGACAAAGGCGCGATCGATCTTAAGTACATCTACGGAAAGTTGGTGCAAGCGCGCCAAAGAAGAGTAGCCCGTACCAAAATCATCCAAATAGATGGGAATATTCAGGGTCTTAAGTTCTTGTAAAGCCGCGATCGCCACGGGAGAATTTTCAATAAACATACTCTCCTTAATTTCCACGCGCAACGTTCCGGGGACAATCCCCGAAGCTCGGTAAATTTGACTAATGCTTTGCATGGAGTCTGGATGCAATAACTGCAATGCCGAGAGGTTGACGCTACAGGTTAAGGGAGAGGGTTGAGGAAAATCTTGCTGCCATTGATACAATTGTTTGCAGGACTCCTCGAAGACCCACAACCCCAAATCGTGAATTAATAGGGTTTCTTCGGCAATGGGAATAAATTCGGCCGGAGAGACAAAACCTCGCGTTGGATGAAACCAACGCAGTAAAGCCTCAAAACCGAGAATGCGATGAGAACGCAAACAAACAATCGGCTGAAAAAAGACCTGAAATGCTTTCTGCTCCCAAGCTGCTTGCAAATCTGCTTCCAAGCGCAAGCGTTCTAAAGCCTCATTGGAGATTAAAGCCGTGGAAATGGCTTCATCCTGCTCGATCGCATTGGTCAGGCGTAACAAGCGC
>JBCCVR010000065.1:0-33083 GCA_039194995.1 Cyanobacteria bacterium P01_E01_bin.42 | reverse complement strand
TGAGTTTCCCAGATTCTCTAATAAAATTTACATTTCTTTATCTAAATTAATTTACATTATCATTATTTTCGTTCGCGTCTAACAACATTTTTTATGATAGTATTGTAGTAAAGGAGGCGAGTGTCCAAAGCATAAAAATACACTCGACACGTTTATGGTTAGCGAGATTAACGTTCCACAAGACCTCTCCAAACTCAACAGCAAAATTACTTCCAAAGACGAAGCCTGGCAAGGATTTCAAACAGGCAAATGGGAAAAAGAAGTTAACGTCAGAGATTTTATTCAAACAAATTACACGTCCTACGAAGGAGACGAATCTTTTCTAGAAAACATCAGTGAATCCACCGATCTCCTCTGGACTGAAGTTAAAGAATTGATGAACCAAGAACGGGAAAAAGGCGTTTTAGACGCAGAAACCAAAATCCCTTCTGGTATCACTGCCTATGATGCGGGTTATATCAATCCCGACCTCGAAAAAATTGTCGGCTTGCAAACCGATAAACCCCTGAAACGTGCAATCATGCCCTTTGGCGGCATTCGCGTGGTTGAGAAATCTTTAGCCGCCTACGATTACGAAATCGACCCTCAAACCCATGAAGTTTTTACGCAATATCGTAAAACTCACAATGACGGGGTTTTTGATGCGTATACCCGTGAAATGCGCAAAGCACGTCACTCCGGCATTATTACGGGCTTACCCGATGCTTACGGACGGGGACGGATTATCGGCGATTATCGTCGCATTGCACTCTATGGCATTGACTTTCTCATTGAAGACAAACAGGTGCAACTCTACTCCCTCGAATACGATGTCATTGATGAGGATGTGATTCGTTTGCGAGAAGAAATCTCCGAACAAATCAAAGCCCTCAAAAAAATGAAAAAAATGGGCGCGAGTTATGGTTTTGATTTGGGCAATCCCGCTAAAAATGCCCAACAAGCCATACAGTGGACGTATTTCGGATATCTCGCGTCGGTTAAAGAGCAAAATGGTGCGGCGATGTCCTTGGGGCGCGTCTCGAACTTCCTCGATATTTACATCGAACGGGATATAAACTCGGGCGTAATTACCGAAGCACAGGCGCAAGAATTCATCGATCAATTCGTCATGAAACTGCGGATGGTTCGCTTCTTGCGCGCCCCCGAATACAACCAGTTATTTGCAGCCGATCCCGTTTGGGTGACAGAAGCGATCGGCGGTATGGGAACCGATAGCCGTCCCTTGGTCACGAAAAATAGTTTCCGTTTCTTACATACCCTCTACAACTTGGGACCCGCACCCGAACCCAATTTAACGATTCTCTGGTCCGAACGATTACCCGTCGCCTTCAAGCGCTACTGTGCCAAGGTTTCCATCGATACCAGTTCGATCCAGTATGAAAATGATGACTTGATGCGTCCGGAATTTGGCGACGATTATGGGATTGCTTGTTGCGTCTCGGCCATGAAAATTGGCAAGCAAATGCAATTCTTTGGCGCGCGCGTAAACTTGGCAAAAGCCTTATTGTACGCGATTAATGGCGGTAAAGATGAAAAGCACGGAGACCAAATCGCCCCGCCTTATGCACCCATTACCGGCGAGTATTTAGACTACGAAGAAGTCAATGCTAAGTTTGACCTGTTGATGGACTGGTTGGCAAAACTGTACGTCAACACCCTCAACGTCATTCACTATATGCACGATAAATACAGCTACGAAGCCGCACAGATGGCATTGCACGATCGCGATATTTATCGGACGATGGCGTGTGGTATTGCAGGTTTATCCGTGGTCGGAGATGCGTTAGCGGCGATTAAATACGGCAGCGTTAAAGTGCTTCGCAATGAAGAAGGGTTAGCCGTCGATTACGAAGTCACTGGGGATTATCCCAAATTTGGGAACAATGATGAACGAGTAGACGAGATTACCTCCGGCGTTTTAACCCGCTTCATGGAGAAAATCCGCAAAAACAAACCCTATCGTCAAGCGACCCTCACCCAGTCTATTCTCACCATTACCTCTAACGTGGTTTATGGTAAGAAAACCGGAAATACCCCCGACGGACGTAAAGCCGGAACGCCCTTCGCACCGGGAGCAAACCCCATGCACGGACGGGATACCAAAGGCGCGATCGCATCTATGGCTTCCATCGCCAAATTGCCCTACGAAAATGCCAAAGATGGGATTTCCTATACCTTCTCCATTGTGCCTCAAGCATTGGGTAAAACCGACGATGCCAAGGCGAACAACTTGGTGGGAATGTTGGATGGTTACTTCCACGATACGGGGCATCATATCAACATTAACGTGTTCAATCGAGAAACCTTGCTCGATGCCATGAACCGCCCTGAAGAATATCCCCAATTGACCATTCGCGTCTCGGGTTACGCTGTTAACTTCATCAAACTCAGTCGCGAACAACAATTGGATGTGATTAACCGTACATTCCACGAACAACTGTAAACCTCAGTTTCGGTAGTTTGTATAAACAATGAGTCAAAGATCCTCATCCTCTCGTTAAGATAGGGATGGGGATCTTTGTTTGCGATCTGGATCGCCCGTTACTGTTTCAATTTTGTTTTCGGTATTTGTTATAAATGTCGTTTAGATTTTTACTTCACTATGATTAAAGAAACGGGAAATACGGGCATTATTCACTCCGTGGAAACTTGCGGAACTGTCGATGGGCCGGGAATTCGCTTTGTTATTTTTACCAAAGGTTGTCCCTTAAGATGTTTATACTGTCATAATGCCGATTGTCGTCACATGGAAGATGGCAAGCTAATGCCAGTAGACGAACTGATTGGAGAAATTGAGAAATATAAATCTTACTTTCAATATTCTGGTGGCGGTGTTACGATTACTGGGGGCGAACCTTTGATGCAGCCCGAGTTTGTGAAAGCAGTTTTTCAAAGATGCCGCAAGCTAGGAATTCATACGGCATTAGATACTTCGGGTTATGTCAATTTGAACGTTGCTAAACCCGTTTTAGAGTATGCCGATTTGATCTTATTAGATATCAAATCTTTCGATCCGGATATTTACTATAAAGTCACCAACGTTTCTCTCGAACCCACCCTTAAATTTGCGCGCTATCTCAACGAAATTCACAAGCCGACATGGGTTCGATTCGTGTTAGTTCCAGACTTGACCGATCCCGTAAGTAACGTTACGGGATTAGCGAAATTTATCGAGCCTTTTGATAATGTTGAAAAAGTGGAAGTTT
Organism: Cyanobacteria bacterium P01_E01_bin.42; assembly: GCA_039194995.1. Taxonomy (GTDB): domain Bacteria; phylum Cyanobacteriota; class Cyanobacteriia; order Cyanobacteriales; family Spirulinaceae; genus CCY15215. Next base: position 29,877 of record JBCCVR010000065.1, on the reverse strand, counting down.
TACCCTTTCATAAAATGGGAGAATATAAATGGGAACAACTCGGATATGATTATCAACTCAAAACGACCGAACCGCCTTCGGAGGAATTATTAGAGCGCACTGTCAATATCTTCAAGAATCATAATTTACAAGTTGTGGCTTAAGAATTGAATCATTGGCAGCGATCTCGATTACTTTTTTGGGGATATTCGAGTGATGGGATGGGATTTTCGGCTTTGTGTAGAAAGCTGCAAAATTTTTTAGATTGCCTCTTGTACTGCGTTTACCAGTTTTATTTCAAGATGCTTAAACCCGAAACCCTCAACGAAATTTCTGCTCTCGTTCGCTCTGGATTTTACGATAAAGGGTATTTAATGAATATCTTTTGTGAAGAAATGTATGCTCCGGGAGAACTTGAAACCAAGGATGTCTCAACTGCACTTGATGTAGAATTTGTAAAATGGGAAACTGAAAAACAAACATGGCCTGATATTACTGATTGCGATCGCCTTGATGCTGCTTTTACGGCAATGAACGAACGCGGAATTATCGCGCTACAAAATTCTGGATACACTCAAAATGACGGTTATGATGACTTTTGGGAGGACTATGAGAATCACCCAGATAAATCATCTGTCTTGGGGTATTGTTTTTATCACGGGCAAGACCTCGATCGCGCCGTTCGCGGCAGAGGTTTGTTCTTAGCATTTGGCCCGGTTCATCCTGAAGATGAAGAAAACAAGGGATTGGAAATTGGGAACATCGTATGCGAAGAACTCGAACGAGTTGGCCTTGCAGTTCAGTGGGATGGCACGTTCAAACAAAGAATTTGTATCTCTAAATTTATGTGGCAACGGCGTTAAAAGTATCTTCGATCGCAATGACTTTTTGGAGGATATTTTATCGATGGGATGGGATTTCGGGCTTTGTGTAGAATGTTGCGATCGCTCGGGAGCAGAAGCAATCGCGCAACATTTTGATAAGCTAGAATTGTTCCTCTGGGATGGGCGGAAATGCAATCGTCGCGTCTATATCTACCAAACAGAAGATCGAGGTTTAATAGATTGGTGGTGTTGCGTCAATATTCTCGGTATTGATGAATATATTAATGCTAACGGCCAAAACACTCGAGAAATGACAGAATTGAGTTTATTACTTTATCAGCATTTAAGATCGTCTCCTTCTTTTCGATATGCTTTGGTCGGTGTAGAAGTGGATGAATTTAGATACTATCACGAGCTACTGCCCAGCGAAAATGATGCCGATATTAATTTTATTGGCTTAGTCATTTCTGAGGAAATCTATCAATCTGCTAATCAACCCATTGATTTTATTACCTTTCGTCCGGGATACTTTTGGAAACCGCTCTAGAACGAAGAATGGCAACGAGAGAGGGGCGAAAGGGAAACGCGATCGCGCGATCGCTATCGTCTCAACTCTCCAATTGAGCTAAAATTTCCCGAACGGCGGCGATGATAAGTTCCGGTTCATGTACCCAGATAAACTGATATGCACCTATTAGAGATAATGAGAATTCAATAAAGAAATCTCTATTATCAAGTAGCTAGAGAATATATTGTAAGGATGAACTACTAACCAAAGGATGGACTACCATGATTAAAAAAGTTCTTACAGCTAGCGCGGTCGGGATTCTTCTGATGGGGAGTCCTGTAATTGCATCTCCAATTACGGAAGCCGAGATCGATGAAGCGCAAAAAGTGTGGGGTGACGGCATTGTTGCGATCGGTAGAGCTTATTTAAATCGCGGCGATTATCAGGCTTTGGCAGCAGAGCATGTCGATACGCTTTACGGCTACGATGAAGGCTCCGTCCTCTTCAAGCCAACTAAGGCCGCAGCCGAACAGTTTCGCCTCACTGAGGAGGAGGCAATCTCCTACTTCGTTGGGGGTATCGTGGATGAAGACAAAGGCTTCGCATTGCAGCCATGGAGTGCAGTCCGCTTTGAAAATGCCGACATTATCATTGATACCGACTCTGCTGTTGCTATGGGCAACTACTTTTTTACGGATGCAGAGACGGGTGAGGAAGTAAAGGTGGAGTTTACATTTGGGTATACTCGTAATGCTGACGGAAATCTCTTGATCAATGTCCACCATTCAGCACTTCCGTACAAACCGACAAATTGACGGTCTGATTCAACTTGCAAGGGAAACAAAAATTTACCGAGCGATCGCTATTCCTCGCACAGAGCGCGATCGCTCTCCTGAACCATGGCGCTGTGACGCAAATAATCCCCCAACCAATGGCAACTTTTCGCCACCAGTGCATGCAAATCCAGAGAGCGAATTCTCACGGTTCCATCCTTTCCCGCCGTGGCGATCGTTCCCCCATCCGCACTCCAACTTACCCCCACTACTTCCCCCTCATGAGCCTCCCAAGCCGTTAATAAGGTGTCGTTGGCGTGCCATAACTCCACATCATTATCCCAAGAAATCGTCGCCAAAATTTCCCCCGTGGGATCCACGGCAAAACGGCGAATGCTGTCCGTATAGCCCTTGAGACGACCCAACAAGCGATCGCGATCGCCCCAAAAAGAAATTGCATTATCATACCCCCCCGCTGCCAGTACGAAGCGATCGTCTCCCGCCAGTCCATTGCCCGAGGGTAGAAAATGCAAGTCCATAATCCAATTACCCGAATCCAACACAGGCAAAAGAGCTAACTCTGAAAACCTGCCCCATTCGTCGCTTTGCCACCAATACATTCCCTCTTCTCCCCCCGTCACCAAAATATTATCTTCCGGACTGAAAGCCACGGCATGAACCCGTTGGCGATGGCGTTGTAGGGTTTCCTGCAATTCTCCCTGACGATTCCAAATTTTCACCATTCCGTCCCAACTCCCTGAAACCAACACGCGGGAATCCGGACTCCAAGCTAAATCCGCCACCCGTTCCCCGTGTCCTTGCAACGTTGCCTGTAAGATTCCCCGACGGTTCCAAATTTTGACGATTCCATCCCATCCCCCCGAAGCAAAGAGCGTCCCATCCGGCGAAAAACTCAAAGATTCGATCGCCTCGGTATAAGCGGGAATCCCGAGCAATCGCTCTCCCGATCGCGTCCAGATCCCGATTGTCCCATTTTCCCCTGCCGTGACCACCAATTCCCCATCGGGAGAAATGGCCACATCGCGAATGCCCGAGCCTTCCTCTCGCAAAACCAAGCGGGGATTGCCATCTAAATTCCAAAGTTTAATGGTTTTATCAAAACTGGCAGAAGCGAGAAAATGGTTTTTGGGATGAAAGCGAGCGCCCGTCACCCCATCCCGGTGAGAGGCTAATGTTTCCAAGAGATTGCCTTGGCGATCCCAGACTTTAATCGTGCCATCGTGACCCGCAGAAGCAATCTCCTCCCCATCGGGACTGAAACGCACCGATAAGACCCCCTCGCGATCGGCGGCCAGCGTGCGGCGAAGATTGCCGTTCAAATCCCACAATTTTACCGTCCCATCGCGGCTGGCGGAAGCGATGGTTTCCCCATCGGGACTGAAAGCTACATAAGTTACTCCTCCTTCATGGCCGCGAAAAACATTCAGCAAGACCCCTTCAACGCTCCAAAGCTGTATGCCGCCATCATTTCCCGCCGCCGCCAGAAAGTTTCCCTTGGGGCTGAACTCCACCCACTGCACGGAACCGCTTCGGGCTGAAAGTGCCGCGATCGCATCTCCGGTTAGAGTTTGCAAGCGAATGGCTCCATCTTTCCCCGCTGTTGCCAAAGTACGACCGTCCGGACTAAAGCGGACATTGTAGATTACATCCTCTGCTGCTGGAGAAGGGCGAAAGACAAGGGGTTCGGGAATTACGAAATCTGCCCTCGGTGGTGAATGGCAGGGCATCTCTGCGAATTCCCACACCCTCACGGTACCATCCCAACTGCTGGAAGCCATCCGAATGCCTTGGGGAGTTTGATAGAGATCCACACTGGTCGCGCTATCCTCGTGACTGTCGAGGGTTGCCAACAAAGTCCCATCCTCACACCATAACTTCACCGCGCGATCGCTGCTGGCACTGGCCAAGAGCGTCCCATCGGCCGAAAACGCCAGATCCCAAATTGCCTCCTTGTGACCCGAGAGGCGATTGCGTTCTTTCGTCCCGTGTAGGGCGCGTTCGAGAGCAGAAATAATCTTAAACTGGGCGATCGCATCAATATTCTCCCCCGCTTCCAAAGGAAAGAGTTGTTGGTTATTTGTTGTTGATAACTCCCCCTCTTGGGAAGGGGTTGGGGGGTGGGTTGTTGTTTGTTGTTTGTTGTCTTGGTGCGCGTTCCCTTGCGTCTTGCGCCGACGCGGGGTCGCACCGCTGTTTGTTGTTTGTTGCTCTCCCCCGCTTGCGCTCCCCCTCTTGGGAGGGGTTTGGGGTTTGGAGGGCAGGTTATTGTTGATTGCTTGTACCGAATCTTGCCGAAATGTTGGCTCCTCTTTCCCCCCCTTATTAAGGGGGGTTAGGGGGGATCTCCCCATCTCTAAAAGTTGATGCCCCGATCGCAACGCCGCCAGCAGGGAATCAAATTTTCGTCCCGATACATAGAGCGATTCCGAAGCCGCACTTTCTGCCAGTAAATTCGCCTTGACGAGTTCCTGTTGAGCAACGTGTTGCTGTTGGCGGGCGTGCCATGCCCAATATCCCGATAATAAAGCGAGAACAGTCATGGCAACGCCCACAAATGAGGCTTTCCAGCGTTTTTGCCGCTCCCGTGCCAATTCCCATTGCTGGTATTCGAGACTGGCTTCAATCGCCCGGGTAAAGTGCGCCTGTGCTTCCTCTCGAATGGGAGAAACAAAATAATCCCGCGCCAACTGATAGCGATCCTCGGGATCTTCAGGAAAGCGAAACACCAACCGAGAATTCACTAAAATTTCCAGAATCGAATTCAACAGTAAAGGAGAACTGATAACTGATAACTGATAACTGATAACTGACAAAAGTTCGCTTTTGGTTTTGAGGGGGCGGGTGCCATTTTCTGCGGTGAGGGCAAAGAGAATGCGCCAAACCATATCTTGATTTTCCCGACCGCAATCGGCGACAATTTCTAAGAGAGATCGCGTCACTAATACAGTTTTCGGGTTCTCTCCCAAAGCCAGATAATCCTGTAACGTCTCGATGCGATCGCTTTGTAATTGCGAGCCGACGAGATGCAGTTCGATGGGACGCACCCGCCCCCGCTCTCGAGACAAATCGCCGACGAAGGCATCGATGAGAGCGGGTTCGAGATGAAAGTGAGAATTTTCCGTCAGGTGAACGATAGCGCTGCGGGTTTCGGAGGGGGTTAAATCTTGGAGATAGTAGCGATTGCCGCGATCGAGCAAATTGTTGTCAATGGTGGCGAGATCGACGCAATTTTCGATTTCCAATAAGTGATGCAAATAATCTTCGCGAATCGAGAGAATAACTTTTACAAAAGAGATAGAGAGTAATTCTCGCAGAAATTCGTAAAACTTTTGCCGCCGTTCGATTTGGGGACAGAGAAAGAAAAATTCTTCGAATCGATCGAAAATAAACAAGGTAAAGACGCGATCGCTCCAACGATCGCGCAACTGTTGCAAAATTTGCCACGGCTCTTCCAACGGAGCGAGATCGCCCTCTCTCTTTTCAGTTCTGAGGGGAGAGAGGGGCGCGATCGCCTCCTCAAACAAACGGCATAATTCTCGTTCCCAATAGCGATACTGGGTTTGTAAGATGGGCAGGGCATTGCGGGCAGCAATGGGCTTGACTCTGAGAGTGGCCAGCAAGCATCCTCGCAAAAGACTGCTTTTCCCGACCCCAGAGGCACCGTGCAGGATGGTTAACTTGCGATCGCGCAAGCTCAGGGTTTCCAGCAACTCTTCGACAATTGCCTGGCGACCCGAGGCGGCAATAGCAGCTTGGGAGCGGCGATCGACTACATTCGCCCACAAACCGCCCCCCGCAGCAGCCGGATCGGGATCCGCAAGGGGATACAGTCCGTGAAAGGCGCGCAACCCGCAATAATGCTCGACAAATTGCCCCTCTTGCTTGAGGGCAAAGGCTTGCTTGTACTGGCGCTCTTCCCAATAGAGGGCGCGCAATTCCGTTAAAATTTCTAAGTACAGGCGCTCTTTTTGCAGGGGAAAGTCGCGATTGTCAGCGAGAGACCAGCGATCGAGGAGAATTTGGCGGGCATTCTGCAACGGTTCGAGGGCTAATTGGCGTTCCCCTCGGCCGTGCTTGACCCGAGCCAGAAGCAGCAAATAGCTGGCGTGCTGTTGGGGGAGGGGATAGGGAATTTGACTGAGGCAGTCGAGGGCTTTTCGGGCGAGGCGTTCGGCTTCCTCCCACTCTCCCCCCTCTAAAGCCGTTCGCGCCAGAAAACCATAGGCATGGGGGTGTAAGGTTTGAGATTGGCGATCGTCAAAGCAGTTCAACGCGTAACGCCCCAACCCCTTCAGAGCATTCCACTCTTCCAGTTGTTGCAACACGATCCCCAACTGAACGATCAACCCGGCCGCAAAGTCCGGTTTTTCCTTGATGGTAAAAATTTCCAAGCTCGCGCCAAAACAGGTTTTTGCCTCTTGCCAAGCCTCTTCTGCACTGGCGGGATTTCGTTGCGCGGTCAGGCGATAGCACAACCCTAAATGAAACAGCGTTACTCCTTTTTGTTCTAAGAAAGGATTGGTAACGTGAAGCTGACGGGGTAACACGAGAGCGCCCCGACTTGCCGACGATTCTAGAGAGAGGCTATCTTCTCCCCATTGTTCCTCCATCAGCAGCCAATTGCCCATACTCCAATACCCCGTTCCCCGACACCAAAAATCGAGGCTCTTTTGGAAATATTTCAAGGCTTGCTCGAGCCGATTTTGCTGATAGGCATCCCGACCTAAAATAAATTGCCAAGTGGCTTCGCTGGCAGAATTCAATCGCTTGGAGGAGGAAAGGAGTTCGCTGCGCGCAAATTCTAATTCTCGACGGGCGCGACATTTCGGGGCGAGATCGAGGGCTTTATTGGGGACGAATTTTTCCGCTCCAGCTTCGAGAAGTTGTTGGAAAACATTCTCGGTAGTTTGCCAAACAAGGGTTGCTGATTCGGCGAGGGGAAGCTCGAACTTAATGGAGGCAGCCGCCCAACTTCGAAAATCGGGAGCGAGGCGGGTGAGTTTTTGCAGCAGATCGTCCGTGACCCAAAAGATCGTGGGGAGGGAGAGATGCTTGCGAAATTCGTCCCGGATTTGGTTGGCAGCTTTGAAGAGGAGATCGGGATCTTTGACGAGTTCCAGACCGAAGATGACGAGGGCGGAGGGGGATTTGGGAGCGGGGGGAGCGTCGGGAGCGTCGGGAACTTCGAGGGATGGCGTTGGTGCGTTTTGCTCGGGGTCTGCTTCTAGGGCTTCTAGGAGGGGGGCGAGGAGGGTGGAAATTGAGGGGTTGAGGTGTAGGGCTTTGAGGGGGGCTAAATCGGGCGATCGCAAGAAAACGGCTTCTTGAAATTTTTGCCAGATTTCTTCGCGCAATCCTTGGTAATTGCAACGCACTAAAATCAAAGCAAATTGTCCTTGTGAAAGCAAGAGCGCTCTCAATAAGGTCGAAAGCGATCGCTCATTGACCGTTCGATCCATTTCTTCTTTGCGCCGTCGATTCATCACCCATCAGTTATCAGTTATCAGTTATCAGTTATCGGTTATCGGTTATCAATAGATTAACGATGGCCGATTACTCATTATCCCTTCAAGGCTTTTAGGAAGGCACCGCGATCGGGGAGGGACGATTGAGCGCCCATTTTAGTTACGGTAAGAGAACCCGCGATCGCTCCCCAGCGCATGGCTTCGGGAAGGGATTTTCCTTCGGCGAGGGCAACGGCAAAGGCACCATTAAAGGCATCTCCGGCAGCAACGGTGTCTACTGCTTCTACTGGAGTTGCTGGCTGCCAAAACGTGTCTTCCCCCACACACAATGCCCCTTGTTCTCCTAAAGTGATAATGACAGTTTTCGCTCCTTTCTCCTGTAATGCGGCGGCGGCTCGGGTTGCCGTTTCGCGATCGTTCACTTCAAACCCCACCAGTTGACCGGCCTCTAACTCATTGGGGGTGATAATATCGACAAACCCATACAGTTCTTCGGGAAAAGTATCGGGAATCGGAGCGGGATCGAGAATGGTTGTCACCCCCGCCTCCCGAGCCGTTCGAGCCGCTTCTAGGACGGTTGTGAGGGGAATGCCCAATTCGAGCAAAGCCACTTTAATCCGACCGAGTCGGTTTTTAAAATAGGTTATTTCGGCTTCTCCGACAGTGCCATTCGCCCCCGCCGCGCAGGCGATGGTATTTTCGCCATTTTCGCTGACGACAATGGATGCCACTCCCGAGTGCGCCTTGGGGTTAATCGAAACCCCATCGGTATTGACTCCAGCCACATTGAGAGCCAACAGTAAAGTTTGCCCGAAATCGTCTCCACCGACTTGTCCGACAAATTCAACGGCGTGGCCGAGTTTAGCAACGGCAACCGCTTGATTTGCTCCTTTGCCGCCAAAGGCTGAGAAAAATTCGTGACCCATTAATGTTTCTCCCGCACTGGGCAGGCGAGGGGCTTTGATCACTAAGTCCATATTGATACTGCCGAGGGCAACAATTGTCATGGAATTTTGGCAATGGGAGTATGAGGTGCAAGGTACGGGGTCTGGGAAAACGTACTCCTTTGAATCCTTCGTTTTCTAGAATCGACTGCGCGAGTTGCGAATTGCGATTGCCCGAAACCCCATACCCTACACCCTACACCCGATCGCCTTTGGGAGCAATGGCGAGAACTTTCTGAAATCGCTGACTTTCGGCGAGGGCGGGATTGATGCCAAACCAACGGCCGCCCTCGTCTTGATATTCAAAAACGAACATACTTCGTAACAGCAGTTGATATTCTTGTTCTCCGCGTACCTTTTGCTCTTTCATCACTTGCCGGATTAAGTTCCATTCGTGATCTTCGAGGGCGAGGAGAATATCTTCGCGATAGTTTTGAATCACGCTTTCGACGCAAGCTCTAGAAATGGGGGGATCTTGCTGGCGCAAGCAAGTATAGAGCAGGCCGAGTAGATTGCGGACGTGACCGCCACTGACGCGGCACAATCGGTCTAGGGTTTCGGGGCTGTCGAATACTTCCGAGATTCGCTCGAGCCGCTTCTGGGGTTCGAGTTCGGGAAACGCCCGCACGAGGAGGAGTTGCCGCAGTAAAGCCATGCCTTGGGGATTGTCTCGACCGTCGCGATCGCAGGCGGGAATCATGGGCAGAATAATCGGGGCAATTCCACCCCCCAAACGGTTTTTCAGGGTTTGGTATTCGTTAGAAAAAATAAGGGCGAGGGGGATGGTATAAACCATATGACAATTGAGTCGCCCGAGTTGGGAACCGCGATCGATGAACAGGTATTCGGGGAGCGATCGCGTGGGGGTAATTTGCCTAGGGGCAATACGATCCAAGTTATCGACAATGGCCACGAGTCCTTTTTTTCCTTTGGCTTTCAACTCGCGATCGGCCAGTTCGAGAACTTCTTCGTTAATCGCCCGCAGAATGCGCTCGCTGCGGGGTTCGAGGGATTGTTTGAGTTGTTCGCGCAATTTGGGGTTTTCTTTGGTTTTGGCGGTAATGCGGGCAATCCCGAGGGAAAGTTGCGCCTCTGCATCCAAATCAATGGAATTTTGCAGAAAACTTTTCACCTCTTGAAACAAGTTTGTAAAATAAGGAGCGCTCAGTTGAATTCCAGCACTTTGTTCGAGGGACTCGCTGACGGATTTGGCGATCGCCATGAGAATATCGCTGATATTAACATCGGCCATATCCAAATCTCGACTGGATTCAAAATAGACAACGTGATAGCCTTCTTGTTCCAAGCGAGCTTTGAGGCGCAATAACTCCGTGGATTTACCGCAGCCGATATGTCCGCTAAACAACTGGCAGGTGGGTTCATCCGGAGAAAGGCGAATAATAGTTCGTTCTAAGGTTTCCACGACTTTTGCCCCGCGTACCGAGGAAAAGTCAATGTAATAGGGACGCTCTAAGGGATTTGCCAAATCAATCGTTTTACTAGGATTGCAGGCTTTAAAAAACGGCAGTAGATGCAATGTCATATCCTGATGATGTCGTCTCGAGACGCGAAATCTAGAGGTATCGATTTATTTATGACGCATTCTCGGAGATCGGTAAACCATCCCCACGCCCTCCACACCTAGTTTGTTGACTGTTAAAATCAGCAATTTAGCTGAAGCTATTTTTCTATTTTTCCGATCCCAATCCCAAACGATAAGCTAACTTTTGAACCTTCTTGGCTCTGCGCCATCCCAACACCCTACATAAAGGTTTCAATTTCGCTCCAATAACCGGTTGAACCTCAGAGCCGCCCAATTCCCGCACTCTCTGCTCGGCCCGCGCGCAAATATTGGGGATGTCAGGATAGACCTCATAAAAAAAGCGTTGGAAGCGATTGGCGCAAGCTCGACGCGTCCGAGGACTGTCTTCAACCTCTAGCAAATGCTTCGCGCACAGATCGAGGGAATGAAAACGAGACGTTTTGGCACGATCGGATTTACCGCGACTGAGACTGCCACTCAAACCCGTGCGATAGTATGCTTTGGCCTCCCAGCAAAACCGAATGCCCTGACTGGCTAAAAGGACGCGACAGAAATATTCGCCATCATCGTCTGGATTTGAGGGTAAACTTTCGTTCCAAGGACCGGCGATTTCGGCAATAGGGCGCGGAACGAGCCAAACGCCCGGATTCATCATCCAGTTATTTTGCCAAGCTGTCGTCAACCAGTCTATCGGGTCTCGATCGGCCCAAAGGGGCTCGGGGACGAACTCCGCTTCGGAGGATTCTTTGTAGAACTTGGCCCACTCTCCTGCCGCAACGAAATTTCCGTTCTCTCGAAGAAGTTGCGTCATCTGACGTTCGATTTTATCGCGAGCGAGCAGATCGTCTGCATCTAGATACTGAATATATTCTCCGGTTGATTCCCGAAAAGCTCGATTTCTGGCCGCGCAAGCGCCTTTATTTTCTTGAGAGATAACTTTAATCCCATCAGATTCAAACCGACGCGTAATTTCTAGACTGCGATCGCTCGAGCCGTCATCGACCACAATAATTTCTTTGTGGGGCCAAGTTTGAGCGAGAGCCGATTCGAGGGTTTCAGCTAACCAAGGTTCGGCGTTATAGCACGGGATGAGAATCGAAATTAAAGGTTGCATGGGCTGTCGATGTCTGCCGGACTTAATCCCAAGTTTATAATATAGAGGTTAAGACAATGCACGATTCCTCCATCATCCCATTCTGCGAAAAAATCGGCAAAAACTTGAGTTTGAATAGGGTATAATCAGTGCTTCACCCTCATTATCGAAAAGGTTAGCCAATAGCAAGATAACATCTGACCGCGATGAAAGCGGGGAATTTTAAACGTTATGACGGATATGTCTTCTGTTTCCCCAACAGATTTAAAGAATCGCCGAGCGCAATTGAAGCGCCGTCGCCAGATTAGGTTTTGGCAGGGGACGTGGCGATCGCTTTCGATCTTTGCCCTGACTGGGGCGATCGTTTGGGGGGTTTCTCTGCCAGACTGGACGATTGACGCGCCGGAAAAGGTCAAAATTAAAGGAAATAAGCTGCTTTCTATCTCTGCGATTCGCGCCCTCGTTCCCTTGTCTTACCCCCAATCCATTCTCGAAATCGAACCGGACAAACTCAGCCGCGAAATTGAAGCCAAAGCACCGATCGCCCAAGCGACGGTCATTCGCAAGCTCTTACCCCCCAGTTTGACCATCGAGGTCATCGAACGCAATCCCGTCGCGATCGTTCTTCCGGCTTTCTCTTCCCCCAATGCTGCCAACCCTGAAGTGGGAATTATTGACGAACAAGGATTTTGGATCCCCAAAAATAGCTATGCCGATCTTGAAAATACCCTCGAACTTCCGGAACTGATTGTAAGCGGTCTGGATCGGCAATTTCGACCCCACTGGCCGGACATTTATCGTGCGGTCAGTCGTTCGGGGGTGAAGGTATTTGAAATCAATTTTGCGTCTCCCAACAATCTCGTTTTAAAAACCGAATTGGGTCGAGTCCATTTTGGCTCTTATTCTTCGATTCACTTTCGCCGACAATTGTGGGTGTTGGCAAAAATGCGGAAACTTCCCAATCGGGTTCGCGCTAGTCGTATTGAATTTATCGATCTGAGCAATCCCGATTCCCCTTCAGTTCAGTTGAAGTAGTTATTAGTTATTGGTTATTAGTTGCTTACACTGAGCGACTCGTGCTGAGCATCATCGAAGGAAGCCGCAGTGTTGGTTATTTCGATCCGAAAGGTTTTGATTTGCCACGGAGAAATTGAAGACAATGCCCGATCGCTCTCGGATATTTCCAGTAGGTTGGTTTCAGAGGCGATCGCTAAGTTCAATTTTCCTCTAATTTCAAGTTCTGCCGTTTCCCCATAACATTCATAACATCGCAAAATGTAAGCATCTCGATCGTCTTCTCCGGGTTTAAAGGCTATGAGAATCAGATTTTTTGCTGATAAGTCTAAGAGGCTATTTTCTGGAGCGAGTTGCTTCTTATTTTGGTCTTGTTCCTGCGGATATTTTCTCACAATTAATGGCAAATTTAACTCGTATCCTTTGCGAACCGTCTCGGCAACTTGCCAAGAATCGCCGTGAGGATACAAGCAATAAGTAAAATGATGCTGACCGCGATCGGCTTGTGGATCGGGCCAGACGGGGCTTTTTAAGAGGGTCAATCGCAAACAATCAGGACTGCTATCGTAGCCGTATTTACAGTCATTTAATACACTTACACCATAATTATCATCTCCTAAATCCGCCCATTTTAAAGCGGGAACTTCCCATTTTGCTTTCTCTGCGGGAGTATTGGGTTTAGTCGTGCGGGAAATTGCACCACAGGGAATTTCATAGGTTGCAAAATCTGCTTCTAGATTGAGGGGAAATGCAGCTTTAACGAGAACATGAGTTTCTTGCCAATCGACATGAGTTTCTATTTTTAAATAAGGGGAATGAATATCGAGAATATAGTCTTGAGAGAATGTGGAATTATTGATTTTGCGAACGATTCGCAAGCGCGATCGCAATTTTCCAAAATCCAACCATTCAATTGACTCTAGTTTTGCCGGAGGTAAAGGATTTTTCTGATAATCTGGGTCGATGTTCCAAGCATCCCAATACTGTCTTTCTTCTTGGAAGGCTTGTAATTGATTGCCCTTTCCTCGTAAAACTTCTCGTCGATTAATTTTATCAAAAACGCGATCTAATTCCCCCGTTTCTGGATTCACCTCTACCCGTAAAATCCTATTTTCTAGAACGTATTCTCTCCGATTCCCCCCTTGATAAGGGGGGTTAGGGGGGATCGAAAATTTATCGCTATTCTCCACCTCTTTCAACCAAAACAAGCGATAACCAATTGAGGGAATATTTTCAGCAAAAAATAGTAATGTTTTTTGTTTCTCTGTAGGGACGTTCCATGCAACGTCCCTACAGGTTGAAAATTGATACTCGATCGCTTGTCCTTTGAGATCGTATATTGCCCAATTTTCTGAAGGAACTGATAGAGAAACGACGTGCGATCGCGACCAGTTCAACGAGTTAAAAACCAGAATCGGTTTTGCCTCGGCAAAGGGCGGATCGGGTAGAGCAATACATCTCGATATTGCCTCTAAAGCATTAAATAATATTGTTTCTCCTGTCGCGATCGCTTCTTTCCAGTCCCGATTAGCCGTCACAAAAACTTCCGGGATCGAACTGCCGGGTAAAATGTCGTGAAACTGATTAAAAAGAACTTTTTTCCAAGCACTTTCTATATCTTTTTGGGGATATGTACAATCATTGACAATTGTGGCTAAAGTTGCAAACAATTCAGCTTCGTATAATAATCCTTCACAATCGCGATTGAATTGTTTTTGATCGGCATGGGTTGTATAACAACCGCGATGCAATTCTAGATAGAGTTCGTCATCCCAGATCGGAAAATTTCCGGGAGAATCTGCCAGAGAATCGAGATATTGTTTTGCCGTCGTAAATTCAATTTTTGGAAAGAAAGGAGAATGCTGCCAACGTTTGCTAATGTCTAGCATATCGCGAGTCGGTCCGCCGCCATGATCCCCTACGCCGGGCAACCAAAAAGTATCTTGAATTCCGGTTTGTTGCTCCCAATCTGCGGAAAAATTCGTTATTGTTATGGGATTTGTATCCATTACTCCCGTAATATTCGGCGGAGACATTAGGGTTAATAGTTTTGTGCCATCGGGCGACTGCCACCAAAATACACCGTAAGGGAATTCCGTACTATCATTCCAGCGTAATTTTTGGGTGACAAAATACTCAATTCCCGCTTGTTTGAAAATTTGAGGAAGTTGCCAACAAAATCCAAAACTATCGGTTAACCAAGCCACTTTTGCGATGTTTCCGAACTTTTCACGAGTGTAACGCTGTCCGTAAAGTAATTGTCGGACTAAGGATTCTCCGGAGGGTAAATTTACTTCTGGTTCGACCCACATCCCCCCCAAAGGCTCCCACGATCCGGCATTGACTGCCTCTAGGATTGCTGAAAAGACCTCCGGATGATGTTTTTCTATCCATTCATAAAGAACGGGGCTTGTATGGCAAAAGGTTAAATCGGGAAAGTCTTTTTGTAAGTTGAGAACTGAGGTAAACGTTCTTTTCGCAACTTGATAGGTTTCCTGCTGTTCCCACAACCAAGCGAGATCGAGATGAGCGTGACCCAGCATTTTAATACAGCGTTGTTTGAGGTCTTTTGCCAAAGGCTGTAGGCGATCGCGCAGAGAAAGCAGAGAACGATGGAAGCGATCGCGATCGCTAATTCCATCCCAATCAATTATTGCCAGTTCCTCCTCGAAAACTACCAGCTTATCCGAGTCGAAATGGGTTAAATATTTGTGCAAAACAGCCAATTCATCGGCCACAAAACCCGGATCGATCGCGGTATAATCGGATTCGTAGAGGCAGTGCGATCGCATTAACGCACCGATATCGTGACCGGGACTGAGCAAGCGTATGGCAATCTGAAAAGTTTGTCCCGGAATCACCGTATCACTCAATAGAATGCGCGCAGAGGAATCGAATAGATCTCCGGCTTGTACGAACCGACCCTCGACAAAAATTTGCGTATCTTCGCTCCACCAAGTCAAACAGAGTCGCAAGGCTAAATTTTGCAATGGATAACCGTTTAGATCGGCGGGGACAATTATTGTTTGCAGCAACCAGCGTACTTTTTGCCCGGCATCCCAAACTAAATACCCTTTCTCATTCGGTACAATTTTTTGACCCAAAGCCGGATCGAGAGCGCCGCAATAAAGCCCCCCGGACTTATCAACCGCGATCGCAAAATCCTCAGTAAAAGCAAACCAATCGCCCTGTACGTCAATTTTGACGCACTGACGCAGTTTCTCAATGCTCGAACTGACCAAACTCAGCATTTTCTAATCTCCGACAACCAATAACTAACACTTCGACTTCGCTCAGTGCAGGTAACCAATAACCAATTAGGATATATAATCTTAGGCGATCGCGCTTTGTTCGATCTCGTTGCCTTCGATAGCGCGATCGCCCATTGCCCAACCCCGCGCCAAATTCCCAGAGGTTCAACGAAGCAATTATGTTGCAGTGGCTCAAAAATCTCTCTCAACAACTGACCCCGCAAACCCCATCAACAGAGGACTCTCTTCAGGATGGCGAAGAAAGATTCGGAGATAAGGGAACGGAGTTCGGTCAACCCCTGACAGATAAGGATTATGAATTTTTATTCACCCAATTACTCGAGGGTATCGCTCACGGTTGGCAAGCCTCGCTGGTGGAACGCTTCATCGAAGCCTTGGGCAATCGAGGGACGAAAGAGCAATGGGTAGAATGGTTGCAACGCTACGGTGCGAGAATCTTGGCCGCTCCCCCCTCAGATCCGTCCGTCGCGGAACGCATGGTTGCTTTGGGTGAAATTACGCGATCGCTCCCCTCCTTACGGAAACTCGGCGATACCGCAAGCGGGATCGGACGCTTGCTCATGGCGCGAGAGAAAGGCGGAGATAGCGATACTTGGTCTTACGAAGCAACTTCCCCTCCCCCTCAAGCGGCTGCCCCCACAACCCAAAATCCTAACGTTCCCACCGCCCCCCGGGAAGACCTCCAAGAAGTCGCAGAAAGTTTATCTCTTCCCACTCCTCCCCCCGCTTCCCCCGCTCCCGAAACTCCCCCCACCTCCGAAGTTCCTCCCAACGCCCTCGCCTCAGATTTCACGTGGGAAACCGCTCGGGAAAATGGTGCAAAAACCATCACCTTGGACGAACTGCTCGTCAAACTACAACAGGATGAAAACTTAGTCCAGCAGGTTGCCCAACGCTTAGGACTTGCAAGCAACGATCCCCAAGAAATCGTGCGGGAGTTGGTGCGACAAATCAATCAACGACAAATTGCTCGCCCTCCCACCACTACGCCAACCGTGGGAGATGATGCCGAAGCAGCTTTTACCCAAGGGGTACAACTCTACGAAGCCGGAGATTTTGAAAGCGCGATCGCGGCTTGGGATAAAGCTATTGAGATCAAACCCGATTATCATCAGGCTTGGGGAAATCGCGGTTTGGGCTTGAAAAATTTGGGACGCTATGAAGAAGCGATCGCCTCTTACGATCGCGCCCTTGCCCTTAAAGCCGATTTTCACAAGGCATGGTACAACCGGGGACTGGCTCTCGACGAACTGGGACGCTATGAAGAAGCTGTTATCGCTTACGAGCGGGTTTTGGAGTTGAAACCGGACTTTCACAAAGCCTGGTACAGTCGCGGTAACAGTTTGGATGCCCTCGAAAAAAGCGAAGCCGCCATTACCTGCTACGATCGCGCCATCGAACTCAAAAAAGATTTTTACAAAGCCTGGACGAGTCGCGGCAATAGTTTAAAGGCGATCGATCGCTATGCCGAAGCCGTGGAAAGCTACGATCGCGCTCTTGCCCTCAAAGCTGACGATTACGACAGCTTGTACAATCGGGGAGCCTGCTTATTTCAGTTGGGACGCTATGCCGAAGCGATCGCCTCTTATGAAAGTGCCCTAGAAATCAAGCCGGAAGATTATGGGTTGCTCTGGCTGCGGGGCAATGCTCGTTTGGCTTTGGGAGACTACAGCGAAAGCTTGGCTGACTTTGAGCGAGCAGAGGCGATCGATCCCAACTTTGATAAGATGTGGGAATCTCGGGGGAAGTTATTCGCAGAGTTGGGACAAACCGAAACGGCGATCGCCGCCTACGATCGCGCCATTTCCCTCAGTTCTAACCCGGAAGCCTGGCAGGGTCGAGGAGATTGCCTCAGCGCCGCCTATCGCTTCGAGGAGGCTCTCGAATGCTACGATCGCGCCCTGAGAATCGCGCCAGATGGGGCCGACCTCTGGCGGGCGCGGGGGGTGGTTCTCGCAGAATTAGGACGCTTTGAAGAAGCGATCGGCAGTTACGATCGCGCCCTGCAACTTAAGGCCGATCGCTGGCTGACTTGGCGCGATCGGGCTGGGGCGGCGGGTCGCTCTCCCGAAGCAGATATACTTTTGAGTGCGTTGAGTCCCCTCGCCCGAGCCTGCCCCCAACTCAACAAGCGGGGAGATGAAGGCATCTTCGCCAGCTTCGAGCGGGGTTTGGAATGCTTGCCGAAGGATCGCTACCCCGAGGCGTGGGGCAGATTGCAACAAGCTCTCGGTCTCGCTTACTATCGTCAGGGTTTGGCAACGAGCGAACCGGGACGATTTTGGCGCAAAGCCTTGCAGGTTTATGAAGAATCCCTGCAAACCCTTACCCCCGAAGCCTTTCCCCGACTTTATCCCCAAGTTTTGCAGGGGCAAATGCAGGTTTATTTAGGTTTAGAAGAAGCCAAAGCCGTTAAATCCCTCTATAACAACAACGTCAAACACCTGCAAAAAGCACTGGAAACGGCGAGCGATCGCGATCGGCGAGAGTTGATTCTGGCGTTGGCAGATTGCGAGCGCGCGGGAGTCGATCTCGCCCTACAACAAGGAGAACTCCTCCAAGCCCTCGCCCGCACCGAACGCGGGAAAAATGCGGTTTTGGCAACACTGCTGGATCTGCCTCAATTGCAGGATGGGGGCTTCAGATGGGTCGAACTGCAACAATTATTAACGCCCCGCACTGCAGCCATCGTCTGGCACGTGGGCTTGAACGGCTTAACCACCTTCATTCTCAAACCCAATGCCTCGGAACCCATTGTCTTGGGACATACCCCCAATGTGGTCTTAAATGTGGTGTTGAGTCCGTCTCTGCGATCGCGGGTGGAATTAGCCAAACAAAGCAGCGAAGAATCCCTCGCCATTCTCCTCGAACTGTTGGGATTGGACGACGAGAGCGATTCTGCTGCGAGCAATGGCGATCGCGCAGAAGCGGAATTGGAAGCCTCTCCCCAAAAACCCATCCTAGAAAGCACGGACGAATACGGCGCAACCCGCCGCCAACAACACCGCTTGGAAACTTGGTGGCAAACTTGGCAGCAGCGATCGCGCGATCGCGCCAACTTCTCCCAGCATTTAAGCAGCCTGCTCGAGGAGTTAGAAGATATCCTGCGGATTGCCGATTTACTGCGGGAGTTCGAGAACGAGGCGATCGACACCCTCATTTTAGTCCCCGATCGCCAACTCCACGCCCTACCCCTCCACGTCCTCCTACCAGATCGCTTTCAAGTCACCTATCTACCCGCGCTCAAATTTGCCACCTTTTCCCCGCCGAATCCCCACGGTGCTCCTCTCCCAGATCCTTGGCTCAAACCCGAGGGGGAGAAGATACCCGCCGAGGTCGGTACACCCCCCCAACCCCCAGCTAACGGGATTCTAACTGCCGGACTTGATACCGAGAGGGAAGAAGCAGCCTTACCTTATGCCGGCTTGGAATCCGCCGCGATCGCTTACGGCTTTGCCAACTCCCAACATCTTGCCGACCCCCAAACCCTGAAAGCTAATACCCTCGCAGCCCTCGCCGGAGGTCAGCGCTTCTGCCATCTTGCCGCGAATCTGACCTATAACCAAAAATTGCCTCAGCAATCAGCTATTGTCTTTCCCGATAGCCCGCCTTTAACCTTGGCAGAATTACGCCAACACTCCCTTGCTCGGGTCGAATTATTCGGCTTTTCGGGTGTAGAAACGACCTGCGGTGGCGCTTCCTTCTCTGCCACCCCTGAATCCCTCGGCAGTTGGGGCGCGACCTTATTAGCCGCCGGGGTGAATTGGGTACTTTTGCCCTTGTGGCCCGTAGACTCCATTGCCCGCGTTCTCTTTACCCTCGAATTTTATCGCTGTCTCGCTCGCGAATCCACACCCCCCGTTGCCTTAAAACAAGCACAATTATGGTTGCGAACCGTCACGCCTGCGGAGTTAATGCGGTGGTATGGCGATCGCCTGCAAGAATGGGGCGATCGCGGCAATTCTCAACGCGCCGTTTTTGAAGAGGCGATCGCGCGCATCCAAAACGACCCGACTAAAATGGAATCTGTCAATCCCCCTTATGCCCATCCTTACTATTGGGGTGCATTTAAACTTTTTGGCAAACCCTAATCAATTATCAATTATCAACAGATTAATGAGATCGAGGGCATTCGGTTGCCCTCATTAAATCTTGTTGAAATATCATCCCTCTCCCTCAATTATCAAGTATTAATTATCCGCCATCGGCCAGTAGCAGGATTATCAGATCCTGTTTAATCTGTAATGATAGGTTACAACAGTAGATAGTGTAGTTTCTCTCTCGATTCCAACCATGAGCGAAGTAAATTCCAACGTTGTTGAAGAACAACAGATGCCCCGCGAAATGCGGGTCGTTCAACTGAAAAATCTCATAGAAACCCTTCGCATTGCTGATGAAGTTGCCAGTAAAGGCTATTTAATTAGCAGTTCGGAATTGGCAGATTTGATGGATGTTAATGCCAGTGCCGTAACCAGTCGCGGCGATAACTGGTCTTGGCGAAATTGGGTCATTTCCCGCGTGCGTCGAGAAGGAAATCAAATTCTTTGGCAATTAGAGCGGGTTGATTAGACATCTCTAACAATTGCAACAATAACCATTGCAACAATGCTAGAAAAATGGTCTCAACGTTCTAATTTCTAAAGAGGGGAACACTCAATTTCTACGGGTCTTTTCGAGGGGCGTACATGCGCCCCCGCCATTGTTTGGGCTGCCCGAAAGAAGAAAGGAAAATGCGCAAAACGGCCAAGGGATCGGCGAGAGGCGATAGCCAAAACAGCCACGAAGCCGAGGTTTTTCCCGTATCTGCATAGGAGGGAGCGATCGCGACGCACATTAATCCCCGCAGGAGAACGAGAAAGCCGTTTAAGGCGATCGCAACCTCGATGACTGGGGAACGATGGCCGAGAAGCCAAACACTGGCAAAATAAATCAATAAAGGCAATGGTAAGGCTTGCACCGCCGAGAGCAACCATAGATCCCCCCAAACTTGACCGCGAGAGGAAGCGTCTTTTAGGTCTAGCGATCGCCCCCACTCCTGCCAAGTTTCTTTTGCCCCTTCATACATTCGCACCTTTAAGACCCGCCGACCGTCCAAAAAGCCGACTTTATAGCCTCGGGCGGCGATGAAGCGGGCAAGGGTCACATCATCGCAAAAAGAGCCTTTCGCACTTTCATAACCATCAACAGCCGCCAAAACGGAACGACGACAAAAAAAGCATTGCCCGTTCGCCATCACCCGTTCTGGGGAGTCTGAGTCGCTCCCGGAGGGATTAAAACGATACAGTAAGGTCATCAATAGAGCGGGTTGCAACCACCATTCTCCGGGGTACTGCAAAATGAATTGCGGTGAGAGGGAAATCAGATCGTAATGTTCCGCCTCGGCAATGTCCGCTAAACCGGCAACTAAACCGGGTTGGGGCTGGGTATCGGCATCGAGTCCCAATACCCATTCGCTTTCGGGAGAACTTTGTAAAAAGCCGTGATGCAATGCCCAAGGACGACCCACCCAATCATCGGGCAGGGGAGGATCCGTTAAAAGCTGTAAGCGGGTAAACGGAACGGGATAGCGATCGGTTCCCCCAAGGCGAGCCTTTTCGACTAATTCCCGGGTCCCATCCCGAGAGTTGCTATCCACCACCAAAATTTCTCCTACGGTGTCATCCTGCTGATTTGCCCCCTCCAAACAGGGCGTAATGCGATCGACTTCATTGAGGGAGGGAATGACAATACTGACCCTTGGCGATCGCTCCTCCGACTTCCGAGGGGCAAGGGGAGGACGACGAGAAGCCCCCTCGAGCAGGCGAGAAAGCAAAATGAACGTTGCCGGGAGGGTCGAGAGGAGGGAGAGCAGGGCGAGGGTGCTGGGGAGAGGCATGGAGGGGTGGGGGAGCGTCGGGGGCGGAGGAAGCGTCGGGAGCTTTGGGGGACTACTTGACGGTTACGGGATCTATATCGCTGTTTAACTAGACTTCAGTAATAATGAACTTCTGCTGGTTTTGAGCATCTTGTTCTGCTGCACCTTCTCCAGATTGTGCCATTGAGAAGAAAGCGATCGCGGGAATCACCCCCGTTAAAATCCCGAGACCGGCAGGAATCCAGAAACCAGAACTCACGCTCATCACCATAGCAAATCCCAAATTGGCGAGATAAACGGTTAGGGGAAAAATTAATTGCGATCGCGACAGGTTAATTGGCTCTTTTTCCCAAAATAGGGTCGCAACCGTCATAAACACCACACCCGTTCCAAACCAGCCAGCAAAGTTTTGATAGGGCATCCCGAAAAAGGCTCCGGGTTGTTCCCAAAGCCAAAAGGGAATCAGGGTTTGACTCATGGCGGGGTCTAAAATAAAATCCCAAGATGTTAAAAGCATCGAACCAAAAGCGATCGCTCCCAACAAACGCAGCCCGTTCGGTATGGCGACGGCAGACAATCCAACACGCACCAGCAAGTAAGCCACAAAACCCAAGTAAAACCAAGACAGGGGAATAGTAAAGGGCACTAAATCCGCGATTTTATACCCCAAACCGCTCAGATAGCGATAGTGTCCGAAGGGAAACCCCGTACTCGTACCCAAAAGTTCGCTGCTGAGAGAAATCGCGATCGCTGTAATCATGAAGGTCAGCCACCGTTTTGCCCCGAACAGGCGATAGGCATAAATGGCGACGGCAGCCGTTCCCAGCAGCATATAACTCACTCCGCCATTGGCCATCGACCAGCCAAAGGCTTTTTGACCGAGGGGAGATAACCCGATAATGAATTCGGCATTGGGGACGACCAACAACAAGCCCGCCAAACCAAACACCATAGAAGCAAGATGACCGATGAGAAGCGATCGCTCGAGCGTGACCAATTTTTTCATGAATTCCAGTCCTCTTAAGAGATTGACGGCGATCGCGTCTTCTCGATTGTAAGATCCGAGATGGGGCGATCGCGCCAGACGAATAATGTTTTGACAAATTTTTGCATAAGCGCGTTAACCATATAGTTTACATCTCGACACAATTTGTTTGAAGTTTTGTTACCAAAAATTAGGGGACGGAAGGAAAAATGGTAAGCCGGGAAGTCTTTGAGATGGAGTGGTAGAATGGATGAGACCCATTGAACGAACGAGAGTCCCCTTGCTTCCTCGCCCAGTCGAGTCAAGATTTATGAATGCCCCCTCCCCAACGAATACAACACTTTCCATTCGTCCCTTACAACTGCGCGATTTGGAAGCAGTGCGAGACTTGATGGTCATGGCCTGGACGCGGGAGCGAAAACGGGAACTGACCGCCCTAGAGGAAAAATTAGACCAGTTTCAGCAGTGGTACGGCCTGTTAAAACTCCTGCGCCTCTTGCCGAATCCCAGTCAGCATCATTTACATTTATACGTTGCCGAACGCCAAGAGAAAATTTGCGGGTTGATTCGCGTTTCACCGTTTAACAGCACTCGCAGCACTTGGCAGGTTCAGAACGTTCTCGTGGACGTGCGGGCGCAACAGCCCCAAGAAAGCCTCAATCTTAAAGATATTGGCTCGCAATTACTGCGGCATTGTTTCGAGACGATTTGGGAGGCGCGAACTTGGGTGTTAGAGGTCAATGTCAGCGATCGCGATACCCTAGCCCTGTATCGTCAAAACGGCTTTCAACCCCTCGCTCAACTGACGGATTGGGAAATTACCCCGGACGTTGTGGAAACACTCGCCCAACACGAACCGACACTACCCAATTTACTGCCCGTTAGCAATGCCGAGGCACGATTGCTCTATCAACTGGATACAGTCTCCATGCCCCCATTATTGCGGCAGGTGTTCGATCGCCACGTCCAAGATTTTAAAACGCCGTTGTTGCGAGCCGCCGCGACTAAAGTCGATCGCCTGCTGAAGAGCAAAGAAGTTGCGAGTGCTTACGTGTTTGAACCCCAACGCAAGGCGGCGATCGGCTATTTTAAACTCGAATCCCACTCGGAAGAAGACAAACCTCACAAAACCGATCTGACGGTTCATCCCGCTTACACTTGGTTGTATCCGGAACTCTTTTCCCATATGGCACGGTGGGTGACGGAAAAAGGCAAGGAGAAAACGCCGCGATCGCTCTGCGTAGTTTCGGCAGACTATCAGCCGGAACGAGAGGAATATTTGGAGAAATTGGGAGCGGAACGAAAAGAACACGCCTTGCTCATGTCGCGATCGGTCTGGCATAAGTTACGGGAAACCCGTCGGGAAGGGTTGCAGCTTTCGGATGTCTTGCAAGGTCTCAAACCCGCTCGTACTCCCGTTCCCAGTCGTATCAACTGGTTGAAGTCCTTCCGGGTGAAGTCCTCGGAGTCTCCTTCTCAAGAAAACAAGAATCACAATCCGCCCGAGGCAACTTCTTGAGAAAATCAAAGATGAGTTTCGATTGGGAGTTGAATTAGAGTGAGATTAACCGAACGCGATCGCGTAGTGATTTTACTGCACGAAGGCATCGGCAGTCGTGGAGGAAAAACGGGGCTGGCATTTTTGCGCTACGGGGAAGCAAATGTAGTGGCAGTTATCGATCGCGCTAAAGCGGGAGAATCTTTACCCCAACTCACGGGCATCTCCCGGGATGTTCCCATTGTTGCCTCAATGGAAGCGGCACTCACTCACAATCCGAATGTTTTGCTGATTGGCATTGCACCCTCGGGGGGAGCTTTGCCGGAAGAATGGCTGCAAGAGGTGAAACAGGCGATTCTAGCAGGGGTATCTCTTATCAACGGACTCCATACTCCCATGTCGGAACTCGTGCCGGAATTGTGCGAAAATCAATGGATTTGGGATATCCGCCAAGAACCCGAAGGATTGAGTATCGGTTCGGGACGTGCCAAAAATCTCACTTGCCAGAGAATTCTCGCCGTGGGTACTGATATGGCGATCGGCAAAATGTCAACGGGGTTAGAACTCCGAAAAACTGCCAAAAAACGAGGGATTTCGACGCGGTTTTTAGCAACGGGACAGGGGGGACTGGCGATCGCCGGGGAGGGCATTCCTTTAGATGCGATCCGGGTGGATTTTGCGGCGGGGGCGGTGGAAAAGGCGACGATGGAATTGGGGTCTCAGTGCGATTTGCTCCTAATTGAAGGGCAAGGATCTCTACTACATCCCGGTTCTACTGCAACTTTACCCCTCATTCGCGGCAGTCAGCCGACGGGGTTGATTTTAGCCCATCGCGCAGGGCAAAAAAGCATCATGAATTGCCCCGATGTTCTCATCCCTCCTTTACCGGAAGTCATCGCCGCTTACGAAAGTTTAACAAGGGCAGGGGGCGCATTTTCGGAAGGGAAAGTGAAAGCGATCGCTCTCAATACCTTTCATTTAGAAGAAAAAGAAGCAAGAGAAGCGATCGCGGCGACCGAAAAAGAGACGGGTTTGCCTTGCACCGATGCAGTACGATTTGGTGCAGAGTTATTATTAGATGCAGTGATATAATCAACCAACAATTAATGCTAAAAAATTAGGTTTATCCGTCGATATCGTTCCCACTCAGTTTTTTGAAAAGATGAAAAACATTACAGTCGCTGAATTAAAAGGAAATATCGATCGTTTACTCGATGAAATCCTCACAACAAGCATACCTGTAGAAATCGAGCGCGGTGGTAAGCGTTTTAGACTTGTTTCGGTGGAAACGAAAGATAAATTGCAAAATTTGATTCATCGACCCGATGCGATCGTTGGCGATCCTGATGAGCTTATCGAAATAAATTGAGAACGAGGGGTTAGTCTTGATTTATCTTTAGAAGAACTTTTTTCCTTTCCCGTGGAACGGGCATCCTGCCCGTATAATCAACAAAATTCCACCTATATAATTTAACAAAATCTTCACGGTCATTATATTAATAATATATCAATAATACCAATCCCCAAAATCCAAGGAATTCGGTATAGTGGAGAGCGCGGATAAATGAAAGAGGAGGGCTGCACCTTGGCTGTTGCAATTGAATCACTTCTGACCCCAGAAATCGAAAGACCCGCCCGCTATCTCGGCAACGAACTGGGTTCCGTTCATAAGCCTTGGGAAAGCGCGATCGTGCGCTGGACGCTGACCTATCCGGAAGTGTACGAGGTGGGTGCGTCGAATTTGGGGCATATCATCCTCTACAATATTTTAAATGCCTCCCTCGACCAACTCTGCGATCGCGCCTATCTCCCCGCCCCAGATTTAGCCCAGAAACTCCGCGAGACGAAAACCCCTCTATTCGCCCTAGAATCTCGCCGTCCCCTCATCGATTTTGATATTTTGGGCTTTAGTCTCAGCTACGAACTCGGGGCGACCAATATCCTCGAAATGCTAGACTTAGCTGCCATTCCTTTAACTTGGAAAGAGAGAGAAAATAGCCAGTTTCCCTTAATTTTTGCCGGGGGACAAACCGCGACCTCAAACCCTGAACCCTACGCCGATTTCTTTGATTTTATGGCTTTAGGAGACGGGGAGGAAGTATTACCGGAAATTGGAGCCGCGATCGCCAATTGCAAACAAGCCGGACTCTCCCGCCGAGAAATGCTCCTAGAGCTAACAAAAGTACCCGGCGTTTACGTTCCCTGCCTTTACGACATGGCAGAAGACGGTTCGGTGCATCCCAATCATCCCGATGTTCCCCCCCGTATTTTACGCCGCGTTGCCACCCCCATGCCGGAACACTCTATCGGACTCGTTCCCTATACCGAAACCGTTCACGATCGCCTCACGGTAGAAATTCGTCGGGGTTGCACTCGCGGCTGTCGCTTCTGTCAGCCCGGAATGCTGACTCGTCCCGCCCGGGATGTAGAGCCGGAAAAGGTGGTGAATGCCATTGAAAAAGGCATGAGAGAAACGGGTTATAATGAGTTCTCTTTACTTTCTCTTTCTTGTTCTGACTATCTTGCCTTGCCCGCCGTGGGTATGGAAATCAAAAATCGCCTCAAGGATGAAAATATAACTCTCTCCCTCCCCAGTCAGCGCGTCGATCGCTTCGATGAAAACATTGCCAACATCCTCGGTGGCACGCGCCCTATCAGTCTCACATTCGCACCAGAAGCAGGAACGCAGCGAATGCGAGATGTCATTAACAAAGGGTTGACGAACGAAGAACTTCTGCGAGGAATCAAAACCGCCGTCGAACAGGGTTGGGATCGGGTCAAACTCTACTTTATGATTGGTTTACCCGGGGAGACGGATGAGGATGTTTTGGGAATCGCCGAGACCTTGCGATGGTTGCGAAGAGAATGCTTTATTAAAGGACGCAAGCGCCTCAATTTTACCGTCACTATCTCTAACTTTACTCCGAAACCTCACACGCCCTTTCAGTGGCATTCTGTCTCTACGGCAGAATTTATTCACAAAAAGGAAATTTTGTGGAAGGAACTCAAAGCCGTCAAAGGCGTAAAAGCCAACTTCACCGATTATCGCATCTCTGCAATGGAAGACTTTCTCGGCCGCGGCGATCGCAGACTTGCGGCGGTAGTGCGTCGTGCTTGGGAATTGGGTGCGGGAATGGATGCTTGGATGGAGAGCTTGGATCGTGCCTACGGGGCTTGGGAACAGGCGATCGCGGATTCGGATCTCGCTTGGAAATATCGCCAGATCGAGGACGGGGAATGGAATGTGATGGAGTCCCAAAATACTCGCCTCGACAGCAAGCGCAAACGCCCGCAATATTCGTGGGACGATCGCTTAAATTCACGCCTCCCTTGGGATCATATCGACACGGGAATTGATAAGACTTGGTTGAAGGCAGATTTACAACGGGCATTAGAAGAAACAACCGTTCCCGATTGTGCTTTTGAGGGCTGTTCCGCTTGCGGGATTTGCGGAGATGATTTCGGTCATAATGTCGTCTTTGAACCGCCAGCAATTCCCGAATTTGAAGGACACTTTAAACCCAATTCCGAGCGGGTGCAACGCTTTCGAGTTCGCTTCGGCAAAGTGGGGGAATTGCGATTATTGAGTCATTTGGATTTAGTGCGGCTTTTCGATCGCGTCATTCGCCGCGCGGCTTTGCCCGTTTCCTTTACGGGAGGCTATCACCCCGGCCCGAGAATTTCGATCGCCAGTGCACTATCTTTAGGAATGACCAGCAGTGGAGAAATTGTCGATTTTGAGTTAACAAAGTGCATAGAATTAGAAGAATTTCGCGCCAAGTTAACAAAAAAATTCCCCGACGAACTTCCTATCTATTTAGTAGAAGAAATTGATGTAAAATCCCTCTCCGCCAACCGTGCCTTAGAGAAAGCCGAATATATTCTCGATGTTGCTGCCGATGCGTCCCTAGAAAATTGGCAAAATTGGATCGCTGCGATACATGAGAGCACGGAGATATTGTTTCAAAAGACGACAAAATCGGGGAAAGTTCGCGAGATAAATTTACGCGATCGCCTTTTTTCTTTAACGCTTGAAAGTTCTGCGGAAACAACCAAAATTCGCTATCTCGGCAGTTATAGCAATGATGGAACGATCTTGCGCCCGGAGAATGTCGTGTATATGTTAGAGCAAGTTTCTGGCAAAGAAATCGAACTTTTGCACGCTCATCGCGATCGCTTGTTGCTGTCGGTTTAAGAGGAAATTCTTGCGCGATCGCGATTGTATCTCGCGCGAGCGTAGATTGGAATCTTGGAACGCAATTTTTGCTATAATGCAATCCTTGGACATTTTCTACGGCAGTCCTAACCATGCTCGAACTCGGTCATGGCAATGAAATTAGCGATAACTCTCCCGTGTAGCTGGAGAAGAGTAGAAATTGTCCAACGGAATATTGTAGTATCGGTTCGATCGTCAAACACTTTTGCTTTTCTGGAGTACCTTATGAGATCGACCAAATCCTTATCTTTGAGTTGGGAAGAACTACAAAAATTCGCCATATTTGAGCGAGATACGGTTAACGGGCCGACCAATTCCCAAGGGAGATTGCGGCTGTTTGGACGAACAGAATCAGATGTGCGAGTAACTCTCTATCGCGACCATCATGCTTGGTGTCCCTATTGTCAAAAAGTGTGGTTGTGGTTGGAGGAAAAGCAAATTCCTTACCGGATCGAGAAAGTCACGATGTTTTGTTATGGAACGAAAGAAAAATGGTATAAGCAAAAGGTGCGATCGGGAATGCTTCCGGCTGTAGAACTGGACGGTCGGTTAATTACAGAAAGCGATGATATCTTACTAGCATTAGAAGACGCATTTGGCCCGTTAGATCGGTTGGGAATGCGCGATCGCCAAGTGCTGCCCCTACGCCAACTAGAACGCCTCCTCTTTCGAGGTTGGTGCAGTTGGTTGTGTTACCCCACGCGATCGCAAAAGGACGAACAACGCAATCGAGAGCAATTTACTGCCATTGTGGCTAAAGTTGAAGCAGCTTTGGCAAGTACGCCAGGACCTTATTTTCTAGAAAAATTTGGGACGGTTGATGTGATTTTTACCCCTTATGTCGAGCGGATGAATGCCAGTCTTTACTACTACAAAGGCTATTCATTGCGAGAAGAAAACCCACGGTTCTCGGATTGGTTTGATGCCATGGAAACCCGCTCTACCTATCGAGGGACGCAAAGCGATTTTCATACCCACGCCCACGATTTACCCCCGCAAATGGGTGGATGCTATTCGAACCAAGAATCTCAAGCCGAGATAAATCAAAAACGAGTCGATCGCGGGCCTTGGTTGGGATTGCCCGATGTGACCTATCCAGAACCCGAAACGTCGCGAGTGGAAGCCTTGCATCGGGTTATTAAGCACCATCAGAATATCATTCGCGTGAATCCAGCCGACGATCGCCTTTTTGATGAAGCCTTGCGTTGCGCCCTCACTTACATGATGACGGGAGAACTTTGTGCGCCCCCCTCCGGAACCGATCCAGCCCTGCGCTACCTGCGCGATCGCATTAGCGTCCCGCGCGATATGTCTATTTATGCCGCCAAACACCTGCGAGAAGCATTAGAAACCACGGCGGCGCTTGCTGGCGATCGCCAAGGAAAACCCATTTCAGTGCGCGATCGGCGCGATCAAGATCCGGCCAATTTCACCCAACTTTAGTAATGGCGTGGGGATGCCCCTCTTCCACTTTTTGCTTGAAGAGGGGAAAGCTGCTCTTAAAGTCATACATCCTCTCATGAGAGGGATTTGATTGAGCTACCAGAAAAGAACCCGTTCTTTGGCAGAAATACCCAACTTTTATCACGAATCAATTTTTGTTTTTCCGCTTGTGATAAAAGAAGGAGATAGAGCTTCGGGGGGCGATCGCAAACTTCAAATTGATAACCCGTATTTGCGATCGTCGGATTAATTTGTTCGGCTAAAACAAGGGGTTCGTCGAGAGGATCTGGTGGAGTCAAACGATAGGATTTACCCTGCAAGCAAAAACCAACGGATTCTTGACCTAATTCAACGATTTTCTTGGGCATAAACCGACCACGAGAAATCTTGGATAAAGTGCCTAATGTTTTTATGAATATGGGGAAACTGTAGAGAGGTGGGAGTT
>JBCCVR010000064.1:0-33102 GCA_039194995.1 Cyanobacteria bacterium P01_E01_bin.42 | reverse complement strand
GGTTGGGGTTTTTCAGTCCCACTCGGGCGCGACGAATAGCACGAGAAACGGCTTTGACGGCATCTTCTTGACCGATCAAGCGCTGATGTAAAGTATCCTCCATATGCAGGAGCTTCTCGGATTCGGTTTCCGTGAGCTTTTGTACCGGAACCCCCGTCCAAGAGGCAACAATGTGAGCGATTTCCTCCGCATCGACGTGGGGTCCGTCTTGTTCGCCGTTATCTTCGTTTTTCTTGGCGGCGGCAATAGTGCGAATTTGTGCCTTGATGTCCATTTCGCGATCGCGCAGGTCCCCGGCTTTATCGAAGTCTTGGGCGCGAACCGCGTCATCCTTTTGCTTGAGGATTTGCCGCAACTCCTTATCCAATTCTTTCGCGGCGGGGGGAAGCTGAGAATTAATCAAGCGCACCCGAGAACCTGCTTCGTCGATCAAATCGATCGCCTTGTCCGGCAGGTAGCGATCGCTAATATAGCGATCGGACAATTTCGCCGCCGCTTCTAATGCCTCGTCTAAAATCTTCAGTTTGTGGTGCTGTTCGTAGCGTTCCCGCAAACCGTAGAGAATTTCGATGGTTTCGTCTACGCTGGGTTCGCCCACCATCACCGGTTGGAAGCGTCGTTCTAAGGCTGCATCTCGCTCGATATGCTTGCGGTATTCGTCGAGGGTGGTTGCGCCGATGCACTGGAGTTCGCCCCGTGCTAGAGCGGGTTTGAGGATATTCGCCGCGTCGATCGCCCCTTCTGCCGCACCCGCACCGATCAGGGTGTGAACCTCGTCAATAACTAAGATCACATTGCCCGCCGAGCGGATTTCATCCATAATCTTTTTCAGGCGTTCCTCGAATTCCCCGCGATATTTGGTGCCTGCCACCAAAAGACCGATATCGAGGGTAACGACGCGCTTTTCTTCGAGAATATCGGGAACGTCTTGTTGGGCGATGCGTTGGGCTAAACCTTCCGCGATAGCCGTTTTACCGACCCCGGGTTCGCCGATTAACACGGGATTGTTTTTGGTACGCCGACCGAGAATTTGAATGACCCGCTCGATTTCTTGAATGCGTCCCACCACGGGATCCAGCTTGCCATCGCCGGCCATTTGGGTTAAGTTAGAGCCGAACTCGTCGAGGGTTGGGGTCTTCGTGCGTCCGCCTCCTCCGGTAGCCGTGGCGACTTCTGCTGTTTCTCCCAGCATCCGGATCACCTGAGTTCTGACCTTCGATAGATCTACACCTAAATTTTCTAAAACTCTTGCGGCAACCCCTTCACCCTCGCGAATCAAACCGAGGAGTAAGTGTTCCGTACCGATATAATTGTGTCCGAGTTGGCGAGCTTCTTCTAAAGATAACTCTAAAACGCGCTTGGCTCTGGGGGTAAAGGGAATTTCCACTGCAACGAAACCCGAACCGCGACCGATGATTTTTTCGACTTCGATTCTGGCATCTTTGAGATTGACTCCCATTGACTTGAGAACTTTGGCAGCTACGCCCGTTCCCTCACCAATTAAACCCAAGAGAATTTGCTCGGTTCCCACGAAGTTGTGGCCTAGACGGCGCGCCTCCTCTTGGGCGAGCATAATTACTTTGATAGCTTTTTCTGTGAAGCGTTCAAACATGATTTGTTATCACCTGTTGCTTGCCCATTGTCTGCTCATTCTAGCACAGGCCAATCGATCCCCACGCTTTTCGGTCGCGATCGGCTATTGCGGTATTTTAAAAATTCCTGTTTGCGGTAGAGGTTCGCGATCGCCGATTTTTGCATTACCCGATCGCCGTAAAAATTAACGATCGCTGGAAACAATTTTGCGAATTTGTATCGATCGCTAATAAATGCAAGGAATGCCATGAAGTTGGGCGATCTCCTTCCAATCGCGAAATGTTAATGACAGGGTATTAGTAATGTATTACTTCTTCGTGATGATTCGTTGTTAAACGGGAACAGCTTGGTTGGGGTTGGGAAACTGTCTCTTCCGTTGTTGCGGTACGGGTTGCACTTGCTTTCTTTGCTGTCTCGCGATCGCCATCGTGCTGGGAAGGACTCCCGCAATATTCGCTAAAACTTCATCGGGAAGTTCCGCGATCGTCTTGCGTCCAAAATATTTTTCCATCATCATCACCATTAAATAAGCGCGCTTGAGGGGAACGGTCTGCTTTATCGCTTTTTGCGCTGCGCCGATCCATTTTTGGCGAATGTGAAAAGCCTCCCGCCGTTGCTCGTAAGATTCGGGATAGGTGAGTGCGACTTTTCCCAAGGGAATCAACCGATGACAATCTAAATCCAGCATTCCCCCGACTGCGGCTCCAGGTCCCAATATTTCCGCATGATGGGGATGGCAGACTATTACGCCGCTTCCTTTATTTGCTTTAACAAAGAATAATTGTCCGGTTCTCAGATTGCTGAGGACTTGAGTGGGGGCAAAGAGTGGATGACGACTTAGTGCTTGCTTAGACATCTCGGTTTAGTTGCGTCCAGAATAAAAAAATTTGCTGGAAAAATTTGCTGGTGGGAAGTGATTGAGAACTGCTGATTGAAATGGCGAACCCTGACCGATCATCTTTGATTGTAGATTTCATAATCCCTGAAGAACACCGAGAATTCCGCGATCTTCAGCATTGGCTTGGGTGATGTTCATCACCAAATGTTGGGGAATTTACTGAGTTGAGAGAATATTCCCACCCGATTCTGTCATTTTTTGTCATTCAGAAAAAAGTAGCAAAAAGCGATCGCTGACATCTCCAATCTCTTAGGGGTTGGCATCGTTCCCTTCTATTTCCTCTATCTTCTCAATTTTTTCCAACCAATTCAGCAAACCTTCACTGCTTTCCCAAGATAAGAGAGCTACCCCTAAAACTTCGAGTTGAGACATTTTTAAATCAGAAATTTTCTTTTTGATGGGAGACTCCAATTTACCGATCTTTCTAGAAATCTGGTGTGTAATTATATCGATTTTACCCTGTCGGATTCCTTCTTCCAAACCCCGTTCAAAACCGATTTCAATGCCTTCTTCCATCTAAGTTGCTACACTTTGCATGATTTCTTCAAAAGTTTTTTTATAATTCAACTCAAATCTTAACAAAATCGGCAAGGCGATCGCCCGATAACTCCATGCTATAATACTAATATATCCTTCCCGATCGACTTCACCTCAAATGACTGTTACAATTGATGCCAGCACTTTAAATCTCGGACAGGTTCATTATTTGTTAAAATTAGAGAGCTATTTTGATGGCTCTATTACTTCTTTTTTATCTTTAGAACCAATAACCGAAAGCGAACAGAAACAACTTTTAAAACTACGCAATAACATCCAAAGTTATTATGTAAATGATAAGATTTTGGAAGGGCAGGTTAAATTCTTGTTTTTGTCTCCCCTGCTCTGGTTATCCGGGTTTTACAGTCCTCAAATACAAATCGCTTTAGAAGAAGAGATCGAACGCATTAGTATTGAAGATGAAGAAACAATAATTAAGGGTCGTATGGATATATTGGCTGCTGAAAGAATACAAAATAAAAATCCGGAAACTGCACTTTGGATACTCGTTATCGAATCGAAAAAAGCCAACGCTGATACTTCTGTGGGACTGCCTCAACTTTTAACCTATGCTTATACTGGATTGGAAAAACAAGAGACAGTTTGGGGATTGACAACCAATGGAATCACCTATCAGTTTGCCTTTTTGCAAAAAAACGATCCTTCCACATATCAGCTTTTTCCTCCCTTAAATTTGCTATATACCGAGCAATCCATGCAAATTTTGCAGATATTCAAAGCAATTTGCCAACCTTATATTCAATCGGATTCATAGACCCATATCAAAAGTTATTGTTTTGATTTTAAATTTGACGAGATCGCCTTGTTTGAAACCCATTTCGATCTACAGTAAGATTCAATAAGGCAAATGTCCAATCGATTTTGCGCGACTTCAAAATGACTACTCCCAATTTATCAGAGTTACAATCCCCACCACCTTCACAGCCTCTACCTAAAATCAACCTTTGGACCATGTTTCGCCTCGGACTGTTCCAACTGGGTTTGGGAATCATGTCCCTGTTGACCTTGGGGGTTCTCAATCGCATTATGATTGACGAATTGAAAGTGCTGCCTATCATCGCAGCTGGCGCGATCGCCATGCACCAGTTGGTCAGTCCCGCACGGGTTTGGTTCGGGCAAATGTCCGATGCAAAACCCCTCTTAGGGAAGTATCGGACGAGTTACGTCTGGCTGGGAACTCTCGCGTTTACCAGTCTTTCTTTTATCGCCCTGCAAATCGTTTGGCAAATCGGTCAAAGTCTACAAATAACGGGTTGGACATTACCGACTTATCTCTGGTCAGTTCTGCTAGCCTTAATTTTTGCACTTTATGGTTTTGCATTGAGTGCGAGTTCAACACCCTTTGCTGCTTTGCTTGTCGATGTTTCCGATGACGACAATCGCTCGAAATTAGTAGGAATTGTTTGGTCGATGCTTATGATCGGAATTGTGGTTGGTGCAATTGTTAGTTCTAGACTCTTAGAACAGCCGGAAATTTGTGGAAGAGAGATTCTCTCTTACAATCCCGCTCAGAGTGCAAAAATTGTTGATATTGCCCAACTCCAAGCTACCATCAATCCAGTTTTTATTATCATGCCCGCGATTGTCTTCGGATTGTGCTTGCTGGCTACTTTCGGTATTGAAGAAAAATATTCTCGTTACGGCTTGCGATCGACAATTGCCGAACAAGAAAACCAAATCACCCTCTCTCGAGCGATCGCCATCTTGCGTTCCAATCGTCAAACGGGATTATTTTTCAGCTTTTTGATTATTCTGACCCTGAGCATTTTTATGCAGGATTCTGTCATGGAACCTTATGGGGGCGAGGTGTTTGGAATGTGTATTGCCGATACGACCAAATTAAACGTTCCCTTTGGTATGGGAACGCTTTTCGGCATTAGCGGTACGGGGCTATTTCTCATATCTCGTTTGGGCAAAAAGAAAACGACCAATGCAGGATGTGTCGGCTCTGCCATTGCTTTTGGATTTATCATTTTATCGGGAGGGATTGGCAACGCGTCTTTACTTAAAAGCAGTCTTTTATTGTTAGGCTTATCCTCGGGTATGATTACGGCGGGGGCAACCAGTTTAATGCTGGATTTAACAGCAGCAGAAACTGCTGGAACTTTCATTGGCGCTTGGGGATTAGCACAGGCAATGGCAAGAGGATTGGCAACTTTATTGGGGGGTGCAGTTCTGAATTTGGGAAAACTCGTCTTTACCCAATCGGTTTGGGCTTATGCTAGTGTTTTTGTTTTGCAAGCTGTGGGGATGTTTGTGGCAATTTGGATGCTCGGGAAAGTTAATATTCGAGAATTTAAAGAAAATGCCCGACAAGCGATCGCAAAAGTAATGGAAGCCGAATTAGATTGATAATGAAACGCAGCCAATTGGAGGAAATGAAGGATGGCAGAATTTTGGTATCGGGTTTTGGATTTTTGTCACGCCATTACCGAAAGCTCGAGCAATCGCCTCTTGCAGGATTTTGGCAATGTTCGGGCCGATCGCAAAAGCGATGGCAGTTTGGTTACGGAATCGGATAAGTGGTGCGATCGCCAGATTCGCGACGCGATCGCCCGCACTTTCCCGGATCACGGGATTCTCACAGAAGAGACGATTCATATTTTGCCCGATAACGATTGGTGCTGGGTGGTAGACCCCATCGACGGTACCACCAATTTCACTCGGGGGATTCCCATCTGGGGGATGTCTCTGGGTTTGCTGTACCGGGGCAATCCCGTTTTTGGCTTTCTCAATTTCCCCCCCCTACGCCAAGTCTTTTACGGCTATTGGTCGGGTCAAACGGGTTTAGTGATGCCCAAGGGAGCGTATTTAAACGAACGACCCATCCAGACCAGTGCCGATACTCCCAGTCTCAATCATCTTTTTAATTTCTGCGCCCGCAGCATAGATATTCTCAAAAACCCCTTCCCCTGCAAGTTTCGTTCGATCGGCGTAGCCAGTTATAATCTCGCCCTCGTCGCTTGCGGCGCATCTATCGGCGGCATAGAGGCTACCCCGAAAATTTGGGATATTGCCGCAGTCTGGGCGATCCTGAAAGGAGCGGGAGGAACATTCGTTCACCTCGAACCCCAGTCTCCTTTTCCCTTGGAAATTGGCAAAAATTACGGTTCTCGCCCCTTTCCGAGTTTGGCTCTCGGCCGTGAAGATGCGATCGCAACCTTTAAACCCCTCGTCGGATTCATTGGCGATCGCGTCGTGGCAAAATACGGCATCTAATTGCGGGTGGTTTTGAAAGACATGCGATGTTGAGGAGAAATGCCATATTCAGCAATGCCTTGGCGATGGCGTTTCGTGCCGTATCCCTTATTGGCGGCGAGATCGTAATGAGGGTATTTTTGGGCGAAACGCACGATTAAATCGTCTCGCCAAACCTTGGCCGCGATACTCGCCGCGGCGATGAGGGGAGATTGCCGATCGCCTCCCACAATCGCTTTTTGGGGAATTTTTAAGTGGGGAATAGGAAATTTGCCATCAATGGCGCAGAACTCTGGCGCGATCGCCATTTTTAAGACTGCCCGTTTCATTGCCAGTAAAGAAGCCTGCAAAATATTGAGGCGATCGATCTCTGCCACCGTCGCGTAGCCGATGCGAACCTCTGCGATCGCGGCAATTTCTTTGGCCAGTTCCGTTCGTTTTTTCGGAGAAAGTTGCTTGCTATCCCGCACGCCGATCGCTTCTAATTGCTGGCAGTCTCCCCACGGAAGGCAGATCGCCGCTGCCACCACAGGCCCGAATAAAGCACCCCGTCCCACTTCATCGACACCTGCAACCCACATTTGCTTTGGGGCATTTTCAGGTAGATAGGCGCGATCGAAACTAGTAACGGGGTAAGATTTCATATTTTACTGGGCAGACGAACGACGGCGGCGGCGACGAATTAGAGGTCGATTATCGCTTTCTTCATCGGTATCCTCCGTCTCGGGTTCGTTTGGCACGGGTTCTTCAACCTCGTCGATCGTTGCAGAGATATCGTCCTCTTCTTCCTCCTCCTCGGCGATCGCACTGATGGGCGCGAGTTCGATTTTGAACTCTTCTTCGATGTTTTCCCCATTCTCCTCAGAAACGGTGGGTTCGCCGATCGACAGAATGACCGATCGCGGATCTTTCACCTCTCGGTCTAAGCGCACGAGGGGGGAAATGCCCATTAAGGCATAGACATCCTGTTCGAGGGGAGTCATTTTGATCGAGACTTTTTCGGGGGGAGATTCTCGCTTGGGGGGGCGGCGATCGTAGCGATCGAGGGTTTCGGGAGGGGCGGGTAATTCTTCCTCGCTATCTCCGTTGCGACCGTTTCCGCCATTGAGCCGGATTTTTGCGCTTTTGGTCGGAGTCTCCTCTCCCACTCGGCGGCGGCGGCGGCGGCGATTCCCCGTCAAATTTTGGTCTTGATAGCTGGGATGATGAAGTAAATCCAGTTCTTGGGGATCATCTTCGACCCCGAGATCCAATAGCCCCTCAACGTCATCTTCGCGTTTTTCCACCAGTTTGGGAGTGGGGGCGGGAATAACGGGCAGGCTCTTTTCAACAACCTCGCTGGGGGCTTCCATGCCGGGTAAGTTGGCAACGTGACCCAAACCATTACAGGTCGGACATTCTTTCCCAAACAGTTCGTAAATATTCTGTCCTTGGCGCTTGCGGGTGAGTTCGACCAAACCTAATTCGGAAAGTTGGGCGATTTGCGGGCGGGCTTTATCACCGCTTAGGGCATCGTGAAAGGTTTCCAGTAATGCCATTTGATCCCGGCGGGAGTCCATATCGATAAAGTCCACAACAATCACGCCGCCAATATTCCGCAAGCGTAGTTGGCGGGCAATTTCCGTGGCGGCTTCGTTATTCGTCCAGAGTACTGTTTCCCGGGCAGTGGCGGAGCGGGTAAAAGAGCCGGAGTTCACATCGATCACCGTCAGGGCTTCTGTGGGTTCGATGATGACATATCCTCCAGAGGGCAGATCGACCCGGGGTTTGAGGGCTTCGAGGATGGCTGCATTGACTCGGAAATATTCGAGAATGGGCTGGCGATCGCGGTGATGGTCGATGAGAACGCCTTCGGGGGGACGACCGCCACTCCAATTTTTGAGGTGCTGTTTGACGCGCTTCACGCCTTCGCTGGAGTCCGTGACGATGCGATTGACATCGGCGCTGTAAATATCCCGCAAAACACGCTGAATGAAGTCATCGTCGCGATTGAGCAGGGCGGGGGGTCTGGTAACATTGGCTTGCTGTTGGATATCTTCCCATTGTTTTTTGAGATATTCCAAATCCTCGATGATGGCTTCTTCGTCTTTTCCTTCTGCTTCCGTCCTGACCAAAAGCCCCATTCCCGAGGGCTTGACTAAGATCGCTAGGGCTCTCAGGCGCGATCGCTCGCTTTCACTTTTAATGCGACGGGATAAATTTACGCCCCGTCCGTAGGGCATTAACACTAAATAGCGTCCGGGGAGGGTAATATTTCCCGTCAGCCGGGGACCTTTATTTCCCGTTGGTTCTTTCATCACCTGTACGAGAACCTTTTGATTGGGGGTCAACAGTTCGGTGATGGCTCCGGCACTGCGACGCAATCGCAAGGGACCGAGATCCGTAACATGCATAAATCCGTTGCGTTCGGCATCGCCTATATTGACAAAAGCGGCATCAATTCCCGGAATGACGTTTTCTACCGTACCGACGTAGATATCGCCAACTTGTTGAGTGCCTGTAGAGACAACAAATTCTTGAACTCGATCTTCAGAAAAAATGGCGGCAATTTGATGTTGTTCGGCAATAATAATCTGCTTGGGCATGCAATTTCCTCAATACTTTATTGATTCGGTGAAGGCATCCATGCGCGATAATTGGATCGTGAGAATCCTGCTCTGAAAACGATGTAGCCTTGTGAGGCGATCGCGCTGTATGGGTTTGAAAAAAATTTTCTGAAATAGCAGGGCTGAGTTGGGAGGAGAATTTTCGATTCTATCCGCAAGACGAGACGATCGGAACGGATCGCAAGCTAAATTCGCGAGCTAACGGTTCGGAGAAACGGTTCAGAGAAAAAGATTATGGGGAAGATTGGCTCGAAGCGCAGTTGCGATTGGGCTAAACTTCTAGCACTTGAAGTCCCGTCCTTCGATAACTCGAGCGCGATCGCTCGAGCAACAGCGTGAGATTATCGCTACACCCGATCGCCAAAACAACAAACCAAAACAAGACACCAAAACAGCAAACCAATTATATTTTTGGGTTTGTGCGATTCCTAGAGACAACTCTAGAATCTCTCCAAGACTGGCTCTCCCGAGAATGGTCTAGCGGCAAGAGTCGGTCAATCTCGTTACTTTCTCGTCACTTTTTCCCGATGGATCTTCCCTCATACACGCATTTTATTTTAAGTCAAACAAGAGATTATGGCTTGTTTCTCAAAAATTTAAACTGATGAGGTTGAACGGATCGGAATTTGTTTCTATCAGTGCCTGCTATTTCTTTCTCGTCCAATTATACCCCGTTCGTTTATTTTACGTTAGTTTTGTTTGGAAGCATCGGGAGCATCGGGAGCGGGGGGAGCATCGGGAGCGTTGGCTTGGCGGAGGGCGCGAATGGTTCTGAGGGCGGCATCGGCGACGCGATCGATTTCGGCTTCGGTGTTAAAGCGCCCAATGCCAAAGCGCAGGGAGGCATAGGCGAGGTCGTCTGGATGCCCCAAGGCTTTTAGGACGTGGGATGGGGTTGTTTTGGTGCTGGTACAGGCGGAACCCGACGAAAGCGCCGCGACGGACTGCAATCCCAACAGCAAGGCCGAACCGTCTACTCCCTCGACACTAATGTTAAGATTTCCGGCAAGGCGGCGATCGCTGCATCCGTTGAGATGAATGCCTTCGAGTTGCTGGAGTTGCTGCCAGAGGCGATCGCGCAATCTCTGCACCCGCTCTCTTTCTGCCTCTCTTTCCCTCCGCGCCAGTTCTACAGCTTTGCCAAAACCGACAATTTGCGGGGGATACAGCGTTCCCGATCGCATCTCTCGTTCTTGTCCGCCGCCGTGAATTTGGGCGGCGAGTTGGACTCTCGGATTCCGGCGGCGGACGTACAATGCGCCAATCCCTTTCGGTCCGTAGACTTTGTGGGCGGTGAGGGACATGAGATCGATGTTCGCCTCCTCGACATCGAGGGGGATTTTGGCGATCGCTTGAGCGGCATCGCTATGAAATAAAACTTCATGTTTACGACAAATTGCGCCAATTTCTGCTAGAGGCTGCAATATCCCAATCTCATTATTGGCGGCCATGACCGAGGCTAAAATCGTATCGGGACGAATGGCTTTCTCGAAGGTGTCTAAATTCAGTACCCCATCTTTTTCGACGGGAAGGAAGGTAATTTCAAAGCCGAGCTTTTGGAGGTAAAGACAGGGATCGAGAACGGCGCGATGTTCGGTGGCGACAGTCAGAATATGTCGTCCTTTGGTGTAATAGGCTTCGGCGACTCCTTTAATCGCTAAGTTATTGGCTTCTGTGGCACCACTGGTAAAGATAATTTCTTCGGGACCCGAACCGATACTCTTGGCAATTGTCTCTCTGGCTTGTTTAACGGCGGCTTCAGCTTCCCATCCGTAAGCATGATTGATGCTGGCAGGGTTGCCAAATCGCTCGGTAAAATAGGGCAGCATGGCTTCAATGACTCGCCGATCGACAGGGGTTGTCGCGTGACAGTCGAGGTAAATGGGGTAATTCGAACGCTCTCGGGATTGCTCGGACATGACTCTTGTTTGCCTTTAAAACTCGGGCGCGATCGCTGGTTGAATTTTGAATTAATTTGATTATGCCAAAGAGGAAGACTTGGAAATGAGAGAAGAAGATTCGCGATCGCGCGAGGTATTTTCTTCCGTTCCTTGCGCCCATTGGTGATAATCTGACAGCAGGTGAGAAAGAAGGCGATGTTTAATCCGCAGTAAAACATTCTTAGCCAGACTATGACCCGCTGTTTCTAAAAGATGTTTGGGAGCAAGCAAAAAGACTCGCGGCAGTTCGATTTTTGCTTCTACAAAAGCCTCACCTTGTAGATAGGTTTTGCCTTCTTTTTGAGAAGGGACGAGCAAGCCATTGACTTTAAGGGAAAAACGGGTATTGATGTAGTCGATACCGCGAATTTCACAGGATTCAGATTGTAAATAAATCGTGCCGCGACTGCTCGACCAGACTTTAAGAATTACTGTGGGTTGAAAATGATATAAATCCAAAAGATTAAGCGGACGCATTTTTAAACGATAGCGATCGCCTCCTAGGATTTCCATTAACTTTGGATCCGCGATCGCGTTAACCAAGCGTTGGGGTTGACGGAAATAGTGATGAATGGGAACGGATTCCTGTTCTACGGGTATTGTAACGGGTTCTGAAACATTCAAACAGATTTTCATAAATTTGGTTATTGGTTATTGGTTGTTAGTTATTGGTCGAAATTTAGAGATTTTTGGTTCTGGAGAACTCAAAAGAGCTTGTACTCTTCATCAGTGCTCTTTAAAAAAATTTTCAACAAGATGAGTAACGATCGCTACCAAAATCTGTAGCAAGCTCGCTTCAGGTAGATATCAAGCCGATGTGCTTTTGACATGATATTATACTACCAGTCCGACGAACAACCAACAACTAATAACCAACACTTCGGCTTCGCTCAGTGCAGGTAACCAATAACCAATAACCAAATCACCTTTCTGTTTCCAAAATAATATTCCAATCATCCAAAGTTGTTCCTCGAGTTTGTTGCAGGTCGGTTAAAGTATTGAGATATTCGATGCGTCGGCGAATCTCTTCATTGCGAGCATTGAGTAAATCTTGTTGAGCCTGTTGCAGTTCAAAATTATCGCTGCGTCCGGCTTTGACGAGGGCTTCTTGTGCTTGTAATTCCCCTTCTGCCAACGCTACAGCTTCTTTTGCTAATTGAATTTGTTGGAAGCTAACTTCAATATCTCGGAGGCGATCGCTAATTTCAGTTTCAATCGTTTCTTCAAGTTGAGCGAGATCGTTTTGGCTTTGCATGAGGGAAACTTTGGCTCGCTTGAACGCTTCTTCATCTTGGAAGCGATTGCCTAAATTGCGCCGTAAAACCAGTCCGGCCGAAAAATCTGCTTGACTGGTTAAGGCTTCATCGTACTGCGTTTCTAAATCCAAATTCCAACGGCGATCGTTATTGGACTGCAAAACATCGAGTTCGGAAATTTCGATTTGCAGCAATTCTGCTAAATAAT
This sequence comes from Cyanobacteria bacterium P01_E01_bin.42, assembly GCA_039194995.1. Classification (GTDB taxonomy): domain Bacteria; phylum Cyanobacteriota; class Cyanobacteriia; order Cyanobacteriales; family Spirulinaceae; genus CCY15215. The sequence goes on along the minus strand of JBCCVR010000064.1, from coordinate 20,845 downwards.
TGGGTTGGTTGGTAAAGGTAATTTGACGAGTGGTTTCGGGGTCTAACTCGATACGTTCTTCGGTGGCTTGGAGAACGTCTTCAACCGCAACAATATTCAAATCGCGATCGATCCCCAATTGATTCAATAAAGCCAAACGAGAAGATTTCACGGCATTTTGTGCCTCAATTAATTGCCCTTCAAAATTCGTCACGGTCTGTTTGCTTCTCAGGAGAGTGAAACGGGCTTCTCGTCCAGCTTCAACTAAGGCTTGTTGTTGCTCTAATTGTTGTTTGGCAGTTTCAAGAGCCGCCCTCGTGTTTTTGACTTGTTCTTGTTGGGTTAAGAGGGTGCGATAACTCCTAATCGACGTGGTAATTTCCTCAATCAGGGTATTTTCTAAACTCAAAAGATTGACTTTCTCCTGCAACTTGGCAATATCTAAATCGCTTTTAGTGATGGCAACTCCCGCATCTCGTAAAAGGGGTTGGGTAAATCGCAGGCTCACGCCTTGACGCAAAGAATCTTCATTGGTTTGACTGGCAGGGAGCGATCGCAACTGACTCAACCAATCCAAGCGCAATTCTCCTCCCGTCGGCATCAAGAGAGAGACCCCCGCGCCCAATTCGATGCGGGTTTGACTGTCGGAAATGCTCCAATTCGTCCCCTGTCCGCTAGTTCTGCCCGCTAAAATGGGTTCGACTTTCGGACGAAATTCCCCCCGAGCGCTAGCCAGTTCTGCTTTTTGGACAATGCGAGCCAAATAGGCATTTTTGATCTCGGTATTATTGGCAACGGTTAAGCGTACGATATCTTCGAGATTAAAAGGAATAGTCTCGGATTCTGCTGTTAAGAGTTCCGTAGTTTGCGAAATTTTCTGTTCTGAATTTGCTGTTTCAGGACGCAGGGGAGAGACGGTTTCCCGCGATCGCACTTCAACCCGTCTTTTCCTGCTAGTTTGCGCTCTTGCGTTAGTTTGTGCCCTCACTTTAGTTTGAGCTCTTGTCGATTGAGAAGTCCGAGAATTGCGCTCCGGCCACTCAAAGAGCCGAAAGCGAGGTTTGTACTCTTGTTCTCTTGACTCCCCCTGCTTCCTCCGATCCTCCTGCTTCCTCTGCTCCCGTTGCTTCCTCCGCTCCCGATGCTCCCCTTGCGATGGCAAAATCACGCGCGGATCGCTGCGATCGGGAATGGGGTTGAGAAGCGGGACATCGGGTAAGGGGTCTTTTGTAGATGTTTCGGTGTTAAAAAAAGAAGTTAAGGGATCTCTGCGACCCTCGCTAATGGCAGCAGAGGGTTGGCGATCGCCGCTCGCGATCGCCAGCACGGCTAAAGTTCCAATCGCAGCAAACAGGGTCGAACTGCCATTTCGCAAGGCAGATCGGAGTAAAGCGGGAAGATCGGAAAGAGAAGAGCGACGAGCCATATAAGTTACCAGCGATCGGTTGTTAAACAGAAATACAATTAACGGTCTCGTAGAGCCGAAATGGGATTCAATCGACTGGCGTGACGGGCGGGAAAATAACTCGCTCCGACTCCGACAGCGATCGCCATTCCTAATGTTAACCCTGCTGTCGCGATTTCAAAACGATAGGGCAAAGTAAATTGACGGGCAACCAAACGGGTGCCCAGATCGACGGTGGCGATCGCGAAAATTCCGCCCACCAAACTCACGAGTGCTGCTTCAATGATGAATTGCCAGAGAATTTCCCGGGGAGTTGCGCCTAGGGCTTGCTTGAGTCCAATTTCTGAGGTTCGTTCGAGGGTAGACGCAATTGTAATATTAGCAATTCCCACTCCAGAAATTAAGAGGGCGATCGCGCCTACTGCTAAAAGTCCTCGCTCGGTAATAGTCATAGCCTCTTGCTGTCGTAAAATGTCCCTGACATTGCTCCAAGACCAAGCCTCTTGAGGGGCAAATCTTTCTTGTAATAACTGGGTGAGTTCGGTTTCTTGGCGGGCGATCGCGCTCAATTCTTGGGGGCGCAGGTGTAGGGAGCGGGCTTCTTCAATGCCCCGACGGGCGGCGTGCAAGGACAGGGGAACGAGCATGGTGCGCCATACTTCCCCATCGCTGGTAACGGGTTTGGCTTCAATTGTGCCGACAATGCGATAGGGGATATTGTTGAAAAAGAGCGTTTTGTTGATGGGGTTTTCCTCGCCAAAAAGTTCTTCGGCTAAGGATTCATCAACGATCGCCACTGAACGAAATTCCTTAAAATCATCCCGATCGAAAAATCTGCCTCGGGTGACTTGCCGTCCTGAAGTTTGCAAGTAATTTAAAGAGACCGCATTGCACCAAATCCACGTTTCGCGATCGCCGACAATCACTTGCCCGCTATCGAAAAAAGTTCTTCGACTCATCGATCGCACTCCCGACAAACGCGATCGGACCCACCGTGTATCGGCTTCCATCAGGCTCGATCTCCCGTGCAATCCTGCATGAATTTGCGGGGCTTCTTGGCTGTCTAATTGTTGTTGAATGATGGCTTTGCTGATATTTCCCACCTGTAAGGTTGCATTCACCGCCGCCACGCCGATAAATGTTCCGAGGGTCGTTAGGAGGGAACGAGTGGGGTTACTCAGGAGCGATCTCGCGCTCATTTTCAGTAAATCTAGGAAAGCGAGAGACATTTCAATTATCAATTATCACTTATTAATTATTAATTGCAATTATCTTAACGGATAATTTCCCCTCGCTGTCGTTCCCCCATCAATTGTAAAGACTTGTCCGGTAATCCAAGAAGCAGAACTCGAACATAAGAAAACGGCTAGTTCTCCAATTTCATCGGTTTCACCGTATTTTCCCAAAGGGATTTTTGGTATCCACAAATCTTTCTGTTCCCTTAATTTCGCTTGATTTCTCTCGACCTCAGTAACGCCCGGTGCAATTGTATTGACTCTAATTTGATGTTTTGCCCATTCAATCGCTTGAATTCGCATAAGTGCATCGAGAGCCGCTTTTGAAGACGCATAGGCGGAAAACTTTTCGCAGGAGATAGCTCCGTGAATGCTGGAAATATTTAAAATTGTTCCTGCTTCTCTTTTTTCAATGCGATCGCTAACAAATAGCTTGCTCAATAAGAAAGGAAAATTAAGATTAATCGAGAATGTTTCCTTCCAGAGTGTTCGATCGGTCTCATTAATCTCTTTTATCGGGACAACTCCCGCATTATTAATCAAGATATCAATCCCCGAAAAGCAGGCGATCGCATCTATGAAAAATTTGGGTGCGTCTTCTTCATTTCTAAAATCGCATTGCAGGATCTGTGCTTGACTATTCTTTCGTTCGACTTCTTTTTGTGTGGCGATCGCGCCTTCATAATTCCGATGATAATGGAGAATCAATTTAGTGTTATATTTGGCAAATGCTTTTGCGATCGCCGCTCCAATTCCACTGGACGAACCCGTTACCAGAATCTTGTTGTTCGCAAAATCTAGATCCATTATTTTTGACTTTAAAATAAAAATAGTGGGTTTTGTGTAGTATTTTTTTCTATTTCATCAATCTTCATTCCGTCACTTGGCGATCGTGACTAGAGATCGCCAAGTAAACGCCAACTATAACAATTATAAAGGAGAGCCATTCCGAAATACTCAATGTTTCCGCAAAGAAAATCCATGCCTGTATCGTACTGAGGAGAGGTTCTAAGAGTAAAATAACGGCGACCAGATTGGACGAGAGAATCTTTAAAGTATGCGCCAGCAACCCTTGACCGATACTAAAACTCGCACAGAGACAAAAAACGGCTAACCATCCCGATTGCGAATCAGGCAGAATCTTGCTCCCACTCAGTAAGAGAATGGGGAACAGGAGCAAAGATCCCAACAAACAACGCCAAAACATAATAGAATTAGCACTTAAGTAAATGCGCAAGCGTTCGACAATTAACAGGTAAATAGCAAAAAAAATTGCTGATATTAAGGCCAATCCATCTCCTTGTAATTTTGCGGTTGCGATCTGCAAATCTCCCATTGCGATTGAGATCGACCCTCCGATTGCAATGACCATTCCCACGAAAAATTGACGATTGATGCCGCGCCCCAAAAACAACCATGCAAATGAGGTTGTAAATAAGGGGCTTAAACTGTGCATAAAAGCGGAGTTGCCGATATTGGTTTGCACGATCGAAAGTGCCCAAAACGTTTGATTGGCAATGGTACACACTCCTGCACCTAAAAGAAATAAAAAAATTCTGAGAGAATAAAATTTAAAATCCATCAATTTTGTGTCACTCTTTTGGTTATCTTGAAGATCGATGCAACTACCCAAACTAAAAACCAGTGTACCAATGAAAAAGCGAACGAAAACGGTTGAGATTGCATCAATCTCTCGTTCGCTCCATTTGATAAAGATAGGGGCAAAAGAGAATACGAAACAAGCGATTAGTAAAGTCAAAATAGCAATACTCTTGTTTGAAAAGAGTAGATTTTTGGCTTGTTCGAGTCGATCGGTCATTTGTATATTAGCGTATAGATTTAAGTACTGCCCTAAAAGGATTTTATCTTGGTAATATTGGTTCGCTTTTTGCCAATAATCGCACTACCGTGCAAAGAGCGTCCATCTAGATAAAATCGATATCGAAAGTTGCGAATTTCGATAATTTCAAAAATCTCTGTGTTGGCTATCCAAGGATGTCGTGCGACAAAGGAAGTTTCCCCTTTATCTTCCCACTGTTCTCTGTGTACGTTGAAGACAATCCAACTGTTAGGCAAAATTGCGTTAAATGCTGTATTCCAGCCCGAGGCTGGAATATGATTGAATCCTAGGGCAGAACCACAAATGAGACAATTAAATGCTTTACTACTGAGGGTTTTCTCGGTAGCTTCGCTCAAATTAGATAAATCTTCAACGTAGTAATTTTCGTAAACTTCTGGATATTCTCGTTTTGCTGCTTCGGCTGCCTCTGGAAGAATGTCAATTCCAACAATCGATTCAATCCCAAAATTTGCTAGAGCTTTGCCCATCATTCCGCTTCCTGCCCCAACATCTAGCACGACCAAATCTTTGATACTGTTGCCCTCATCTTTAACCCGATTGATGAGTAAAGAGGGTAGAATACTATAAGATTGAGCTTGTACTTTTCCCATTAGATACTCATATAAATAGGGAATTCGATATGATTCAGAGTAGTCGTGCAATCTTACTTTTCGTTCTTTTCCATTTTGTTTTAACCAAAAGAATTCCTCTTGAATTGTTAAGTTACGCACTTCATCTTTTGAGATCTGGATTTCAAAATCAAATTTTGTCATTAATTTTTCTTGTTTGAGATTCGATCTCCTCCGGTATATCACATTTTTTTTATTTGTCAATTTGGTTTATTTTAAAAGAATATAGAATCTAAACTTATTTATTGATTTCGAGATCGCGACTGGAAAGGGCAAAATAAACGCCGATCGCAACAATCGTAAAGGAGAGCCATTCCGAGAGGCTCAATGTCTCCGATAGAAGCAGCCCGCCTTGAATTGCAACTAAAAAATGTTCTAACAGTAAAACGACCGTGACGACATTTGATGATAAACTTTTTAAACTGTTCACGAGCATTCCTCGACCGATTAGAAAGATAACGACCAAACAAGCGATCGCCCCCCATCCCGAGACAGATTGAGGAACGAAGCGATCGCCATTCAACCCCAGTAAAGGAAACAATAAAAAACTCCCTAACCAACAACTCCACAAAAGAATATAACTTGCGTTAAAATAGACTCGCAGGCGTTCGGCAATTAATAAATAAGCGGCACGAGAGATAGCTGAGATTAAAGCAAAAATATCCCCCTGTAATTTAGTCCCTGTAAACTGGAGATCGCTCACCCCGATCGCGATCGCGCCTCCTACAGCAATAATCATCCCCATGAGAAAGCGGCGATCGAAACTGCGTCCTAAAAATAACCACGCCAACAAGGCCACAAATAAAGGCGTTAAACTGTTAATAAAGGCACAATTCCCGATATAAGTGCGCTCGATCGACCATGCCCAAAAAAGTTGATTGGCAACGTCGCAAACGCCGACACCGAGAAGGAAAAAAAGAATTTTTCGAGAATCGATCGCCGTCTTATTTTCCGATCGCAGATTCCCATAATTTCCTGCCGTACAGATGATTCCAGCGAAGAGGAAACGGTAGAAAATCGTCGCGATCGGATTGATTTCTTGGAGACTCCAGCGCACGCAAATCGGACCCAAAGGCAGAACCAGAAGCGCGATCGCTAAAGATACGATCCCGGTGAGTTTCACGGGGGAGAGAAACGCCGATTCGACTTCCGCGCGATCGCTCATTCTTATCCTCTCAATGCTCCGCGATCGCGGCGGTTTCTAGGCGATCGCCTTGCACGACGGTATGAACTTGCCAAGAATCGGCTTTATCAGGGCAGTCAGTGCGATAATGTCCTCCCCGACTTTCGCTGCGAAATGCCGCACTTTTGAGGATCAGATCGCCAACATCCAACAAATTCATTGTTTCTGCGACGAATTTGACTTGTTCTGGAGCTGTTTCGGACTCAAAGGTGATATTCTCTCCGGGGGATAGATGCAAGAGATGCTTGCCGATCGCCATGTCTGCCAACTGAGACCGCCAAAATCCAACTTTTGTACTGGCTTCTTCTAACACCGATCGCGATCGGCAAATGCCCGCACTATGCCACATTAAAGCCGGTAATTGTTCCCGAATTGCCTCAATTTCTCGCATTTCCTCCTGCCAGTCTCCCGCAATGGTTTGAAAATGCGCCTGCTCTTGGGGAGAAACGGGTTCTATTTCTAATTTTTGCAATTGTGCTGCGAAAACCACGCATTCCAGCAACGAATTACTGGCGAGGCGATTGGCACCGTGTACTCCCGTACTGGACGTTTCCCCGATCGCGTACAATCCCGGTAGAGAAGTGGCGTTGGCGATATCGACGGCAACCCCACCCATCCAATAATGAGCCGCTGGAGCCACGGGAATGGGCTGGGTAAAGACATCGATGCCCCACTGCTGGCACTTTTGAATGATATTGGGAAAGCGATGGCGAATTTTTTCGGGGGAGAGCGTCCCTAAATCCAAAAAAACGCAAGCCTCTGCCGGATCGGGAGCGGTTTTTTCCAAATGGCTAAAAATCGCCCGACTGACCACATCTCGCGGGGCTAACTCTCCTTTGGGGTGGTAGTCAAAGGCAAAACGCCGCCCCTCGCCATCCACTAAATGCGCTCCCTCTCCCCGAACGGCTTCGCTGATGAGAAAATGGGGGGCATCCGCTTGGCTTAGGGCAGTGGGATGAAATTGGAAGAATTCTAAATCTCGCACGATCGCCCCGGCACGCCAAGCAAGGGCCACGCCATCCCCGGTACTGACGCTCGGATTGGTGGTTTTGGCAAAGATTTGGCCGCCGCCACCCGTAGCTAAAATCGCGGCATTGGTTCGCAACCAAAGAATTTGATTCTCGTACAGGACGCTTATCCCCTGACAGCGATCGCCTTGGGGATCGCGCCACAAATTCAGGGCAAAGGCAGGGGCTAAAATTTCAATGTTGGAGCGCTCTAATACCCTCGCGGTGAGAATCTCCACGATCGCCCGTCCGGTGGTGTCTTGGGAATGCAGCACCCGGGGGCGACAATGGGCGGCTTCTAGGGTTGTTGCCAGCTTGTTGTCTTTGCGATCGAAATCGACTCCCAAATCGAGGAGAGAGGCGATCGCGTCATAGGCATTGTTCGCCAGAAAGTCCACCGCAGCGCGATCGCATAAGCCCGCTCCGGCACTTAAAGTGTCTTCGAGGTGGAGTTGGGGGGTATCATCCGTGGCGATCGCTGCTGCAATGCCGCCTTGCGCCCATTGGCTCGAACCCACTCCCAGCTTGCTTTTCGTCACCAGCAAGACGCGATAGCGTTCTGGCAAGCAAAGGGCGGCATAGAGTCCTGCTGCTCCCGAGCCGATGATAATCGCGTCATAACAGGCGGAAATATTTGAGATAGTCGGCTTAGATCCGTTCAATGTTTTCTCCATCCAGAAGACAGTTTAGGCGATCGTCCCGAAACAAGATTCTTTTAAACAAAGTCCTTCGGCGACGACTTGCCCCTCTATTTCCAAAACGGCGGGCTTGTACTGCAAGCGGAGATTGCTTTCCATGGTTGAGGTTCGGTTGCGCAGGATACTCGACCAAGTTGCCAAGGCATTCTTATCAAATTGCAAGCGATAGCTTTGGTTGTTAATGCGAGTGCAAGCACTGGTCTGGCGATGATAGGAATCTTCTCCCTGCAATGCAGTTTTCGCATCCCCTTGTCTGGTGTCGAGGAGCTTGAAATAATTATATTTGTCTTCACCGAATGTGGCATCCGCACTCCAGATGATTCCGTAATCGGGGAAAAAGGCGTGAACGAAATGATAACCCCAGAATTTGGGATAGTCGCCCTCATAAATTTTGCAGTACCCCGTTGCTTTCTGTTGGCGATCGCCCATGCTGACCGTGCCGAGTAGTTGCGGTTGATGAATGACCCCGCGACCGTTTTCTTCTCCCGGTACGGACCAAGCAAATTGAGCGGCGACTTGAAATTGAATTTCGATGTTCGCTTCTGGCAAATAAATTTTACCCGCTCCCTCGTTTTTTTCGATGGAGATATGTTCCCGCGATTTTTTACTCTCACAGGTATTCAGGATTTCGTGAGATGTGCCATTACGATCGCTCCACCAAGCCGAATAATGTTCGAGAGTTCCGGTTTGAAAATACCTTAACGCGAGGAGAGAGCCATCCTCCAAAAAGAAATGATATTGTTCGCTATAGGTCGGTACTCGCCCGGCAAAGTACGTCTCTGCAACGGGGTATATTTTGGGAAGATCGGGTTTTTTAGCGACAATCAAAGAACCGCCAACTTTGCCGCTTTGAAATAGGTCGCAAATGGCTTTATAGAATTGAATGCGATGTTCGTAAACTTCAGAACCGAAGAGAGAGAGGGCTTCTTCTCGGGATTGAAGAAACTTTTCATAGCGTTCGTCTACCCAAGGTTTCCAAGGGAGGGTGAGATCGATAAAACAAATATCGGCAAATCCCGCCCGTTCTAGATGCTGTCGATAGACTTCGCGGGTGGGAACGTAATAAGCCTGCACGACTTCTTCAAGAACCTCTCGGGTTTGCGCGTCGAGAGGGCTATTCGCAACGTAGTCCTCAATATAGATACAACCTTGTTCCTTGAGAGAACGAAAACAAATTTCCAGCAGTCGATCGCGTTGTTTGATGTGTAAAAAACACAGAAAAGAAAAAACACTATCGAAAGAACCGGAGGAGAGAGTCTTGGCGATCGGTTCGCTCAGAATATCGCCGGTCAGATAATCGATTTGTTGTTGAAATCCCGCTCGTTCGGTCAACTCTCGAGCGAAATTGTTAAAGTCCTCTCTCAGTTCGATACATTGAATGTGACATCCGGTTTTATAACTAATGTATCGAGCCGGTCCCCCCACCCCGCTCCCAATATCCAAAACCGAGGATTCGGGCTGTATTCCCAAATACGCGATTGCGCGATCGCAGGCTTGGCTGCCAAAGTAATGATACTGGTCTAAATGTCCCAGTTCTAGTAAATCTTCAACCTCTAAAGTTCCCGTGCTTTTGCCTCTTTTTTTCAAGGCTTGACGAATGCTATGAAGCCGCCAATCATAAATCAAGGCTTCGTCTTTCGCAAGAGACTCTCTTTCTGGGTTTGGTGACGATGGCATATCTTATACTCGCGTGATAATTTTCCTGAAGAGCGCGCTGCTTTTTGGTTAACTATCTTCTACAATGCAGAGATTTCTAACATTCTTTGAATTGGTCGCAACGCTGCAACTCTAATCTCTTCTGGCATGGTAATTTCCGGCGTGCGATTTTTCATGGATAAATACAATTTTTCGAGGGTATTCAATCGCATATGAGGGCATTCATTACACGCACAATTTCCTTCGGGTGGTGCGGGAATAAACGTTTTATGGGGAGCTTGTTGCGCCATTTGATGAAGGATTCCCGATTCTGTTGCCACAATAAATTCTGGCGAAGAACTTTCTTGACAGTACTTTAATAACGCCGTGGTGGAACCGATATAATTGGCATGACGCAAGATAGACGTTTCGCATTCTGGGTGGGCGATTACTTCAGCTTCTGGATGTTGGACTTGAAGTTGCACGATTTTCTTTTCTGAAAAAATCTCGTGTACCATACAACTGCCTTGCCATAACACTAGATCTCGTCCGGTTTGCTCCATCACAAAACGGCCTAAGTTTTTATCAGGTGCGAAAATAATCGGTTGGTCTTGAGGAATTTGATTGACAATCTTGACGGAATTAGAGCTAGTACAGATAATGTCGCTCATGGCTTTGATTTCAGCCGAGCAATTAATATAAGAAACGACGAGATGATCGGGGTGGGCTGCTTTAAATTTGGCAAACTCTTCTGGGGGACAGCTATCTGCCAAAGAGCAGCCCGCCTCTAAATCGGGAAGCAACACTAACTTATTGGGGTTGAGTATTTTCGCTGTTTCTGCCATAAAGTGAACCCCAGCAAAAACGATTACCTCTGCATCCGTAGAGGCTGCTTTCTGAGACAACCCCAGGGAATCACCTATATAATCTGCAATATCTTGCAGATCGGGTTCTTGGTAGTAGTGAGCGAGGATAACTGCATTTAATTCCTTTTTCAGGCTTTCAATCGCACCAAATAAATCCTTGGGGATCGATTCGGGGGCTTGATTGGATTTCAGGGCAGTCGCAAACATGGTGTAAATTTCCTCAATCTCATAGTCATTGATTATCTCAAGTTTACCCCATATATTTGATATGGCAAATTTGTAGAGAACTTCTTTTTCTAAAGATTTTCCTAAAACCTATATCATCGTCCTGTAAGGGTATCCTTGTCAATAAAAAATGAAAATAGAAGTTAAATTAGCCGATCGATTCCCTTCAACTAGTGTGGCAAGCAAAGCACTTGCGGCTTCGATCGCGGCTGCTTTGCTCTTATCATTAATGCCTATTTTGGTTCGCTTGAGCGAGGCAGAACTGGGGGCGAATGCGACAGTATTCGATCGCTTTCTAATAGTCAGTCTTAGTTTGATAATCTGGGAATGTTTTGCGATCGTCAATAAAGTCATCAAAGGTGAAGACCAAAGCAGCATCAAAACAGATTTTTTAAACTTCTCTTTTCTGGGGAACTTTTTTTTGCCTTTGTTGGCCTTAATTGTCGCTTTTTTTGGGACTCAATGCCTGTGGACTTGGTCTTTATCTCAAACAACTGTCGCAAATTCACAAGTTTTGCATTGTTTGTCTCCTGCTTTTGCGACCCTAGCCGGATGGATATTATTTTCTCAGAAATTTGAGGCTAAGTTTTTGGTGGGTATGACTTTAGCAATGGTAGGAACTTTAGGAATTGGTCTAAGCGATATCACGAGTCATATCAATATTGAAGGAGATAGTCTGGCATTATTGTCCGCTCTTTTCTGGGCAGCATACATCATGGCAATCGAGAAACTTCGTAGTTTTTGGCGATCGACGACAATCCTTTTCTGGGCTTCTGTATCTTGCAGTCTTTTAAGTTTACCAATTCTACTCGGGACGGGAGATTCTCTCCTTCCAGATAACCCAAGAACTTGGCTGTCAATATTGTTGTTGGTCGCTAATACTTTAGGCTGCCATCTATTAATGGCTTACTCTCTCAAGTGGCTTTCCTCGGCACTTGTTGCGACGGTTTTACTACTTAACCCGATGTTAGCAGCACTCATTGGTTGGGTTTTATTTTCAGAGTCTCTCAGTGTTTTAAATTTATTGGGCTTTGCCACGATTATTGTTGGCGTATACTATGCAATCTCCGGACAAGTAAGAGGGGAGGCAAGGGACAAGAAAATTATTTTAAACTAAAAACGTTTGGGCAAATTGTTTTCTACACAGAAGGGAGAAGGGAGATAAGGAGGCGGAAGGAGCCTCAGAAACTCGGACACCATCGTTTTATTGTTTGAAGCCACAAACTCATAAAAATTTGTGCTATTCCAAATGAGATAGACATATTTGAAATTTTGTTCGATCGCAGAAACCAAGGATTCTATATCGACTTGTCCGGACTCCATGACTTCTAATATACCGAGGCGTTTTTCTGCGATATCGCGATCGGAGAAAAATTTCTTTTTGAATAGATCGTCCTTGATTTTTTCTCTGTCTTTATATTCTCGTTCGTCGGGACATCTCAGTTTTTCTAAGAAAATCATTAGCCCTTTTTCTTGGAGTAATCTGGCGACATACTCTATAATATCTTCTCGCTCCGGCCCGTAAAATTGGAATGTAGCATTTTCATAGATAATATTGAACCCATCACGAAAAAGATCGAGATCTACATGAGAAGTGATATATTCTGGTGTTATCTCTATGAAAGAACCATGATGAAATCTCGAGTAGTTATGATTGCATAATTGATAAAAATTATTTTTGCTATAGATGCTGTTGGAAGTTGACAGCGTTCTAATTTTACCCTTTGAAAACTCTGCCAGCGTGCGCCCATTAGGACCATCTCCAACACCAATTTCGCAAAAAGTCAGATAATTATTTTCGTTTTCTATGAGGTTTCGAGCCAGCCGACAAATTCCCAAGCCGATGCGACACTGTTCCTCAATTATAAATGGAACGCTAGCGGTAAAATGTTTATAAAATGTTCCTAGATTTTTCTGAAATAGATCGTGATATTCAAGCAATCCATTATGGCGAGAAAGATAGTCTAATTCTCCCGTGGGAACTAGACTGGGAGGCTGTTTTTCCCCACTTGAAATATTATACAACTGTCCAAAGAGAGGAGACTCTCTACGTCGTTGTAAGGTGCGTTCGTAAATTTTACGATACTTCATTAGTTTTTTTATCTGACTCCCACAATCCGGTTCGGTTCATTTCTCGGCGATCGCAAAGTAAACGCCTACTAAAACGATTGTAAACCCTAAGAGATTGAGAGGATTGAGGGTTTCCGAAAACAAGCACCACCCCATTATTGCGGTTAAAATTGGGCTGAGGAGAAGAATTGTTGCCACCAATCCCGAAGATAACCATTTAAGCGTATAAGCAATAGAACCGTGGCAAACAATCGTGTTGAAGGCGAGCAAGGCTAAGACGATCCAGCCTTCGCGAAACTGAGGCAAAATTTCATCTCCAGCAACGAGTACCGCAGGCAAACAGAGGAGGGTACAAGTTCCCGATGCCCATAGTAAAATAGCCATCGGACTAAACTCGCTCCGGAGTTTTTCTACTGACATAAAATAGGCCGCCCAAAAAACAGCCGAAAGTAATGCCAGTCCATCACCTCCCAAGCTGATACTGCTTGAAAAATCGCTAATGCCGATCGCGATCGCTCCGATGGTTGCTATGGTAATTCCAACTAAAAATTGTCTGCTAAAGGTTTGCTTAAATAATAGCCAACCTGCCAAAACGGTAAAGCCAGGAGCCAGAGAGTGAAGGATTTCTGAGTTGGCAACGGCAGTTTGTGACAGAGACCAAGCCCAGAGGAGTTGAGTTCCGACAAAGGCGATCGCTAGTACCGATAATGGTGCGATTAACGGTTTGGTATTAGTCTCGATTTTAGTATCGGAATGAGACAAGAATTCTGGCGACTGTTTGTGATGTGGATTTAGCCGCGAAATTGCTTGCCATGCTCCGATCGTTACCGCAATGACCCAAAATCGATTAAAGGTGACAGCATTGGGACTCATGTAATCTTCGGCAAGCCGAATCAAAATGGGCATTAATCCCAATAATACCGAGGCCGCTAAAGCAATGGCGATCGCGAGCTTTGTTTGGATTGAGTTGGGTGGGGGCAAATCTAATCTCAACGTCATACTTGAATCGAGCGGTTAATCAGTGCAATGGTTAAAATTTTATTTAAGCAGTTTTTTTGTTAAAATGCCCTCTAGTTCGCTCTCATAAAAAAATTTATTTTTTCCAAATGCGGGTTTCAAGTGGCTTAACCAAGTCGCCTTCGGATCGAAACGAGCAAAAAATGGTCTTTTGCACCAGTTGGATTGGCGAGCTTGTAAAAATGATAAGGCGAACACTTTTTCTCCCGCAACTTCAGCCATACCGTCGATCGCGACTTTGCCGGGCAATGCAGACATCACGGGACCTCTCGCCGTGCGACCCAAACCCGATAATTGTCCGATCGCTTGCTGATAAATCTCCCACGTCCGAATCAAGGGAATCTCAAAATATTGTTTGGCTCCAGTTTGCCGTTCCACAAACATGTAGTAGGGAATGCAGCCGAGTTTAACCTGTATTTGCCACATTTTAACCCACGTTTCTACTGAGTCGTTAACATGGCGCACGACGGGGGCTTGGGTGCGGATTTGCGCGCCCGTGGAGCGAATGCGCCGAATTGCCTCGCGAGCGATGGGAGTGTCCAGTTCTCGCCAATGTTCGTAATGTGCCATTATGGCTAAATGCTTGCCTTGCTTGACGACTTTTTCCAACAAGCGCAGCAAATCATCGGCATCGCGATCGCTTACATAACGATAAGGCCAGTACGCGAGGGATTTCGTCCCAATGCGGATAGTCTCGATATGCTCCAGGCGATCGCCGAGCAACGGCTCGATGTAACGGGCAAGCATTCGGGTTTTCATGGTCATGGGATCTCCCCCAGTCAAGAGTACGTCGGTGACTTCGCGATGTTGGTGGAGATAGTCGAGAAATTGCCCGGATTCCCGCGTTGCAAATTTTAGATTGTCGAGGTTCACAAATTGCGGCCATCGGAAACAAAACGTACAGTAAGCATGGCAGGTTTGTCCGGCAGTGGGAAAAACCAAAACAGTTTGTCGATATTTATGTTGAATTCCGGGTACGGGTTCGTTGTCAATCGTGGGAATATTGTGTTTTTTTTGCCCGGCGGGATGGGGGTTGAGCTGGCGACGAATGCGAGCCGAGGTTTCTTGTAAATTGCCGCGATCGCAATGGTTATCGAGCAGCCCGACGACTTGGTTTAAATGCTCTGCCGGAAGCATCTCCGGATGGGGAAAAGTGAGACGAAAAATCGGATCGTTGGGGATATTATTCCAATCGATGAGTTCTTCAACGATATAGTTATTGCTGCGAAACGGAAGTACGGCGGCGACGGCTCGCATTTGCTGGCGATCGCGAGGAGAAAACCGGGATAATTGCGGTAACTCGTCAATATGCTTCGCGTGATAGTACTTAATTTGTTTGGCTGGGATATTCATGTATCGAGGAGGTTTCCAAACGCTTAATTTGAGAGATTTTCAGAAATCGCGCTCGTTCGCATTTTTTCTGACTGATGGACGGGGAGAAACTCGGCAGCTTTTGCAAGCCGCCTGTTGGCTTCGGTGAGGGTCGCCTGCTGCTTGCAAAAGGCAAACCGCACCATTTGAGTTCCGGAGGGTAAATTTTCGTGGTAGAGGGTGCTGGCGGGAATGGCCGTTACGCCCATATTTTTAGTGAGATATTCACAAAACTCAACATCATTAGCCAGCGATCGCCCCGGGGTCGGAAACTGGGAAAAATCTGCCATCAGGAAAAATGTGCCTTCAGGCAGGAATGGCGTAAACCCACAATCGGCAAGCATTTGATAGCAGTAGTTTCTTAAGGCTTCGTATTCGCTTTTCAATTCTCGATAAAAACTGACGGGAGCGTTGAGGGCGCGGGCTGCCGCGATTTGTACGGGGGTCGTTCCCGATCCGGTTGCATACAAGCGCATCCGGAGAATTGTTTCGGTTAAAGCCGATGGCGCGATCGCCCAACCCACTTTCCATCCTGTTACCGAAAAAGTTTTGCCGAGTGTCGAAACGGTAATGGTGCGCTCGTACATACCGGGATAAGTACAGAGCGGTCGATGAGTCCGTCCGTCGAAGACGAGTTCGTCATAGACTTCATCGGCGATAGCGATCGCGTTATATTTCTCGCACAATCGAGCGATTAAAGACATTTCTGCATCGCTAAATACTTTACCCGTCGGGTTGTGGGGCGTGTTGAGGAGAATTACTTTCGTTTTGTCAGAAAACAAGGATTCCAAGCGTCGGGCATCCAGTTTCCAATCGGGAGGGAAGAAACTATAAAATTTGGGGATGCCTCCCACCATTTGAATGGCAGGTTTATAGGTGCTATAGCAAGGCTCGAACAGGATGACTTCTTCTCCCGGATCGACTAGGCCCATCATCGCTGTAAAAATAGCTTCTGTTGCCCCTTGGGTGACGATAATATCCGTTTCGGGATTGTAATCGACTCGATAGCGTTGCTGCATTCGCTGGGCGATCGCCCGACGCAATTCCGGTTCGCCCCGACCGGAGGTGTATTGATTGCCATTGCTCTCAATCGCTTGGATGGCCGCTTCTTTGACAAAATCCGGGGCGGGATAATCGGGAAAGCCATGGCCGAGATTGACGGCATGATGCTCCTTGGCAAGGGCATTCATCTGAGAAAAGATAGCATTGAAGGAAATTCCTCGAGAGCGCTTGGAATGATGAGTTAACATACCAACGATGACTGAAGATATAACGATAAATGATGGGATATCAAGATTCGTGGTAGATGCACGTGGGGGGATATTGATTACCAAGATTGTCGATCTCGCCCGTTGAAGAAACACCCCGTCGGCCCGCCATCCGGTAACGTTGCCAGCCACACCGGACCTTCCGCTCCCTCTTTTGGCGATCGCGTCGCGTCTTTTCCGCCCATATCTGTTTTAACCCATCCCGGATTGACAGCATTGATTAGAATATTTTCTGTTGCAACCTCTCGAGATAGAACGACGGTAATGACATTGAGGGCGGCTTTAGAAATTTTATAAGTTAACCCCGCGTTATTCATTTGCTCCATGCGAGAGGTTCGACTGGATAAGTTAACGATTCTTCCGTATTGATGCGTTCGCATGATGGGAATCGCTGCTTGACAAAGGGCAAATGTGCTGCAAACATCGGTTTGAATCGCCCGGGCGATCAGATCGGGGGCAATACTCAAAGCGGGACGATGGCGATCGAGGTAGATGCCTGCATTATTGATTAAGATGTCGAGACGACCGAGCCGAGATGATAAATGAGCCATCAGTTCTTGGATTTGTTGAGAATCCGTGATGTCGAGGGGATGAAATAGCACGTCAAGACCTTCACCTTGCAGTCTTTCTGCGGCTTCCCGACCTTGATGAGGGTTTCGAGCCGTTAAGATGGTTTGAATGCCCTGTCCGGCAAGCTGTCGGCAAATCTCGAAGCCCAAGCCTCGATTGCCTCCGGTTACAATTGCAGTGCGCCGTTCCACGATCGCTCTTCTCCTGACCTTCTTATCCTGACTTTCTTGTGCTTAAATCTCAAAACCCGGGTCATTGGGAGTCATGACAATTTCAATGAGAACGGGTTTCGAGATTTCCCAGCCTCGGGTGATTGCCTCGGTGAGTTGCTGCGGGCGATCGACTTGCCAGGCTTGCAGGCCGAAAGCTCTTGCCATGACACAGAAATCGGGATTTTTCAGGTCTATCCCAATGGTGCGCCCAAAATTTTGACGCTGCGATCGCCGGATCGAGCCGTAGCAATTATCGTTAAAGACAACCGCAACGATATTAATCCCGTATTGCACCGCTGTGGCCAGATCTCCATTAGCAAATAACATCCCCCCATCTCCGAGCATGGCCAGAACTTGACGCTCGGGTTGCGCTAACTTTGCCCCCATTGCCGCAGAAAACGCATAGCCGAGGGTACAAAAATTGCGAGAGCAGTGATAGGTATTGGGTAAATTGCGATCGATAAAAGCAACGCCCCAACCGTTACAGCGAGCCGGATCCCCAAAAATCAGGGTTTCGTCGCTAATGGCTTGTTGTATTGCCTGCATGTACTGCCATGCGGATGTCGATCTCAGGGTCTCCAGTTTTTCGGCTTTGTGCCGAGTCACGGACAGGGTTTCCCCTGTTGTCTTGCTTGGAATGCTGGGCGGCTTCAACGATCGCGGGACGGGCAATTGTTTTTCGAGTTCGGCCAAAAGTTGTCCGAGAACGCAGTTGGCATCCCCAAGCAAGCCAATGGCTAAGGGATAAGCGCGTCCGAGGACTTCGGGACAAGTATCGATTTGAATGAGGGTTTTCGGAAAATTCAGCCCGAGTCGTCCCGCATCGGCGTAGTCTAGGCTGGAACCGACGACGAGGACGGCATCGGAGCAGGCGACGAGTTGGGCGATAAAGTCGCTGCGACCGTTACCCCAACTAACATTGAGGGGATGATCCGCCGAGAGTATTCCCTTCGCCAAAGCTGTATGAAAACAAGGGGCATTCAGCCGTTCTGCGAGTTGTCGCAGGCGATCGCCCGCCCCTGAAATCGTCGCCCCCCGACCGACATAGACGAGCGGCGCTTTGGCTGCCAGTAATTGCTCGATGGCTGCTTTGACGGCATCTCCATCCGCCGCCAGAGGAGTGGGGCGTTGAGCGGGATAAATCTCTACCTGCCCCGTTTGCACCTGTACGTCCAAAGGAATTTCTACCACCGTCGGGCCGGGCCTGCCTTGATAGGCGCGGGTAAAGGCCTCGCGAATGGCTTCGGGGATGGCGGCGGGGGAGTCGGCGCGGGTACTCCATTTAGCAACAGAGGCGATCGCTCCGCTTTGATCCTTCAGTCCGTGAAATGCACCTTTAGTGAGATGCTCTCGGGCGGGTAAAGCCGCGATCGCGACCATCGGCACGGAATCTTGATAGGCATCTCCCAAAGCGGTTAGAGCATTCGTGACCCCCGGCCCGGAAATCAGCAGGGGTACGGCAAGGCGATGGCTGGCGCGACTGTAACCGTTAGCCATTAAGGCGATACTTTGTTCGTGTCGCCCCGTCAGATAGGTCAGTTGGGAAAAATCCAAAATTGCATCACACAGGGCGATATTATGCTCTCCCGGAATGCTGAAAACATGGGTTACGCCTTCTGCTACCAGTTGAGCGATAGCCGCCCGAGCGCCCGTCATGCGATCGAGCATCATTTTTTCTTCCCGATAACGTGTCAAGACAACATAATTATAATAACATGATAAAGCGCATTTATAAAAATAAGATAAGATGTATTTCAATTTTGCCAAAATACGACTTTCCGCAGTCAAATTTCTGTTAGAACTCTAGCGATTTTTTTTGTTAAACGTGAGTGGGTTGCATCAATACATTTATCTTATGAATATCCAAATGACCGAACGACCGATTGCCTCTTTAAAATCTCTATTTCAAACTAAATTTTTTAATCTATTTTTAATTCTGGTTTTTTGTTCGATCCAATCTCTATCCTGTGTATTTGTAAAATTGAGCGAACGAGAACTTAGTCCGGTTGCTACTATTTTCGA
Source organism: Cyanobacteria bacterium P01_E01_bin.42 (assembly GCA_039194995.1). GTDB lineage: Bacteria > Cyanobacteriota > Cyanobacteriia > Cyanobacteriales > Spirulinaceae > CCY15215. The sequence continues at coordinate 1,613 of JBCCVR010000064.1, read as the reverse complement.
TCGCTTTGTTATCGCGACGATAATTTTTGGTGTTGGGATTGGTATGGAGGTGGCAAACCGCAAAAAAAATGATGAAGACTCGACACAATCGAGTTTGTATTCTCTCAAAGTTATCGTTTTGCTGATCGTTGCCGGATTGTCTGCTGCTGCCAATCAAGTATTTTGGGCATTATCGCTCACTCAAACTAATATTGGTAACTCTTCATTAATGCACGGTTTAACGCCATTGTTTTCAATTTTGTTAACTTGGTTATTTTTTCAATATCGCTACGATCGCCAGTTTATCGTTGGTACGGTTATTGCCATCATTGCTTCTGCTGCCATCGGTTTCGGAGACTTTCAAGTCGCGGCAACCAAACTACAAGGGGATGGACTGGGATTATTAGCAGCGATGTTTTTCGCCGTTTATTTGGTTCTTGTCGAACAACTTCGAGCTTGCTTAAATACCGTTAATATTCTCTTCTGGCGCTGTATATTGGGCATTCTTTTGTTATTACCCATTATCCTCTCGAGTGGCGATCGCCTTCTGCCAGACTCGCAGGGGGGATGGTTGGCAATTATCGGTGTTGTTCTAGTTTTTCCTCTCGCTCATGCTTTACTGGCTTATAGCTTAAAAACGATCTCATCCAGTTTGGTTGCCGTTGTTTTACTCGCAGAACCTTTTTTAAGTTCGCTACAAGCCTGGCTGATTTTGTCAGAAAACTTGAGTATTTTAGAAGGGATACTCTTTACGATTACGATTTTTGGCGTTTATTTGTCAATCTCTAGCCCGAGCGCCAAAATGAGCGAATGAGTTCTCAAGATTGTTCCATGATGAGGACTTCATTCGCACCAATTTGAAATTCAAACTCCGATGGCTCGATCCGAACGATTAATCCATTTTGATGCAGTGTTGCGGTAATTTTCTCGAGATCGACAAACGGCATATTGCGATTTTGCTCGTTCGTTCGCAGGGGAAATACCCGCACTTCTCGGGCGACGCGAGCGAGTTCTAATAGGGAATCAGCGATCGCAGTCGTGGGAAAATGAGCGTGAAAACTAAAGAGAAAATGACCGCTTAGCGCTAGATCGAAACTATTATTGGCAAAGGGAAGATGAGGTAAAGAAGCCGTAATATAGTTCGTGCGAGCGGGCCAATCGGCTTTGTAATCCTCAATAAAAGAATGGAGAATCTCGGATTGTCTCTTTTTCAGAGATTCGAGACTCTCGTAATAATCCCATTTTCTTTCATGTGCCGTTTCGGCAATTTTTGAAAGCACGTAATCGATATCTCGAGTCGCGATCGCGAGCAGTTCCTCCGGCGTGCGAGAAAACTGAGGATCGACTGCCCGAACGCGTAGCCCTAACTCTCTCCCTTGACGAGAAAAAGAAGCCGGGCCGCTCGGACAATCGAGAATCGATTGCCCCGTCCGCTCCGAGAAATCAAGTAAAAACATCCTCTCGTATTCAGCTAAGGAGCGTCCGTAAAATGTAACTCGTTCTAGATTAAAAGACGGAGACTGATTCATGGTTGAATGGGCGAAATTCAGATCGATATCAAACAGAGGCCGTCGCCTTTTTCTTCTCTTCTATTTTCGTCGTATAGCGATTGCAGCCACGACGATCTTCGCCCC
>JBCCVR010000063.1:0-33139 GCA_039194995.1 Cyanobacteria bacterium P01_E01_bin.42 | reverse complement strand
GTTGTCAGTTATCAGCGTTGCGACCCCGGGTGGGCTTAAGCCGCATGCGGTCGTGGTTTGCTGTGTAGACCTCTCCATCCCTCGACCAAGAGAGGGAACGCGCACCAAGACAGACGCAAGGGAATGCTGACCAAGAGAGGGAACGCGCATCAAGACAGTTATCAGTGAGGAAGAACGAATAGGAATCCACTCCTCACCCCTCCCAAAAGTGGAGATCGAAAGGAGAGTGAACAAACAACAAACAAGCGATCAGACCCCGCGTCGGCATAAGACGCAAGGGAATGCTGACCAAGACACAAACAACAAACTATTCAAAGGAATTGCTTTGTTTACCCCTGCTGGGGATTTGATCTACGCGATCGACCCCTCCAAGCAGGGTAAATGGCATGCGAATCTTTGCATTGGTTTGCAAGAACTTTTGGGATTGCCCGAACCCCCTCATTTTCTCGTACCCGCTTATACTGCTACGGTCGATCGCTGGCTCGATCCTCGGACTCGAGAAGTACGGACGATCGCAGAGGCTTATCCGGCGGTCATGCGCTATCAAACCTTACTCGATGCTATTTTTGCTACCCAAGGGGTATCTTGGCAGCAAGCAGAATGGCAAGAGGAAGCCTGCGAACCCCTAATTATTGAAAGTTATCGCGATCGCTTTCCCCAACTTTGGGAAGAACGGGATCTGGTCGTGGCTTACGATCGCTGGCAACGGGAACGGGAAAATCGCACCGATCCGAACAGTCAGGCGATTGTCTCAGAGGCTCCGGCGTTCAATTACGTTCTACGCTTATTTGTTTCGGGAAATACATCGACAACAGAACAAACCCTAAAAATTCTCCATCAACTCTTAGAAACGCGCCTTCATTCTCCCTATACCCTGAAGGTTATCGACATTTTTAAACATCCCGAACAAGCAGAACTCAATCACGTTTCTGCGACTCCAACTCTGGTTCGCGCCTGGCCCCATCCCGTCCGCCGTATCGTTGGGGAATTAGAAGATTTAGAGCGGGTTTTGCAAGTCATTCGGATGAGTTAAATTTTTTCTTGTCAATCTTAAATACTAACTGAAAAGAGTCTAAAGGCTGTATCAAATAAAAAGTGCAGACAAAGTAAAAAAATAGAAGCTGCACTTTTTATTTTGAGAACTATGCCGCGTGAGCTAGAGTCGATTGCTCTTCAAGCAAATGAATGGCAGCTTGATATTGAAGATCGCGATCGCTCCCGATTTCAGTCACAGAAATGGGATCTTGAGCAACGATTTTATCGGGGGTAATGCCGAGTTTATTAATATCGTGATGGTCGGGGGTTTCGTATTTCGCCACTGTCACCGCCAAACCCGAATCGTCGGGCAGTTCGAACAAGGATTGAATCAACCCTTTCCCGAACGTTTGCTCTCCCAATAATTGGGCGCGGTGGTTGTCCTGCAATGCCCCAGCTAAAATTTCGCTGGCACTGGCAGATCCTTTGTTTACGAGAACGACAAGGGGCGCATCAGCGATCGCGCGATCGGCAGCCTCAAAACTCCCCAAAACTCCCCGACGATTGACGGTATAAACAATAGGAGCATCCTCAATCCACAGTCGGGCCACGCCAACACCCGCTTGCAAAAGCCCCCCCGGATTGTTGCGCAAGTCGAGAATATAGGCAGCAGCCCCTCGATCTTCGAGATCGACGATCGCGTGAGCTAATTCGGCCGTTGCATTGGCATTAAATTGAGACAGGCGTAAATAACCGATGGGAATAGCTCCGGAGGTGTCGAGATCGGCAGTGACGGGATTGAGGGCAATACGATCGCGAATGATTTCGACAATCTGGGATTCGCTTTCCCGTTCGAGGGTCAGTTCTACCCGCGTTCCTATTGCTCCTCGCATTCTCATGGCGGCTTCATCCAAAGAGAGAGACTGTGTAGGAACGCCATCAATTTCGAGAATGCGATCGCCCGCTTGAATGCCCGCCCGTTCTGCCGGAGAGCCAGCAATGGGGCTGATCACCTGCAATTGCAGCGTTTTCGGTTCGAGATTGATTTGCACGCCAATCCCCGTTAATTCTCCCGAAGTCGTCACCTGCAAGCTGCGATACTCTTCCGGACGCAACAAGCGCGTGTAGGGATCGTCCAGAGTTGCCAGCATTTCCTCGATGGCTTCGTAGGCCGCCTCGCGATCGCGGAACGGGCGACGCAAATAGCGCTGACGCATAAACCACCAATTTTGCCCGTTAAAGCTGTCATCGACATAGGCTTGATTGACAATTCGCCATGCTTGCAAAAAGACCTTCTGATCCTGCGTAAAAGCCAGCGCTTGGGGAGTCCATGCCAATCCAGACGCAAATACCGCGATGGCAACCAGCCATCCCAACCAAAATTTTCGTTTTCCCATCAGTCGTTATCTTAAGTTAATTTCTCATATTCTAATCAGAGCGGGAAATTTGGGAGGTTATTTCCCTTGGGATTCCGTCGTCAACAATCGGCAAATGAATAATTTCATGAAATCATGTTACATTTTTTAAAGAGGAGTTTAAGAATTATGGCTTCTCTGCGATCGGGGCTGCACTCCCCTGTCATCTATACTTTTTTACCGATCGTCCCAACTGCCGCAAGCGGCAGCAGGGAGACGCAACTCATTTTCCCATAAGGAAGTCGGATTTCATGTTTATCAAGCAAGCAAGAGAATCAAAAGCCTATCAATGGTTTGAAGAACGCCTCGAAATTCAGGCGATCGAAGACGATATTGCCAGTAAGTACGTTCCCCCTCACGTTAATATTTTTTACTGTTTGGGCGGCGTAACTTTGGTTTGCTTCGTCATCCAGTTTGCCACGGGTTTTGCCATGACCTTCTACTACAAACCCACGGTAACGGAAGCCTTTAACTCCATCCAGTACCTGATGACGGAAGTGAATTTCGGGTGGCTCATCCGTTCCGTCCACCGTTGGTCTGCCAGCATGATGGTGCTGATGATGATTCTGCACGTTTTCCGGGTTTATCTCACCGGAGGATTCAAAAAACCCCGAGAACTCACTTGGGTAACTGGAGTCGTTCTCGCCGTTATTACCGTGAGCTTTGGCGTAACCGGATACTCTCTCCCTTGGGATCAAGTCGGATTCTGGGCGGTTAACATCGTTTCTGGCGTTCCCGCAGCCATCCCCGTTGTTGGCGATCAATTGGTTGAACTCATGCGCGGTGGCGTATCCGTCGGACAGTCAACCCTGACTCGTTTCTACAGCTTGCACACCTTTGTTTTACCTTGGTCGATCGCGGTGTTCATGTTGGCTCACTTCATCATGATCCGCAAGCAAGGCATTTCCGGTCCCCTCTAAATCTGGAAAAGCTGGCGATCGATTGAGAATTTTCCTACAATTAGTTTAATTTCAGGGTATTCCGGGCCCGAGATCCCGTTCATTCAGCATTGAGTTGCGGACTCGCGATCGCAATCCCTCATGAATCTAGGAGACACCCATTTATCATGTCAACTCTTAAAAAGCCGGATCTGAGCGATCCCAAACTGCGTTCCAAGCTGGCCAAAGGCATGGGACACAACTACTACGGCGAACCTGCATGGCCGAATGATTTGCTTTACGTGTTTCCCATCGTGATCATGGGAACCATTGCTTTAAATATTGGCTTGGCAGTTCTCGACCCCGCCACCGTCGGCGAACCTGCAAATCCCTTTGCAACTCCCTTGGAAATCTTACCCGAATGGTATCTTTATCCCACTTTCCAAATCTTGCGGATTTTACCGAACAAACTGTTAGGAATTGCCGGTATGGCTGCCGTTCCCCTCGGTTTAATGTTGATTCCTTTCATTGAAAGCGTCAATAAGTTCCAAAATCCCTTCCGTCGTCCTTTGGCAATGACGGTTTTCTTATTGGGAACCGTTGTTACCCTTTGGTTGGGTGCGGGAGCGATCTTCCCCTTAGATGAGTCTTTAACCTTGGGCTTATTCTAAGTTCTAGCAATTGAAATTGAGAACGGATGCCTGCAAAAAATTGCAGGCATTTTTTTAGAGGATGCGATCGCACCTCGAGAATTCAATCAACTCAAAACTTCGAGGCAAAGCGCTTAAAAGCCAGTCAAGGAAGGATTTGCCAAACATTCATCGGGGTGTGGGATTCCGCGCAGCAGTGCCGATATGTTTCAGATCTCTGTAGGATAGACTAGGAAGCGAACAAACTGGGGAAAAGGCGATGATGGCTATTTCTCAAAACGGGAGACACCGTTTCGCGGTTTGGTATCGAAAGACAAAATTTAGCGCGTAATACCATGACCAATTCAGGGGTTATCCTTCACTGTTCTCAATCGGATTGTCAAGCCGCCAATCCCGAAAGCCATCAGTTTTGCTCTGAGTGCAATACGCCCCTGATTCGGCACTATTTACGAACGATCGGCGCGACAGTCGATCGCCAACCCGGAGAACTCATCGGCGATCGCTACCTCCTCGTTCAACCCCGCATCGTTCTCGATACCCAACCCGCCCTGACTCCCAACTTCCCCGAAGAACCCCCAAAAGAACTTTTACCCTATCTGCGACTTTTTACCCACCGCTTGCACATCCCGCAAGTTTACGGACGGCTTTTGCCGGAAGAGACAGATCCCCAAGCAACGTGGCTTTTAGAATACGGAACGCCTCTAGATCCAAGGCAATGCAAAAACGGGCAAATCTTCCCCCTTTTGCGAGACCTCTGGCGACAATCGACGGCTTTGCGCCAGTTAAATTGGCTGTGGCAGATAGCGAAATTATGGCAACCCCTGCAAGAAGAGAAAGTCGTCTCTAGCCTGCTGTCTCCTTCCCTTTTAGGCGTGCGGGGTTCTTTGGTCAAACTGTTAAAATTGCAACCAGATCCCGAACCCATCCCCCTCGCGCGTTTGGGGGAATTGTGGTTGAACTGGATCGGGGACGCATCTCCCCTAATTCGCAAGTTTTTGCGAGAATTATGCGAGCGAACCATCGCCAGGGAAATTGGGGATTCCGATCGACTCGTGGCGCTTCTCGACTATGCGATCGCCCAATGCAGTAAATCCCGTCGCAGCCGCCATCAAATTGTTGCCCGCACGGATACGGGAAAGTTGCGATCGCATAATGAAGATGACTGTTATCCCCCCGACGGTCAGGGATTGGACTCGGCTAAAGGAGAATGGCCCCTCGCCATCGTTTGCGATGGCATTGGCGGTCACGACGGGGGGGAAATTGCCTCTCACTTAGCGATTAGTGGTATTCGGAAGGAACTCCCTTCTCTCTTCGATCCCCAAAAGAAGCCCATCGGTCCCAACGGTATCGCCCAATTCCTCGAAAATACCATTCTCAATGTTAATGATACAATCGGCGATCGCAACGACAAGGAACGCCGTCGGGATAAGCGCCGCATGGGGACGACGATGGTGATGGCGGTGGCGCGCAATCAACAGATGTTTTTTACCCACGTCGGCGATTCTCGCATCTATTGGATTACCCGGGATTCTTGCCATCAAATCACGGTGGATGACGATATTGCCTCTCGAGAGGTTCGCTTGGGATATGCTTTCTATCGCGATGCTCTCACTTTTCCCAGTGGCGGCGCGCTGGTGCAGGCATTGGGGATGAGTGCTTCGACTCGCCTTTATCCCGCCCTCGATCGCCTGATTCTCGATGAAAATTGCGTGTTTCTCCTCTGTTCTGACGGGTTGAGCGATCGCGATCGGGTGGAACAGTATTGGCAGACGGAAATCGCCCCCATTTTAACGGGAGAAAAGAAACTCAAAGATGTTTGCGATGGCTTGATCGATTTAGCCAATGAGAAAAATGGTCACGATAATGTTACCGTTGCCCTTATTCATTGCCAGATTGTCCCCAGCACGGCAAGCGGAAGCAATGTTATCAACTATCCCCTCGGACGGGAGAATAACAAGCCCAAGCCTGCTCCTGCAACCCCAGAAGTTGCCCCAGTTAAGCCAGAAGAGCCAGCCAAAAGTTCGCGATCGCTTTTCATTGGCTCTTTGTTGATTTTTGTAATTCTCTTGGGTGGTGCGGGGGTTTTATCTTATTTTTTATTCCCCGAAATTCGCCAGCAAACCAATCGCTTATTGGGCAATACTCCTGTTGCCAGTAACTCCACATCGGTTGAGACTCCCGCGACTTCCTCCATGGAGAATCCTCTAGATTGGGGAACTGTAAATATTGGCGATGGCGTACTAATAGAAGATGCGATCGCCTTATCTGTTTCTCCTCTCGATCCAGAAGAAACGGCTCTCGAATTTATTCAAATCTCTCCCCAAACGATCTTAAAAATTATGGGGAAAAGAGAGAGTGAAGATGGTGCAATCTGGTTAAGAATAAGAGCCTGTCCAACCCATTCGGAGACGGCAGATGAGGGCGAAATTCAACTCCCCACGCCCCCCGAAGAATTAGACAATCCCCAAAATCCTCAAGACCAAAGCCAAGAGCAAGAAGCATGGTTGCGCGTCGATATCGATCCCGGCTTTAAAGCAAAACCCGTCGGCTCATCTTGTTAGCCAATGCCCTCTTTTTCTTTCATTTTTCGCAGATACGAGGGATGCGATCGCGCTTTTCTAGACAGGTAAATTAACCCCAATTAACGTACTAAAAACTTGTAAAAAAGACTTGAGAACGGGAGAGCAAAGATCGGGTTGCCAAGCAATTGCCAGTTTAACTTCCGGAGTCGGCGGCTGCAAAGGCAAATAGGTAATGCCTGTAGCGATCGCGCTCAAAGCAGATTCTGGCAATAGGGTCACGCCCAAACCCGAGGCAACTAAACTGAGGATCATTTGTGTATCATTCGTTTCTTGTCGAACATTTGGTATAAATCCCGCTTGATGGCACGCCTCTAAAATTCCCATTAATAAGCCACAACCCTCGTCACTCCGACCTGTAATCCAAGATTCCCGAGCGAGTTGTCCCAAATCCAGAGATTGTTCTCTCGCTAAAGGATGGGTCTCTGGTAAAGCCGCAATTAACGGTTGCGATACAAATGGGATTGCTTTAATATCTGTCGTTGCGGTAATGGAGGCGATAAAACCCACATCCATTTTCCCCCGTTGCAACGCCTCCACCTGTTTGCTTGAGGGCATTTCTTGCAAGATTAATTCTACCTCCGGAAACTGGAGGCGAAATTCGCGCATGACTTTTAGAACCATACCGTTAGGGGAAGAGCCTTCAAACCCGACGATCAGCTTACTCGTTTCCCCAGAGGCGACCCGTCGAGCGGTTTGCACGCTTCGTTCTACATGGTACAAAATCTGGCGGCATTCCACCAAGAAGGCCGCACCTGCTGCCGTTAGCTCGATCTGTCGATGGGTGCGATCGAATAACTCCACCTCCAAGATTTTTTCCAAACTCCGGATTTGTCGGCTCAGAGGCGGTTGCGCCATCAACAATCGCTCTGCGGCTCGGGTAAAATTCAATTCTTCTGCAACGACCACAAAATAGCGGAGGTGGCGCAGTTCGATATCGGTTTTCATACTCTCAAGGTATCATTCCAGCACAAAATCGGTATTGGACAGCCCGATCGCCTAACTTTTATTCTAAAGCTAAAGAGAATCTTAATGTTCTTTCCTCGCCTCGGAAGGCAGGTACGGTCGCGATCCGAGCGACCGTAAACCGATCTAACAGCCCCCTAATAAGGACGATCGCAATGACGACATACCAATACAATCGAATTAACAAAGAAGATGCTGCCGTACTCATGGTGGATCATCAAGCGGGACTCGTTTCTCTCGTGCAAGATTATCCCCCCAACGAGTTCAAAAATAATATTCTGGCTCTCGCAGATGTCGCCAAGTTTTTCAATCTACCCACCATTCTCACCACCAGTTTTGAAGTTGGACCCAATGGGCCGATCGTCCCGGAACTAAAGGAAATGTTCCCGGATGCCCCCTATATTGCCCGTCCAGGACAAATCAATGCTTGGGATAACGAAGATTTTGTGAACGCGGTGAAAGCAACGGGTAAGAAGCAATTGATTATTGCTGGCGTTGTTACCGATGTTTGCGTTTCTTTTGTCGCTCTTTCCGCCCTCGAAGCGGGTTATGATGTCTTCGTCGTCACGGATGCTTCGGGGACTTTCGATACCGCCATTCGGGATGCGGCATGGATTCGCATGAGCCAAGCGGGAGTACAATTATTGAACTGGTTTGCAGTTGCCTGCGAACTGCATCGGGATTGGCGCAATGATATTGAAGGCTTGGGCAATTTGCTATCGAGTCACATTCCGCTTTACCGAGGTCTAATGACGAGTTACTTTGCCCTGACGAACAAGTAAACGCGATCGCGTTATCGAGGAGGGAGCGATCGCCTCTCTCCTCTCAATCTGAGAACATCCCCAGCCCAAAGTTTTATGAATACATCTAGTAATGCTCCCGATCGCGCGTCCTCCGACCCCAGCCAGCACGTCACGGCGGTGATTACCCATCGCGTCAGAAGCGGACGGGAAGACGGCTATGAGGAGTGGATCGGGGGCATTTCTGCGGCGGCGCGAGAATTTGCGGGTCATTTGGGGGTCAGCATTCTTCGCCCTCAGAAGGGTTCGTCGTCGGACTATGTTATCGTCCTGCAATTTGATTCTTGTTCCCATCTAACGGCTTGGTTAAATTCAGACACCCGCAATACTTGGATCGAAAGGGTTAATCCTCTCATTCAAGAACAAGAAAGCGTGCAAGTGCTGTCGGGTTTAGAATCTTGGTTTCAACTGCCAGAACGACCCGCACCGGCTGCCCCGAAACGATACAAACAAGCTATCTTGGTTTGGGTTGGGGTGATGTCTGTATCCCTGTCCATTAATCGAGCGATCGCGCCTTTGCTCGCGCCTTTGCCTTGGTTTTTGGGAGCGGCAATTAATACGGCAATTGTCGTGATTCTCTTATCCTATGTCATCATGCCGCGACTGACCCAGTGGTTTAAAGGTTGGTTATTTGCTTAGGTGTATCAAGTTTCTATTTTTGGCACGGGCAACGTTACTGTAAATATCGTCCCTGCATTGACCGTGCTTTGTATCGCGATCGCGCCGCTATAGATATCGAGGGCTTTTTTGACAATTGCCAAACCCAGTCCCGTGCCTTTAATTTCTCCAACATTTTTAGCCCGATGAAAGGATTCAAATAAATGCGGAATATCCTCTTCAGGAATACCAATCCCGCGATCTTCAACGCGGAAAATGATTTCGCGATCGTCGGCGATCGTATTCAAGATTACGGGGGTATCTTGCGGGGAATATTTGACAGCATTAGATAATAAATTGGTTAAGATATAGCGCAATAAATTCTCATCGGCAATAATATCTCGGTCTATTGCTTGCCCTTCAGACAAAATAATCTGATGTCGGTTTTCATCACCAGCTTGTATCTCCGTCAATAATTCCTCGCAAAATCCTTTTAAGTTGAGCGGAGCCGGTACAAATTCAATTTTTCCGGCTTCCGAGCGACCGAGAATCAAGATATCATTGAGGAGTTGTAAAATTCGCTCGCTCGCCCGCAATAAGCGATCGTTCTGTTGTTGTTTTTGTGCTTCTGTAAGTTTGTCACTATAATATTTTTGTAATTTGGCAGAGGCCATAATCACCGTTAAAGGCGTGCGAAATTCATGAGATGCAATGGATATAAAATTCGATTTGAGTTCGCTTAATTTCCTTTCTTTTGCCAAAGCATTGCGAACATCATTTTCAGCTTGTTTGAGGTCGCTAATATCTCGTCCCACTGCTTGAATTTCAATCAACTCTCCATTTTTGTTAAATAAGCCGCGATCGACCCACTGCTGGACTCGCAGGCTGCCATTGGGTAAAAGGGTGCGAATTTCACAGGTGTAAACGGGATTTTCCGGACGCAACAGGGTGTATTGTCGGTTGAGTTTTTCTAAATCTTCGAGCAATACGTCGGGCAACCATTTGCTGTTAATAATGTCTTGGCGATCGCAATTAAAATAGCGGCAATAAGCATCATTGACAAAGATGAGGGTGCCATCGATGCGATAGCGGCAGATCAGTTCTGTTTGATCTTGCACGATCGCCCGATAGCGTTCTTCACTTTTCCTCAGTTCTTCCTCGGTTTGCTTGCGCTCGCCGATTTCGATGACCGAACCGATACATTCAATGGGATTGCCTGCCTCATCCCGCACTAATTTCACGGAATCTCGCAACCAGTGATATGTCCCATCTCCATGTAAAAAGCGATATTCATAAGTGCGATGCCCCACTTCAAATAAACGTTCGAGTTCGAGAAAAATCCGCGAGGTATCGTCGGGATGGAGACGATCCGTCCAAAATTCGGGATCTGCCAACCAGTCCTGCGACGAGTAGCCTAAAATTTCGATCGCATTCTCGCTAACAAAAGTAGCGGAGAAACTTTCATCAGTCCGACAGCTATAAATCATTGCCGGACTGGAGTAAATTAAATATTCAAAGCGTTCTCGCACGGCTTGGGCTTGAGCTTCCGAACGCTTGCGATCGCTGATATCCTGTCCGATAGCGAGGGTTGTCCCGCTCGAGAGGTGGACGCTGGCCCAAGCCGTATCGATCTTTTTTCCCGATCGCAGTTGTAGGGGAAAATCCTGCCATTTTGAGTCGAGCGCTCGGACATGGGTGCGAAATTGTCGGGCGATTTCAGAATCGGGATAACAGGTTGCGAGAATATCGAGATCGTCCCATTCTGCTAAAGTCCAACCCGTAATACTGTCCCAATAACGGTTTGCCCATTGCGGTTTGCCCTGACGATCGAAGAGAATCAACATGACGGGAATGCTATCAAAAATCGCTTGTAAAAATTCTTTTTGCCGCTTGAGTTCCGTGCGGGCATTTCCTTCTTGAATAGCAACTGTTAAGTAGTCTCTGACTTCGGTTAATACGGCAATTTCGAGTTGCGTCCACTGGTGCGGTTCAGAAGAATGCAAGCCGATCGCATCGATCGCCTCTGCTGAATATTGTACGGGAACGTAAAATAGGGCGCGGGTCTCATCGGCAAGGCGATCGGCAATTTCAGACAATTCGATTTCTCTCATGACATCTTCAATGATGATATTTTCTTTCTTTTGTAGTTGGGGGAGATACAAACAAAGTTCTTCTAACCGTTCGATTGGAGCAAGGGAAGGGGGCATATATTGGTGCAAAATCTGACAGCAGACTTCTTCTCGATTGAGAGTGGCATAAACAACTCGTAAATGCGGGAAAACTTTGCCGATTTCTGCGATGGTATAAGCAAGGATTTCGGGGACGGTCATGCCTCGATTAATATAGGCAAGAATGCGATTGTGTAAGTCTTGGCGCAGGCGATTTTCTTCTAGGGCTTGCCATGCTTCTTTACGATCGCGAATATCTTCGACAATATTTAAATTGTATTTGGGAATGCCGTTGCGATCGCACACCGAAGACTGAGTTAAATTAACCCAAATCTCCCGTCCATCTCGATGCAAGTAGCGTTTTTCGAGGGAATAGTGCTTGATTTCTCCGGCCAAGATTTGACGATAAAATTCTTGCTGTCGCGGTAAGTCTTCGGGATGGGTAATTTCTTGCCATTTCAATTGGAGAATTTCGCTCTGGGAATAACCGAGCAAATCGCAAAATTTTTGATTGGCGCTAATATGCTCTCCTCTCAGTTCTGTAAAGGTAATGCCGATGGCAGTTTGCTCGAACAGGGAACGAAAGCGGGCTTCGCTGTTTTGCAGGGAGAGGGTGCGATCGCGGACTTTGGCTTCTAAGGTTTCATTCAGGTGGCGCAGTTGTTCTTCGCCGCGACGCAGGGCCTGCTCTGCGCTAACGCGATCGCTAATATCCCGTCCGACGGCTTGATATTCGAGCAAATTATTCTCGCGATCGAAAATGGCGCGATCGGTCCACTGCTGCCAAGCCACAATTCCATCGGGGCGCAGGGCGGGATACTCTTCGATAATGACGGGATTTTCCGGGGTTAGTTTTTTTAAAGTTTGTTGTATCTGAATGCGATTGGCTTCTGGCATCAAAGTGAGAAATTGTTGCCCGATTAGCTCTTGTTTGGAGCGATGAAAATAACGGCAGTATGCCTCATTTACAAAAGTAAGCGTACTATCGGGTAAAAAACGACAGATCAATTCCGTTTGCGCTTCTAATATCTCCCAATAGCGTAATTCACTAGCTTTGAGGGCGGCTTCTACTTGTTCTAGTTCAACTTTGTAATCGTTACTAAAAAGAAGATTTGTTTCCATCAACTGCCAAATCTTCTGGCGAGAAATTGCCCCAACAATCGCACCTTCCGTGTCAATCAAGGGGATGGCGGGGAAAGGATGCTGGCGAAAAAAAGCAAGGAGTTGGGGCAGATCGATAATTTCTGAGGTTTGATAAGCGATCGCTTGGCTCATGGCCTCTCGAACGAGACACTCTCGCCAGTCCTCTCGTGCGGACATAAATGCGAGAGCGTTTCGTTCTGTCAGGAGTCCGAGCAGTTGAGCGCGAGCAGTCCCCGATTCTGTTACAAAAAGATAATTGCAGGTGGGTACGTTCTCCTCGGTATTCAGCCACGGGGCGATCGCCTCGGACAATAAAACATCGGGAGCAATAGTGGGCGGCGAGGAATCTAAAGCCTGCTCGATAATCTCAAAAACGCGGTCTGACATCATTAAATGTTGCTGATTATGAATCCCAGTGCTCGTTGTTAAAACAATTTAATTGAGATTTGTTAACGAAAAAATATCTATAATCTTATTTTTATCTAATTTTATCCGGAAGATCGAGAGCAAATTTGTTTAACAATAACAATGTTGTTTTACTCGAAGATTAATTTCAGGAAATGAGGAAATTAACAACGAATACACTCCAATCGTATAAATTTTGACAATCAAAAAGGGGCAAAAATATTGTTTTTGCCCCAAATATGCGTACTGGTGATTCGCGAACCTCGGCGAGTCAAAAAAATCAACGAGATTGATTGGCTTTCGTATCCCGGACGGCGGCCCAAAAGAGCAAACCCGTGAGGGGAATGCTGGCGGCAAGAATGATTGAAGTGATTGTCGTACCATAGGTCGGATGTCCGTAAGAGAGTTCAAAAATCGAACCCACTGCCGCGATCGCGCAGATGCAACAGGCCGCCAGCAAAATTCCGCTTTTGGGTGTCATTTCCATTTTGGTTATTGGTTATTGGTTATTGGTTATTGGTTAGTGCTTTACGGGCTGAACGGCATTGACTGAGAAATTATTTTTTTTCAGTTCTTCTGCCAAAACTAAATTATTGTCAACGCGATCAACAAATAGAACCCCGCCTAAGTGATCCATTTCATGTTGGATAACGCGGGCCAGGAGTCCGTCTGCTGTAATTTTTTGAGGTCTGCCATTCTCATCCTTGAAGGTCACGCCGATCGCTTGGGGACGGGTAACGTCTAAATAGACTCCAGGAATACTCAGGCATCCTTCCTCTGCACCGCATAGCGCTTTACTGGCAGAGATAATTTTGGGATTGATTAAAATTAGAGGTTCGTTGGCAGGATTATCGGGTTCGCAGTCGATGACAATTAACTGTTTGTTGACGGCGACTTGTGGAGCAGCCAAACCAATGCCATCGGAACTATACATGGTTTGCAGCATTTCTCGAGCCAGTTTGCGCACGCTATCGTCAATTTTGGAAATGCGCTTGGCGGGTTGGCGCAAAACGCGATCGCCGAGATGGTGGATCTCGAGGGGGGGATTTTTTAACTTTTTCTTTTCAACGGCAACGGCAGAGGACATAAGCAATTCAAAATGCGGAGTTTAAAATCGGTTTGTCTTAACTTGTTCCTTCTCATCTTAACAGTTCTTTATTCGGCCGCGAGGTTTACTTCCAACAAACCGGGAGGAGGGAGGATTTCGACGCACTTTCCCGCAATATCCACAACGGGGACGATCTCGGGGACGAAAGGAATTAAGACGGTTCGAGAAGCCGATCGCGATCGCTTTTTCCGCTTCGAGGAGGATTTTTCGGCCGCGTCGGGTCGAAAATTGGTCTTTAACGTCACTTCCAATAGGTCGTTCCCTGCGGTATAAATATCTGTCACTGTCCCGATCGCTTCTCCGGTGGATTGAACGATAACTTCCAACCCTAGCAGATCGGCAACGTGATATTCATCGGCTTCTAAGGAAGGGCGATCGCTGGCATCGACGAGGAATTTTGCTCCTCGCAGGGTTTCTGCTTGGCTGCGGTCTTCAATGCCTGCCAATTGGATAACATAGAGCTTTTTTCCGGGTAGCGATCGCCCGGACAGCAATTCCACGGGTTGGGGAGAAGAAGCCTCGGACAACTGCACCCACCGCATTCCCGGCTGCACAAATCGTTCGGGAAAATCCGAGTCGGGATAGACCCGCAATTCCCCTTTTAAACCTTGGGGAGAGACAATTTTTCCGACTTCTAACAATTCCATTCGTTGTTGCTAACTGGTGATGGGTGACTGTTTTCTCACGGTTTGCAAGAAAAATTCTTCTAATGAGGGTCGTGCCAAATTCATATTAATTATCTTGGCATCGATCGCCTCGAGCTGGGCGAGGAATGCGCGAGGGTCGCCTTCGAGTTCTCCTTGCCATCCCGCCTGTCCGAATTCTAGATTGTTTAAATAGGGTTCGAGTTCTTTAGCACTACTGCCTTTACCTTCAATGCGATAGCGATCGCCGCTTCCCAAGAGTTCTTCGAGGGTTCCGGTGCAGCGTAATTCACCGCGATCTAAAATGGCGACGCGATCGCAGATTTGCTCCACATCAGCCAAAATATGAGAATTGAAAAAGATAGTTTTGCCGTGGTTTTTTAAAGAGCGAATAATTTCTCGCACGCGATAGCGCCCAATAGGATCGAGTCCGGACATGGGTTCGTCGAGAAAGAGAACATCGGGATTATTGATCAGGGCTTGTGCCATGCCCGCGCGTTGTAGCATTCCCTTAGAATATTGGCGCATGGGCTTCTTTTTGGCGGTATGGGAGTCTAATTCGACCCACTCCAATAACTCGGGAATGCGTTGCTTTTGCACCGATTTGGCAATGCCGAATAAATCCGCCGCGTGCTGTAAGAATTCCCAAGCCGTGAGATAGTCGTAAAAATAGGGATTCTCTGGTAAATAACCGATGCGGGCGCGGGTGGCGCGATCGCCGATGGGTTTACCCAACAGAGTCCCTCGTCCCGAAGTGCGACGAACTAATCCCAGCAAGATTTTCAAGAAGGTGGTTTTGCCCGCACCATTGAGACCGAGCAGGCCAAAGGTTTCCCCTTCGTATACTGTTAGGCTAATGCTTTTGAGGGATTCGATGACGCGATCGAACCAAAAGCCCGTCCGATAGGCTTTTTTGAGTTCCCAAACTTGCACGACGGGAGCGCGATCGTTCTGTTCTCCAGAGGCCTGCTCTTCAGAGGTCTGCTCTTCAGAGGGAGAATTTGCAGGAGAATCGCTTATTTTCTCTTCTGGCTCTGTTTCGGTGAGAGCGCGATCGGGGACGGATTCCATAGAGATGCAGATGCAATAGTCTCAATATTCACGTCCTCTATTTTAAACGCTTGCGAGAGCTATTTTGTTATTCTACGGATTGTCTTTTGACAAATCGCTAATGATATAAACGCAATTATTTCGCAATTAACATCCCTAATTTCAAATGCTTGCGAGAGCTATTTTGTCATTCTACGGATTATCTTTTGACAAATCGCTAATGATATAAATGCAATTATTTTGCAATTAACATCCCTGATTTTAAACGCTTGCGAGAGCTATTTTGTTATTCTACAGAGTGTCTTTTGACAATTTTCTAATGATGTAGATATGATGAGACTAAAATTAAAACTCTCTAGTTTAAACGCTATCTAGGAATAGTCTTTTGATTCTACAGAATGTCTTTTGACAAACCTCTTAAGATTTTTGACAATTACAAGGTTGCTTACTGTCTGAAAATCAAGAGGAGATTCACCATGAAAAAATTTCTATCTACTCTATTTTGTTTGTTTGTTGTTGCCAGTGCATTCTTTTTCGCTCAACCCGCTTTGGCAGGAGATGCCGCCAAAGGAGCCACTATTTTCACCGCTAACTGCAATGCTTGTCATTTGGGCGGCCGAAACGTCATCATGTCAACGAAAACACTCCAAAAAGCTGCTATGGAGAAATATCTGGCGGGATTTGCTGACGATAACCTCCAAGCGATCGTGACCCAAGTTACCAATGGCAAAGGGGCAATGCCTTCCTTCAAAGCACGCTTGAAACCCGATCAGATCGAAGACGTTGCAACTTACGTTTTAGAACAATCTACAAAGTGGTAATTTCAAGTCACAATATCTAGATTTTAGCTTTCAGTTTTCAGTTTTCCCTTAGAGAATTTAAAGCATAAACTGGGACGTTTATATAAACGTCCCTTTCTTAATATTTTTGTAGGAGTAGATAATGCTGGGGATAGGATGAAAGAAGCGATCGCAATCAATATCCGCGTATGCTCGTCATTTTTTATGAAAGAACGATCGCAGATTCGATCTGTTTATATTACAAAATGCGATCGCTCTCCCAGAAAAATTCCCTTGCCCTGATACTCTGTATCCTGTCACCGTAAGTTTGGAGCAAAGAAATGTTCAAACCCCTACGCTTGTTTTTAGTATTGTCCTTGGCGATCGTCAGTTTGTCTTTTAGTGGCATCGGTGCATCTGCTTCTGTCACTTTCCCAAATAAGCCAAATACGAATGCTTTCTTCGATTCAGGCTGGTTAGAAGAGAATAATGGCTCCAGTCACACCTTAACTGTCGCACACGGGATGAGTAAGACTCCAAGGTATGTAGAAATCGTGTTCTCACCCGACCAAGAAACGGCTTATCCGATCAATTGGAGTTGGAGTGTTCCAAATTCGGGGAATCCTGTTACGATCTCGGTGGACGATACCAGTGTAAAGATGGCAATCTGGAGTGGAGCGCCATTGCATGGTGTTTGGGATAGCGAGAAAAAGTGGACTACATATACTGAAGGTTACTTCCGAATTTTTGCCAAAAAGTAACTACGAGCGAGTGCATCTTTTTGTAACAAAGTATTCTAGATAAATGAGTGCGATCGCATCTGACGCGATCGCATTTCTATTTGATAGAGCAAGTCCTGTAAACAAATCGATGTCTAACAAAATCTTCATATTCAGGTGTGGAACTGGCATCACTTCGACAGGCTCAGCGATCGCCTGCCAGTGTTTTAAAAAATTAGAAACAGGCCGGAAGCCTGTTCCACTCGTTTACAATTCATTTAGGTTTGCTATATTGGCTTGTATTTTATTTGTGAGGCGATCCGTCTTGCAAAATCCAATTGACTGCCTCGACTAAATCCGCCGCAATCAAATCGGGAGTCGAGTGATGTTGATAGCTGCCGCCAAGTACGCTCTTGCCGTAACCCGTTCGCACTAAAATCCCCTTTGCCCCGGCATTTCTCGCCAAATCCACATCCGTTGCCTTATCTCCCACCATCACGCTGCGTTGAATATCGAGATCCCATTCCCATGCTGCCGCCACTAACATTCCCGTGTTGGGCTTGCGCCAAGTACTCCAGCGAGCGTATTCGGGATCGACTCCCCCAGCAGGTGGGGCAAGATAGGGGCAATAGTAAAGTGCGTCTAACTTTGCTCCCCCTTCTTCACGCAAAAGACGCACGAGACGTTCGTGCAGGGCTTCAATGTGAGAAACGGGATAATATCCCCGAGCGGCGGCGGCTTGATTGGAAATCAAACAACAAAATAAACCCGCATCATTGAGGCGGCGCACGGCTTTGGCGACCCCCTCAATTAGAACCAAGTCCTCAACATTGTGGATGTAACCCACTTCCTTATTGAGGACTCCATCTCGATCTAAAAATACTGCTGCTCTACTCACGCCAAATTTGCTCGATAACCGTTACGGGGGCGATATCCGCGATCGCCGAGGAGGGCGACTGGATGCCAATACATGTGTCATTACCCGGCGGTAGGAGTTTTTTCCCATCCGTGGGTCCGAACAAGGCAATTGTATAAGTTCCCACGGCGATGGACAAGTGCATGGGCGCGCTATCGGTACAGAGCATTAAATTCGCCCCGGCAATAACGGCGGCAAGTTTGCCAATATCTGGTGGCGAGATGGTTTTCAGTCCAGGATCCCCGGCCAGCATTTCGGCGATAAATTCTTCATCTTCAGGCCCTTTCAGCAATACAATCGGCAGATCGGGCTGTTTTTGGCGAATATTTTCGACAATTTGCAGCCAGCTTCTCACGGGGTAAATTTTATCAATCCCTTTCGAGATCGCCAATTTGCTCGAGCCGCCGTGGAGGAGAATATAGCCGCTTTCCTTGACATCGAGATTCTCTTGCTCGACTTCCGCCCAGTCGATATCGCCTTTGGGAACCGCGACGCTCACTGGGGGCGTGGCTGTTGAAATACTTAAGCCCCCAAGTAGGTCGTGGTACATATCGGCAGCATATTGTTCTTTTTTGAGCGGAACCGTGGTCGTATAAAACCAACTTTTCGGCATTTTGTAGCCAATGCGATCGGGAATGCCTTCCAGCCAGAGTAACAGCCCGACCGCCCATTGTTGCCCGAGGGCGATCGCGGCTTCGTATTCGCGATCGCGCAGGACTCCCAAGAGATTGAGATAGTCTGCCAAACCGTTACGATCTTTATAGTCGAAAACGAGGACTTCATTCACCGAAGGGCAAACGCGGTAGGCCCCCTTCGATCGCGGTTCGACCAAAACATCGATTAATGCTTTGGGATATTGCTGTTTGAGGGTGGTCAGAGTCGGGAAAAAAAGAATCTGATCGCCAATGCCACCGGGGACGAGGGCTAGTATTCGCATTTCAATTCACGAAGTTTTAGGTGCTCGAGGTCAATTTTAAGGGATGATGAGGGCGAGACGGATTTCTTTTGGAAAGATTAAACTTGTGCTGCACTTACTCATTCCCGCCGCCGGCTCGGGCAAACGCATGGGGGGCGATCGCAATAAACTCCTATTAACCTTATCGGACAAGCCTTTATTAGCGTGGACTCTACTGGCCGCAGAGGCATCCGAGGCGATCGAGCGGATCGGTATTATGGGACAGCCTCACGATTTTCCGGCTTTTGAGGAGATTGTACGGGATCTCGATCTTTCCAAACCCGTCCGGTTAATTTCAGGGGGTAGTACGCGCCAAGCGTCGGTTTACAATGGCTTGCAAAGTTTGCCCGAGGATGCCGAGGGGGTTTTGATTCACGATGGGGCGAGATGTTTGGCAACGCCGGATCTCTTCGATCGCTGTGCGGTGGCGTTAGAATCCTGTCAGGGGTTAATTGCAGCCGTTCCGGTGAAGGATACGATTAAGGTTGTGGGAGCGGGAAATATTATCGAAAGTACCCCGGATCGCGCCAATCTTTGGGCGGCACAAACCCCTCAAGGATTCGAAGTAAAGTTATTAAAAGAATGCCACGAAAAGGGCAAGCAATTGGGTTGGGAAGTTACCGACGATGCAGCACTCTTTGAAAAGTGCGACTTGCCCGTGAACATTGTGTTAGGAGAAGAGACAAATTTGAAGATTACGACTCCTGTAGATCTGGCGATCGCAGAATTTATTTTACAAAATCGAACGGATTAATACCGCGAATACCGTCTTTACAAGTATTGCAGCCTTATAGCCGAGGATCTACAAGAAATGAACGTGTTAGACTTGCGGGCGAGTTTGCGAACCCAATTGTAGGAGTTTTCAATGTTTTCTCGTGCTTCAATTCCGAAATCTCTAGCAAGGTGGCTGGCGATCGCCTTGCTCTTTATCGCCTTCTTTGTTGCGGACGTGCAACCCGGTAAGGCAGATAGCGTTTACAGCACTCTCAATGAATGTACCAATATTTTTTCGGGTGCAGTCTCTTCCAAAGACACGATGAGAGTCTCCATTATCAACAACTGCAAGGAGTGTGTAGATTGGGGCGGTCAATACACAATGTTTGGGGGTGATAGTGCGGGAAGTTCCTGTACTGGGGTATCCTTTAAAACTCTTGAGACAGAACAACAATGTAATGCTATCCCTTCTGCTCCAAACTGGTTGATACGAGACTGCAAGCGATGTGTTGATTCAGGAGGAAAGCAGTTTCAATATACAAATCCCAAATCCATCGGACTTTGTGTCGAAAAACCGAAGCCTCCTCCTTCGACGAATGCAGCTTTGCACTATGGCGATACTTACTACATCAAAAACGAATACGCATACAAGGGCCAAAAAACTTACTTAGATACAAATGGTTCGGGCTGTGAAGGCAATGCCATGTGTGTTTCGACCTCTTCCAAACGCAACCGCGCTTATAATAGCGGTCAATGGAAAATTCTTTCCCCCTCTGGCAAAAAAGGAGCGGTGCAATGCGGCGATATTGTCTACCTGCAAAACCAATACAAGAACCAAGGTAAATTCACTTACTTAGATACCAAAGAATCGGGGTGTGAAGGCAATGCCTTATGCGTCTCGGCTTCTTTCAGTTCCGATCGCGCTAAGGTGGGAACGGGTAAATGGAAACTCATCTGTACGGGTGGGGACATCAAAAAACCCGTTTCCCTACAAAACCAAGCCAAGTTTCAAGGCAAATCCACCTACTTAGATACGAATGGTTCGGGCTGTGAGGATGTCTTCTGCGTCTCAGCTTCTTTAAGTCCCGATCGTGCCAATGTAGGAACGGGTAAGTGGGCATTTGAGCTTGCCGCCCGAGCGCCTGCACCCCCTCAACCGAAACCTGCTGCATCAACGTTGCGCTACGACGGCGTTTATAATATCAGAAACGAATATGCCGCCCGAGGAAAAACCTATTTGGACACTAGAAAAGCAGGTTGTGAAGGAAATGCCTTGTGCGTCTCGACAGCAACAAGCCCCAATCGCGCCAATGTGGGAACGGCTAAATGGAAAATCCTCTCGGCTTCGGGCAAAAAAGGAGCGGTGCAATGCAACGATATTGTCTACCTGCAAAACCAAGCCAAGTATCAAGGCAAATTCACCTACTTAGATACAAACCGTGCGAATTGTGAGAGCAATGCGTTTTGTGTCTCGGCTTCTTTCAGTCCCGATCGCGCCAAGGTGGGAACGGGCAAATGGAAACTCATCTGTACGGGTGAGGACATCAAAAAACCCGTTTCCCTACAAAACCAATACAAATTGCAAGGCAAATTTACCTACTTAGATACAAGGGGTGCGGGCTGTGAGAGCAATGTCTTTTGCGTCTCCACTTCCTTCAGTCCCGATCGCGCCAAGGTCGGAACGGGTAAATGGTCTATCTTACCCGCTAAATAGGCAACAAAAGGATAGGAATTGATTTTCCTGTCCTTTTCCTTTCTTCTCCAGTAACGGCAGATGACCGACGATACAGCTTAATTGCAGAAGAAACAAATTTGAAGATTACAACTCCTGTAGATCTGGCGATCGCGGAATTCATCCTACAAAACCGGACGCACTAGCACGGCATCGAGCCGCTAATGTATCGATCTGGAGAGATTTTGCAAAAGGGCGAGCGATCGCTACAATAGTTGGGGTCCGCCTGCAAGTCCCACAAAATCGATTGTTTCCCCTTCGCGATCGCGTCACTCCCCGAGAGTATCGCGCCCAACCCAAACTCGAGTTTATTCCCCAACGGGTCAATCCCATCATGCTGCGACTGGTTGTCTGGGGATTGTCCATTCTTCTGCGCTTTCGCCTGCGACCTTGGTTGCCTGCGGGGATTTCCCAGATCGAAGTCACGAATGCGAAAACATTCGTGGAATTTTATCAACGCTTCCAAGCCGGAAAAGTTCGTCTTTTGTTTGCCTTTCGTCACGTTGAGGTAGACGATCCCCTCTGTCTTATCTATTTATTCTCTCGGACTTTACCGAGAACTGCTCGCAAGTTGGGGATTTCTTTGCGATATCCTTTCTACAGTCATCCTCTCTACGATCGGGGGATGCTCCTCTGGGGGGGAAAATGGCTGGGTTGGCTTTTTTCGAATTGGGGAGCCATTCCCATTCATCGGGGCAAACCCCTCGATCGAGAGGCAATGCAGGCGGCTCGGGATTTGCTGGTTAATGGCACCATGCCCCTCGCGATCGCCCCGGAAGGTGCAACAAACGGTCACAGCGAGCGAGTTAGCCCTCTCAAATCGGGAGTTGCTCAATTGGGGTTGTGGTGCGTGGAGGATTTACAAAAAGCGAATCGAAGTGAGGAAGTTTTTATCGTTCCCGTTGGTATTCAGTATCGTTACGTGACTCCACCTTGGACGAAGTTAGATAAGCTCTTAAGTTCTTTGGAAACCGATCTTGGCTTAACCGCGCAGCGCATTGGCTCCTCTGCCAGCGAGAAGCATACCGATATTTTCTATCAACGCCTGTTGAATTTAGGTGAATCGGCGATCGCGCAAATGGAGGCATTTTATCGTCATTATTATAACTGCCAGTTTCCCGAACCGACTCCTCGCGATACCCCCGCTCAAATTCTCGAGAGCCGCCTGCAAGCCCTGCTAGAGACGGCCTTGCACCTTTGCGAAAGTTATTTTAACCTGCAACCGAAAGGGACTCTTAGCGATCGCTGTCGTCGCATCGAGGAAGCGGGTTGGAAGCGCATCTATTGCCAAAATCAAGATGAGAGTATATCTCCCGTGCGGCGGGGACTGGAGGACTGGATGGCCCACGAAGCGGCGATTCGCATGCAGCATATGCGACTCGTGGAGAGTTTTGTTGCCGTGACGGGGACTTATCTGCGAGAAAAACCTTCGATTGAGAGATTTGCCGAAACCGCACTGATTCTGTTTGATACGATCGCTCGTCTCAAGGGGATCAAAGTTCCCCGCCGTCCTCGTTTGGGCTGGCGAAAGTCTCACATGACAATTGGTACGCCGATCTCCGTTACGCAATTTTGGTCGAACTGTCAAAGCGGTTCTCCCCAGAAACATCGTCAGGCGGTTAAAAAAGCGGTTAGCGATCTAACGGCTGAGTTGCAAATTGCTTTGCAGGACATGATTTTCTAGAGATAACATGGTACGAGGAGATTTTCGGTCGCGAGATCGACATCCCGGCTGTGTAGAGTGCGAACCCGTGCCCACAAAAACCCATGACTGACATGAATGTTTCTGTTATTATCCCGATTTATAACGGTGAAGAGGATTTACCGGATTTATTAACTTGCCTGCGATCGCAAACTTACCCCCCGTCGCAAGTTGAATATATTTTGGTGAATAATAATAGCAGCGATCGCACGGGGGAAATGCTCGCGACTGCGGTAGAGGATTTTAGACGTGAAGGGCTGATTTTGCATCCATTAAATGAAACTGAGGTACAGGGTTCTTACGCGGCTCGAAATGCAGGAATTCGCGCTGCAAAATACGATATTTTAGCTTTTACCGATGCTGATTGCCGTCCCTGTCCTGAATGGTTGGCGTTATTAGTTAAACCCTTTGAAGATCGCAAAATTGGTTTGGTAGCGGGGGAAATTAAAGCGCTTCCAAGTCAGAATTGGTTGGAAAGATACAGCGATCGCAAAGATACTCTTTCGCAAAAACATACCCTCGCGCACCCGTTTTGTGCCTATGGTCAAACAGCAAATTTAGCCATTCGCAAGCAAGCATTCGTGCAAGTGGGTTTATTTCGTCCCTATTTAACCACGGGAGGCGATGCGGATATTTGTTGGCGCATTTTACGGGAAACAGAGTGGAAATTGGAGTTTGTGGAAACCGCCTTTATTCGCCATCGCCATCGCTCGACTTTAAAAGAATTACGCAGTCAATGGCGGCGTTACGGGCGATCGAATCGCTACTTGCACGAACTGCATGGGGTCAAACTGATGCCCACATTAACGCCTGCTAAAAAACTCCGTCGTTTGGGGCGTTGGCTCTTGAAAGAAATTCCGTTAAATACTATTAAAATTATAGCACAAAAAGCCGATTTTGTCGATATCGCATGGACTCCTTTAGATATGATTACTTATCAAGCCAGATATGAAGGTCAGAAAACCGCAAAACTTCCCGAAGAAGCCAAAGAAATCGATCGTTTCTAGAGTAAAATAGTCTTGTTTTTTCAATTTACAGATATTATTGACTGAGTAGATAGGTTAAAGAAGATCGGAGTCGATGAATATTTACCATGACAGACCCATTCCCCGCACGACTGCACCTGATACTCGCGAGAGATACTCCCAAAGCGATCGTATTTCGGCGAGGTCCCTCTAAAAGCGTCTGTACGATTCTTTGGGAGAGAAATCGCGATCGCTTCTCTGTCGGACAATGGTTGCGAGGACGTATTTATGAAAGAAGAGCCGATATTTCCCCCGATGGCAAATATTTAATTTATTTTGCGATGAATGGGAAGTGGAATTCGGAAACGGGAGGATCGTGGACGGCAATATCTCGCACTCCTTGGTTAAAAGCGATCGCCTTGTTTGGTAAGGGTGATTGTTGGCATGGTGGGGGGTTATTTACAGGCAACAAAACATATTGGTTAAATGATGGCTACGGACATAAAAAAATGCAAGTCAGCAGCGAAGTAACGGGAGATGAAGATTATCAGCCCGATCTCTATGGTGGTGAATGTCCGGGCGTGTATTATCCTCGATTGCTGCGGGATGGTTGGGAGTTAACAAAATGCGATCGCGTGGAGAAGTGGCATGAGATTGTAACATTTGAAAAGCAACTTCCCAAGGGTTGGATTCTCAAAAAGCTCGCTCACGGACAGATTGGCTCTCCAGAAGGGAAGGGATGTTATTGGGATGAACATAGATTAGAAAATATCAACTCCAAAATAGAGCTTATCTATCCTCATTGGGAATGGGCAGATATTGACAATAAAAAGTTAATTTATGCCGAACGCGGTTGCTTGTATCGTTGTTCGGTTAAAAATCAAAGAGAACTCAGTCAACCGAAGCTAATTTATGATTTTAATCCGCTAAAATTTGAACCAATCCGCGCACCATACTAAAAAAAGAAATGCTGTATTTCTTTCCAGAATCAACCGCGATCGCCGAGAATTCATCCAACAGAAAAATGCAACCACCAGAGGTCATTGATTATCGTCAAAATAATGCAGTAAATGAACTCTTACCCGAGCCATCTATTCTCTCGAGTTCGGGTTGGAATGACATTCATTTCGAGCTTTTTCAGCAACCCTCGTTTGAAATTGTCGAGCATTCCCATACCATGCACGTCATTGCCAGTGCATATTCTCATCCACTCCAAACAGAAGGAGATTTTAATTTATCTGGAGACCGATGGATAGATGGAAAACGGCAGTATGAAACTCGCAAAGAAGGAGATATTGCCATCATTCCGGCTGGAATTTCTCATCGCTGTAATTGGCAAAGTTCCGTTAAATTTGGAATTTTGGCAGTTGAACCCGCCTTCCTCAAAAAAGTGAGTCAAGATTGGATCGATCCCGATCGCATCGAACTCATCCCGCGATTTATGACTAAGCGGGATCCTTTCATACAAAATATATTGATAACCTTAAAAAATGAGCTAGAAACTTCGGGACTCGGTAGTGCTTTACTCATTGATAGTCTCAAAACTGCCTTAGCCATTCATTTATTACGGAATTATTGCACTGTTTCCCCAAAATCTTCCAATGATTCGGAAGGTCTAGCGCGATCGCAATTAATGCAAGTTACCAATTATATTCGCGAGCATTTAGATGAAGCGTTAAAACTAACGGATCTGGCGGCACTCGTGGGAGTGAGTCCCTATCATTTTTTGCGGTTGTTCAAGCAAAGTTTAGGAATAACCCCCCATCAATATATTTTAAGAAACCGACTCGATCGCGCTAAATCTCTTTTGCAACAAGGGAATGCCAATATTGCCGAAATTGCCGTTACCGTCGGTTTTTGCGATCGCTCTCATTTAACTCGCTATTTCAAGCGTGCCTTTGGAGTCACTCCCAAGCAATTTTTACAGGCGCGATCGCAATAATATCCTCAAAATTCCGCAACTTTTTTCTAGCATCTCGCTTGGTTGCATTCCTAAGCTATGGACAACGAATGATTAGGAGACAAAAAGATGCGATCGATAGAAATGAGCGTGCCACTTTGGGGACTGTGCGTCTTTATTATTTGGACAATGGCGATCGCGATCTTGCTAATTGCCGTAAGATTGCGGCATTTGCAACAGGGAGGATCGGTGACGGATTTTGGAGATCCGACAGGCAACAAACTCTTATGGCGAGTATTTCGATCGCAAGCAAACTGCGTCGAAAATCTGCCTTTATATGCAGGAGTCGTCCTTCTCCTTGAGGTGCGAGAGATTGGGAATGGCGCGATCGACGCATTAGTCGCAATCTACATCGGTTTTCGCTTGCTCCATTCCCTCATTCATATTTTTGGTTTTAATCCCAATTTTCGGGTTGCTTGTTTGGGGGTTCAGTTTGCCTGCTTGCTGGGTTTGATGGGATTGGCGATCGCTCTCTAACACCACTACAGTATCAAGATTAACTTCCAATCTTCCCTGTCGTGTAAACTAGGAATGCTCGAGTCATTTGCCATCGCATATCGAGTCCATTTCCTCAGATTGCGATCGCTACTATTACCGTTCAGAAAATGGGGATTGACCCAAAGTTATGAGTGAAGTTAATACCAATCAACCCGCACCAGAAGATCGTTCGAGTCCGGAATCTTCTTTTGGAGACTCTTTTGCCACTGGCTCTTCCTCCACTGGCGATCGCGAAGTCTCTGCTCCCAAAGACGGCTTGGGAGAATCTCAAGCCGCGCGGGTTTTCGAGCAACTTCCTTCCTCCGAAGAAATTTTTACCAACAATCCCCATACTGTTAACGAAGCTGATTGGTTTACTTTGGCGAGAAAGTTGCGCCAGCGCAATCGCGAATTGTTGAAAAAAGTGGCAACTCTCGAACAAGCACTGACGCAAACCCGAGAAGATTTGGAAACCGAACGGCGGCGATCGCGCCAAAACTCTCTCCCTTCATCAAAACCGGATCCGGAACTACTCGAGGCACAAGCGCAAGTAGAACTATTGTTTCAAGAGTTGGAAGCCTCCCATCACGTCGCCCAACGCCAGCACTCTTTGATCGAAACTTTAACTTCTCAATTAGAAGTTGCCCAGACAAATATTGCCCAGTTGGAGCGGGAATGCGCTTTAGTCCGACAGCGCTACGAGGAACAGTCTCAGCTACTCGTACAAGCCTCGGATAACTCCCAGCAATTGCGCGATCGCCTCAGCCGCCAACAGGAACATACTCAGCAGTTTAAAGCCGTTCTGGATAAGTATTTGAGTCTGCCCCCCGCGTCCTCTGCGCCACCAAGTCCGTTCGAACGAGAAGGAGGGGAAACAATCGAGAATTTTTCGAGTAATTTTCCTGCCCCTCCCCCTCCCGCAGGGATGCGATCGCCAGAAATGCTCCCTCCCGCACCTCCCGCACCCAAAACGCTGAATTTATCTGGGTCTCTCAAACCCCGCCCCATTCAGCCCTGGTCGTTACAGTTCCGAAACCAACAATCGGACGTGGGAGAGCCGCCGACTTGGGTTAAGCGAACGATGAGCCAACCGCAACGAGAATCAGAACCCCAAGAATATCCCCACTCGATGCCAGCAGAAACGCCACCCTCTCCACCCGAGCCAGCCCCTCAATATGCCCATCAACCCCCAACTTTGGGATTAAATGTTTCTCTACCGGATTTTCGGAACAATAAGGGGCGCGATCGCAAACCCTCTGGCACGATTGCGCGTTTTCCCGCACAAACCCCCGCACCTGCTCCGACTTTACAACCCCGTTCTCAGAAAAAAATTAAGTCTCTGGCTTCGGTGGATTTGCCGAGTTTTCCGAGAATGCGATAATCGGCTGCATGCTAAGAAGCGACCAGTTTGATTCTACCCCGACGTACCGCATAGAGAAGACGATTGACTGTATCTCTTTCTTCTTCGCTAATATCTTCTTGCAGAATCGCTGCCATGAGTCCGTAGCGATCGCTGACTGTCAGCGTACCCGTGTTGACAGAAGTGGCAAAGAGTTCGAAGAGGGCACCGGGGAGGAGTTGGAGATTAAGCATCGTTCTTGGGGGGTTTGTTCTCTACGCCTCTATCATCCTGCTTTTATGAGATTGGCGACGCGATCGCAAGGTGGTGGAATGGGTGAATTTCATCGCGAGATGAGGCGATCTGAATGGGCAGGGGGAGGTGAATTGAGACGATATTTTTACCGATGGCGATCGGGCAACTCGGCGATCGAATTTTTCCCCTCGGGCGATCGAAGTCACGAGATAAAAAAATCCTCGAACTGGGGAAGTCCGAGGAGGATTTAGGGTTCAAACAAAAATGAAATGCGAGAGAAAATCCTGCGTTCTCTATATCTTAGCGGTTCGCAACTTTGAATTTCCCGCGCGCGACGAAGCGAAGAATGCGGTCTATGGCGAGGCGTTCGTTTTCATCGAGATTTTCAGTAAAGATGGCGGCCATTAGGGCATAGCGATCGCTCATAGTTAATATATTTGTATCGGAAACAGAAGCGACCATTTCAGAAATTGCACCCGGAATAAGGAGATGATTCAACATTGTTTTAAACGGTTTTTCCTCTCGATATTTCTATTATTCTTCTTGTTTTTCACATTCGGGGCGATCGCGATAGTGTTACCTCCGTGAATTTACGCACTTCATCAAATGATCTCGATTACAATCGAAGGCGATCGAGATTTGTACTGAGGTGCGATCGCGATCGCTTTTGCAGTTATCGGCCAAAAAAAAATCCCCAACCGCTCCATCGGGTAAGGGGACTAGATAACTCAAGTGAAATTCAAGTAGAGAGAAAAGATAGGAAAAATTAAACCGTAGCGAATTGAATTTTTCCTCGTCGTACGGCGCGAAGAGTACGATTGCGGTGCGACCCCGGCGAATCGAATTCGCCAAGGGAACGCGCACCAAGAGAGACGGCTCTCTGTTCGTTTTCGTTCAGGTTTTCATCTAAGATTGCAGCCATTAAACCGTAGCAATACTCCCTTCGGGAACGCTGCGCGAACGCTAAGGGTTAAAATACCTGTATCGCAGACTGTACCAAGATTTCAGAAGTTGCACCGGGGATGAGTTGGAGGGTTAACATTGTCTTGATGAGGTTTGTCTTGGTCAGCATTCCCTCTCTTGGTCGATTGGATAAGCTGAGGAAACCTCAGCATCCCTCGACCGCTTGCGTCTTTCGCCGACGCGGGGTCTGACCGCTTTCTCTATGTTTTTATCATCTCCTGTTTTCTTCAAAGCCAACGTGACGAAGCCTGCTTTCCTTAGTGAACTTTATCGCAGAAAATTGCGATCGCATCAGGCTGGATCGAGTGAGTTCATACAGGCTTTAAGATGATGAAGATTAGGCAAAGGGTGCGATCGCGATCGCATCAGCTTGCAGGCATCCGTAATTTTGCGGGGGAAAATATCCCGGAAAACCCGCAAATCATAAGGATTATGGCAAAATAGAACAAGAAAGTGTAAAGCTAGGAGAGTTCCGTGGGTAAAGCCTCTCTCGTTCAACCCAAATGGCCGTTCAAAGCTGCCAAAAAAGGTGAATTTCCGGCGATCTTGATGTACGATCCCCGCGATCCGTTTAATGTTGGGGCTGCGGTTCGTGCTGCATCGTGTTTTGATGTTTCTCAAGTTTGGGTAACAGGTCAGCGTTGCGCGAAGACAATTTGGGCGCAAAATCGCATTCCCCGAGAAGAACGCATGAAAGGATTCGCCGATGTGGATATCATTCTCG
The DNA here is from genome assembly GCA_039194995.1 of Cyanobacteria bacterium P01_E01_bin.42. GTDB lineage: Bacteria > Cyanobacteriota > Cyanobacteriia > Cyanobacteriales > Spirulinaceae > CCY15215. The sequence goes on along the minus strand of JBCCVR010000063.1, from coordinate 3,561 downwards.
AAGATCGCCCCCTCGAATATTTTGACAATGCCGTCCCTGTAGCGGTGGAGTTATTACCGGCTTCTGAAAACTTACTCGTTTTCGAGCATCCCGAAAATGCAATCTATCTTTTTGGCCCTGAAGATGGAAGCGTCCCCAAAAGCGTGCGAGGGTTATGTCATCGCCGCGTCTTTATTCCCACCCGACACTGTACCAACCTCGGGGCAGCTATTTATCTCTTACTTTACGATCGCCTCGTCAAACGCTATATGAATGGCTTGGAAACCGCGCTTCCTATTGCAGAAGTATTGAATGAACCTCGGGACTGGCCGCTCAATAATCCTGTATTCGAGCGCCGTTAACTATCCAGAAAAAAGTTTGAATGGTATTATTTCGCATTGATTGGACTACCGATCGCGCGCAAACTTACAATAAACGTACTCCCCTCTCCTAATTTAGAGCGCACGGATACCGTTCCGCCCATACCTTCCACAATGGTTTTCACGATGGATAATCCCAAACCCGTCCCTCCGGTTACTCGCGATCGCGCTTCGTCGAGACGATAGAAGCGCTCGAAAATGCGGGTTTGTTGGGCGAGGGGAATGCCAGATCCGCGATCGCGCACTTGAATGATGCCCCGCTCTTTTTCCCGGGAAATCGTGACGGTAATGGGATCGCTGTCGGAGTATCTAACGGCATTTTCGATTAAATTTAAGAGAACTTGTTTGAGGCGATTAAAATCGGCACAGACTTCGATCAGTTGGGCGCTATTTTCAAACGCAATCTTGCGATCGCCGTGATATTGTTTAGCCATCTCAACAACTTCCGCGACAAAATCATTTAACAAAACGGGTTCTTTGCGAAGATGCAGGTGTCCGCTATCGGCGCGGGCGAGTTCGAGCAAGTCTTCGAGGAGTTGCACCGTGCGATCGGCTTCCGAGGAGGCAATGGTTAATGCTTCTTTTTGGGGATCGCTTAAGTTACTACCCCGGCGTAGCGTACTTTGTAAATATCCCGATACAATCGTGAGAGGCGTTCGTAATTCGTGAGAAACATCGCTGACGAATTGGCGCTGATGTTCCCAAGATTCGTGAAAACCTTCCAGCATTTGATTGAAGGCAGTTTCTAAGCGCTGGAGTTCGCTGGGGGCAGAATCGAGATAAATTTGTTCTTTGCCCAACTGTTCGGCAGAAAAACTGGCCGTAAGTTGGCTCATTTTGTGTAAGGGATGTAAGGCTCTTTTGATGTAAAAGGCGATCGCAATAGTAATAATGCCGATCGCCATCGCACTCACTGAAGAAAGCGTCCATAACAGTTTGCGAAACATCTGGCGATCGACGGTAATATTGCGGGCAATGCTCATTTTGCCCACGACGCGCCCGCTTACCTGCAAATTTCCGCTACAAATCGTCCAAAAGTTATCTTGAATGTTAAAAACTTTAGGGATGGGGGTGGCGCGGCGATCGGCGACCAAAAGTAAGCGATCGTGTCCTCCCCGGTCGAGACTTTTGGATTGTGCGGCGATCTCGCCATCGGGATGGGCGACCCAAATCGCATTTTCTTCTGTTGCGAGGTAGGCGATCGCCCGTTCGATCGCTTCCTCAACGCTCATCATTTCGCTATAAATCTCTACACTTTCACTGAAGCGCGCCGCTAAATGTTCGACCTGTTTTTTATGAGAAGAAATAATTAGATCGTCGAGTTTCCACGCAACGCCAAAGGTGACGCTACTAATGCCCAAGACGGACATGGTTGCAATTCCGAGAGTCAATTGAAATTGCAGGGAATGGAGGTCAAAACGTCGTCGGAGTTTACTGGCAACCTTGTGAAGCCATTGGGGAAACTGCATGAGAAGATGCGATAATAGTACGGGTTTGCGAGACAATGCCAGCCTAACCCGACATTCTGAGAGGCGGATGATAAGGAACTGAGGGAGAAATTCAGGTAGCAGTTTGCAAGGGCGATCGCGAATCAAAACAGTTTCTCGCTTTACGAGTTATGTCAAGTGCGATCGCTTTTGCCGTTTCAGTTCCCATCTGAAGCATGAATCGTAATCACTTGAGGCGGAGTAGAATCGGGAGGATAAAGCAATTCTACACGGATAGAGCGCCGCTCTCGGGGTTTTAAATTAATCGTGACTAAAGATTCTCCTTGCTGTCCTCGTCGCTGCACTAAATGATAATAACGGGTCTGAACAATTCCCTCATCATCCGGATATTCTACCTTGACCGTGCCTCGGAAAAAGACATTGCGCGGTAAGGGTTCAAAAAAGCGCAATCCTTGAGATAGTTCGTCTTGTTTAATTGGTGTTTCCAGCGCAATTGTTACCGTGCGATCGCCCTCTGTGGGGTTGTAAAGCGGCAAATCTAAACTATAGCGAATGCCGTAATTTCCATGCGCCTTGTATGCCGTATCGGGATAGCGTGCCAACATGGGGGCGCTTTGAATTTGCTCCGTTCCTAAAGTGCCGCGATCGAGGGTGCTAATCCCATAAGAAATAAATTGACCGCGATCGGGAATAGTCAAAAAATCGACGTTAGAATTATCTGTTAATGTGGTCTCCCATTGAGACCCTAAAGTGACTCCCGCAACGCGACCGTAGAGGAAAGAACCGCCTGTTGAATCGGGAGGCGTAGGGGCGTGATCGCGGGGTTTGGCCAAATTTCCCGTTTGTAATAATTCTTCCCATTCTGATAAAGTAGGCGCGCGTTCTTCTCCCATCTCATCTTGAGGAGCAAACATGGCCAAACTCGCCACATAAACGCGATCGCGACTCCGCAAGCGCATATACGTCGATCGCCCGTTAATCGGCGGATCGAAGTCTTTAACCGGGATGGGTAAATTCAGCAACATTTGACTTTCTCCCGGGGGAATCACGGTCGTGAAAGGGAACTGGAGTTGATGCCATCCCCGCAAAAGTTCCCCCATAACGCGACTTCCCGGGCCTGCATAAATGTCTCCTTCCGGGTTCTCTAAAAAGGAGTCGAGAGCAAGGAAAGGTGCATCGGGTTGCGAAAGATAACTTGCTGCTTGAACGGTATCGACTCTAACGGGTTTATCGTTAGGATTATGAACGATTATTCCTAAATAAAGCGTTCTTAAATCTTCTGGAGTGGGTGCCTTGGCAACATGATGGGCAAAAATATCAAAGCGTCCCGTAAAAGGAAAATCTAAATGTGCTTGCGGGTGAATTTTACCCTGTGGCGGAAAAGTCGAGAGTAAAATTCCCGGTTCGAGGACTAATTCCGGACTGTTGCTATTAAAAACGGGAATCGTATCTAAACTTCCGGGTAAGGATCTGACGGTTTGCGATCGCAGAATTTCTTGAGGAGGTGGAGGAGTAGGATTAGATGCTAAGAAAAAGATAGCAGATAAAAAAGCAAACATAATAGAAAGAATAATGCAGGTTGTACGATCAAGAGTGAGAGATTTTTTTCTATTAATCAAGTATAGAATTTGCAATCTCAAAAAATATTACTATGCCAATCCCATCTGCGATTATCTTCTGCTATTTTTTTTAGCACAATTGTACGTATTATTTTGTCTTCAAAAATTTTGTGATAGATATCCCCTCTTAAAATT
>JBCCVR010000062.1:0-33288 GCA_039194995.1 Cyanobacteria bacterium P01_E01_bin.42 | reverse complement strand
GCGATACACTCAGACCTTGCTATTCGTTTGATGAATCTCAAACCTCATAAACGCCTCTTTTTTCAGAAAGGTCTCACCGCTCTATCCCTTATACAGTCTACCTTTTAACTGGGTTGTCACCCCTTGAGAATTTCCTTCTATTTTCAACCCTTCCTCGCTTTTTTCTTTTCTCATGTCCATGATGCTGTTGATTGGAACAAAGGTTATGAATTTCTCGATAAAGAATTCCAGAAAATCGTTCGCGAGGCTGAGATGGGTCGAAAAACAACCGATCGCCTTGTCAAAATCTGGCTTGTCAATGGACAAGAAACATGGATTTTGATTCATATTGAAGTGCAGAGTCAACCCGAAGCCGACTTTGCCGAACGGATGTATATTTATAATTCCCGCATCTACGATCGCTATCATCGGAAAGTTCTCAGTCTAGCTGTTCTAGCTGATGAAACCCAATCTTGGCGACCCACGCAATACCGTTATGAAATTCTGGGTGGAGAAACACTTTTAAAATTTCCCACAGTGAAACTTCTTGATTACACCGCTCAAACTTTAGCTGCAAGTAACAATCCTTTTGCAGTCGTCGTTTCAGCGCATCGAGAAACTCAAAAAACCAGCAAAGACTCGGATCGTCGCTATCGGGAAAAACTTAGTATTGCTAAAGGTCTCTATCGACGAGGTTATCAAAAACGCGATATCCTAGAGTTATTCCGACTAATTGATTGGATGATGACTTTGCCTAAATCTCTCGAAGAAAACTTCACCCGTGAAATTTACCGTTATGAGGAGGAACAGCAAATGCCCTATATCACCAGTGTCGAACGTTTAGGGATTGAAAAAGGACTCAAACAAGGACTCGAACAAGGACTCGAACAAGGACTTAAACAAGGTCGCCAAGAGGGAATTATACAAAAAAGTCGCGAAGCACTGATTAATGTGTTACGAGAGCGTTTTGAAAAAATTCCCGATGAATTGGTAGAAGCGATCGCACTTCTCGAAGACGAGACAACACTTACCGATTTGTTGCGGCAATCTATTAGCATTGAATCTGTTGCAGCCTTTCAAGCGGTTGTTCATTCTTTGGCAGGCGATCGCGAATCTTAAAGGCTACTTCACAACTTTTTTTTAATTGCGACGTTTTGAATGGGCTATTTTCCAAATTTGCAGCAACCAGAGCCAGCTTAAGAAACAGCCGATCGCATAGTAAAAGAAATCGGCGGGAACAAAGGTCGTACCGAGCAACATCCGTCCTGGAAATGTAGCGCGAATGGCTTGCAACCACGCCGGATGCCACAATTGTAAAAACTCCACACAGGAGGTCGCAATAAAGACAGCAACCGGAATTCTCCAAATCGCTTTTCTCGTCGGAAAAAAGATAAACAAGAACCAACACCAAGCCATCTCGTATAAAACATCCCCCAAATAGTCGCTCACCCATTGGTCTCCAATTCCCTGATAAAATTTGGTAGAGATACCGATGGGAACGATAACGACGAGAGAGAGAAAGGCGAGAAATCGAGGATTAGAGCGCAGTTTTTTCAAGAGCGGTTTTTGCGAACAATATTTTCAACCTTCTACATTGCCAAAAACCCACAATTCCGAATTCATTCCTATTTTGTGGGAAATTTTGTCATTTTGGCGATCGCCTTTAACGTTAAGTTACCATTGCCTATCTCTAGATTCTCGATTGTTAAATCGATTCCTGTCATACCAAAATTGCGCAAGCTGAGGGTATCTTCGAGTTCTTGCAGGAGCATTTTAAGAGATTGAGAAGGAAAAGACTCGCTCGATAATTGTACGTCTAATTTGACTCCTTTGCCCTGCGCTTGTATTTCGGGAATGGCGGTGAAAATAAGCCGATCTTTTTGTAAAATTGTGAGTTCTCCCTTGTCTGATAAACGGCAAGACACCCGATCGCCCAATTTCAAGCGATTTAAACCGCGATCGAAATCTCCTTCAGTCAAGACGAATTCCGCCGTTCCTTGACTGGGTTGAGTGAGTACGATATTTCCCATCAATGCTTTAAACGGACTGACGGCGATTTCGTCCAATTCTAAGGACATTTGCTGCATTCGCAAATCCCCCCGCGTCACTAAACCCTGACCGTCAATTAAAAGAGATGCCAATTTCCCTTGTGCGAGAAGCGTGGGATCGGTTTTAACGCGGACGTTGAGGTGCTGGGCTTCATTGAGTTGGCTGGAAAGGGCAAGGGTCGCAATTTTATTGATTGCCTGCTCTCCTAAACTTTTGCGGTCGAGTAGTAACACGGTTTACCTTGTGGAGTTGTTATGACTCATAGTATATAAACAAATATTAACTTTTAACAAAAAAGATTAAAAGCACCAGCAGTTCGGAGTTCCGAACCCAGTCTCTACTCTTTACTTTCATTGATGGCTAATTCCGTAAATTTACGACCCGGCTGGTCTCTCGACAAGCGCAACCCCGATCGCATTCAGTCTTTTATGCCCTTTTGGGGCTGGTTTTATCATCACTACTTTCGCGTACAAGCGGAAGGTTGGGACGACATGCCCGAGGGGCAGGTTTTACTCGTTGGGTCTCATAACGGGGGACTGGCGGCACCAGATATGGTGATGACGATCTACGATTGGTTTCGGCATTTTGGCACCGAAAGATTGGTTTACGGCCTCAGTCACGAGAATCTTTGGAAGGTTATGCCACCCCTCGCCAGTCTAGCGATGGAGATCGGCTCGATCGCAGCCCATCCGAAAATGGCGATCGCGGCAATTCGTAGAGGTGCGAGTATTTTGGTTTATCCAGGAGGGGCGCAAGATGTCTTTCGCCTCCATCGCGATCGCCATAAAATCGAACTGGCGGGACGGGTTGGGTTTGTTAAGTTGGCTTTACGGGAAAAGTTACCCATCGTCCCCATTGTTTCTCACGGGGCGCACGATACATTAATCGTTCTCGCCGATCTCTACGAGCAGGTTAAAATGTTGCACCAATGGGGACTCCCTTGGTGGAGGAATGCGGATCCCGAAGTCTTTCCCGTTTATCTGGGTTTGCCTTGGGGTCTGGCGATCGGACCCCTGCCTAATTTCCCGTTGCCCGTGCCAATTAAACTCCGAGTTTGTCCGCCGATTTATTTTCCTCGCTACGGACGAGAGGCTCTGCGCGATCGCGATTATATTCGCCTTTGTGTCGAACAAGTACGCTCTCAAATGCAAGAACAACTTAACGATCTCGCAGGTTAAAATTCACAATTCAGTCGGTATCGGGCGCAAGCATTGCGCCCCTACAATCAGGAACTAGAGCCGTTTCCTGGGGCAAAGACGCGCGGGCGTTCTACCGCAGTCCGGAACGATTCGACGCTCTCATTAAAATCAATAGAGGGTAGAACGGCGACCACATTTTCGTGAGGTCTAGGGATAATCACCCAAGATTCTAAAGTCCCGCCATAAGCCTGGTCTACTGCCGCGATTCCAGCATCCATTGCTGCTTTAACTTCTGACACATCACCGCGAATATTGACTGTGAAGCGAGCGCTACCGACGCGAATATAACCGACTAGCGTGACTCTTCCTGCTTTCACCATTGCATCTGCTGCGGCAAGCACACCGGGAAATCCTTTTGTTTCAAGCGATCCTACTGCCTCTGGCATTTTCGTTCTCCTAAGTTAATCGATATCAAGACATGGGGCAACCTACTCATTCTCAATCTATCATCGAAAGGGTTCTGCAACTTCAGTATATTCAAGTGGCAAAATGCTCACGACATTTTCCGGGGGATTGGGTACGATGTAGTGGGTGATGACTTGGCCGCCGTAAACATTTTTTGCGGCTTCGATTCCCGCTTCTTGCGCGCGGTTGACTTCTCCGACCTGGCCGCGAATGGCGACGACAAAACGACCGCTTTCGGCTTTATCGCACCAAACAACAGTAACTTTAGCGGCTTTGACCATTGCATCGGCAGCAGCTAAGATGGCGGGAAATCCCAAAGTTTCAATGACACTAACGGCTTCTGGCATAAATGCTTGTTTCGATCCGAACGAAGGCAGCTTTGTCATTATACCCCGATGCGATCGCGATCTTTTGAGATGAATATTGCCCTACTCGCGCTGATGGTAGATGATAGAGGATCGCAGAGAGAGGAACGCCATAATGTACGTTTTTGATAAAAGTTTCAATCCTTTGACCGTCGAGACAGCGATTGAAATATGGTTGCAAAATCCAGAACAAAGATTGCTTTGGGCAGAGGAACGTTGTTCTAAGGATGACATCGAGGACTGGGAAGAAATTCCCCATGCTTTTGTTGAATTAGACGGCGATTATTATTCTTTTAGGGAAGTGTCTTTAAAGGATGTGGTAATGCGGGGTTTAGAACCAGAGTTAGAGTAGTTTCGTTCTTTAACCCACTCTCCCCAGAGGCAGCAAATCATACCAAATCCGGTTACAACAAACTTAACCCGATCCTGAAATCCAGTAGAGACAAGGCATGCCTTGTCTCTACCTTGGCAATCCAACAAAAAAACCTCTTTCTGTGAGAAAGAGGTTTCAAGACAGATCGCGGATATGGCGATCGATTAGCTATGATTGACAACTGCTTTGGAATACAACCAGCGCAACAGGGTTAATCCTGCGAGGAGTTTTACGGCTTCTAAGCCAAAATATCCCATTTGCATGGCCATCATAGTCGGTGGCATGGCATTGGGAGTGGGACTAAAGAGATCTAATTGCATTCCCAAACCGCTCATCTGGGGGGTCAAAATATAGGTATAAATGAGGGCGATAGCGAATAAAACCCCAGATAAGATGAGGGAGAAACGATCTTGGCGATCGCTGAGATGATGATAAGAATGGAGAATGAGAACACCGACAATTGCTAAGGCCGCACATAACAATTCGACGCGGTTAAAGATCCCAAAAACAACATAACCCATTGTGGCAAAGTCGCCTCTGCTCATCATTCCGGTTCCGTATAAGCTCGGAAGAATGACGGCATCGAGAACGACGCTACTACTCAGCCAAAAACCCAAAACAAACATCACGATGGTTTGCCAGTTTTTACTGTTGGAGTAGCGATCTAGAAGAGAATTCACGGGTGTCTCCTTAATTTTGATGGCTCTCTACCCTTTCAGCTTAACAAGCAGAGGATGCAGAAAATATCACAAAACATGAAGCAATTAAGGAGTTTTTCTCGGTTGGCGTTGGGGGTATTGGCTCCAAAAAGGCGTTTTCATTTTATGAATCCCGATCGCCCTGCTGGGGATTGTAGCGATCGGTTGTTTTTTACAACCAGATTAACTAGAGTGTAGGGGAAGTTTTAACGCGGCTTCAGGAGGTCTCATGTCCGAATCCAACGCCAACAACGAAGCTCAACAGCCGGAAACGTCCGCCGTCGAAGTGAGCGAAGAAACCAAGGCTCTCGTGGAAAATAAAATGCCCGAAGAGTCCGACGAAATCAAGTATCATACGATGGCTCTCATCGAAGCCATCAAAAAACAAGCGCAAGCAAGCCTCGAGTCTGCGGGGGAAATCGGTCGCGAAAACTACGTCAATACCATGCGCCAAGCTCAATCTACCCTAAAAAATACCGGGCTTCTCTTTGACGAGCAATGGGAATCTCTCGAAAGCACCATTCAAGGCGTGGAAGATACCGCAACGAAAAACTGGGAATCCTTACTGGGTGATATAAAAAAATGGGGCGATCGCGTCGATCGCGCCGTCAATGAAGCCTGGAAAATTCTCACCGAACCCGAAACCCCCTCAGAACCGCCCGCCGACCCCCCCGCCGACTCCGAATCCTAAAACCAAGGCACGGGGGACACTTGCCTCCGTTTCCGGGTTCGCCTCTCCCTTCCGTCCCTCCTTCTCAGTTCCCCAAATCTGCTCGCGATCGCGTATGGTTGTTTTCTTGGTGCTATCGATCCTCGCCCTGAGCGCGATCGCTCCCAAACTGCCCCCCATTCCTTACATGATGGGGTTAATCACGATGGGGTTGGGACTGGGAATTCTCTCCCAAAACAACGAGCATTTTGCTTGGGGAACCACCTTAATGGCACTTCCCCCCCGAATTTTACTGCCCTTGCTCGTTGCTTGTCCGGCTTTTCATTTAGAAGGGCGCTTATTGATGCAATTTCTATCCCCCGTCTTGCTCTTGGGCATTTTGGGGGTCTTTTTCGCCGCCGCGATCGCGAGCGGTATTTTTATCGCCTTTGCCCCCGTCACCCTTTCTGGGGCAATTTTATTAGCCGTCCTGCTCTCTATCGTCGATTTAAGCCCTGCGATCGCCCTACTGCGTCGGGAAGGCAGTTCCCAAAGACTGCAAATCCTCTGGGGCGGAGAAAGCCTCTTTAACAATGCCACGGCGATCGCTCTTTTCCTCCTCCTCGAAGATATTCTCGCTTCGGGGGAATATGGACGGGGCATCGGGCAATTTTTAGGGGCTTGGCTTGTCGGAATCCTCCTCGGTAGCATTGCGGGAGGCTTAACCTGTGCCGCCCTGCAACGGTGGCGAGAGCGCTTGCCCTTACAGGGAGCGATCGCGGCGATCGCCCTCTACGCCGCATTTTTTGCCGCAGAATACCTCCATCCCGGTTCCGAAGCGATCGCCGCCATGACAATGGCGATGGTTTTACGCTGGAACTTAAGCACCCGCCTAAAACAGCAATATTTTCAGAAATTCGAGCGGGTCGTCCAAGGTACGGGCATCTTGGCCCAAAGCTGGCTGTTTCTCCTGTTGGGCTTGACCCTCGCCCGCCTGCCCCGTCAAGTTTATAGCAGTTCTCGGGTTTGGCTCTGGCTGGCTGTGGCGATCGTCTTGGTGGTTTTAGTTCGCGCTTTGGTCGTGTTTGCCCTTATGCCCGTTGCCAACTTTTTGCGAGATTCTACCCCCTTCACATTTTCGGAACAATTAGTGGGGTTATGGGGAGGAATGCGGGGACCCATTGCCCTTGCTTTGGTCTTGAGTTGGGAGGGAGACGATCGCGATTTTGCCCTCTTCCTGCTCTTGGGAGTCACTTTAGTTCTCGGCCTGCTTTCAGAAGGGACGATGGCACAATTTCTCTATCGCTTGAGCCTAACACCCCCCCCTCTCGCCGCCCAACTGCAAAAAGCAACCGCCGATCTGGCCGCCAAACGCCAAACCCTGGAAGGCTTATTCGACCTCGACGAAATCGAATCTCTCTCCTCCGCCGCGATCGAATGCGTCAAACAGGAATATCGCGAAGAGGTCTATCATGCTGAAGATACCCTCGCCCAACTGTGGACGCGGACGCGCATGGATCCGCAAATCTTTCAACAAATTCTCTGGTTGCAGGCCTTAGCTATGGAAGAGACGGGATATCGCCAATTTTACGAAGAAGGCTTACTCTCGGAGTTAGCCTTCATTAAATTAAAGCTACGAATGCACCTCAAGCGAGATGCGGTACTGGCGGGATTTATTCCGCCGCCCTTTTATCTCCTGCGCAACGCCGACACGAAAATTCAGCTCTGGTTTGCCCGCTTTTTGGGACTGGCATCCCTTAATTCCAAATTTGCCTCCCAACAAAGCGATCGCACTTCCACCGCCAAATACGAAGCCGATGGCGCGATCGCCTATACTTGCAAACAAGTCGCCGTCAATTTCCATCGTTTAGTCGAAGATAGCGGTTTAGGCTTGATGGGTGCGAAAAGTTGCGCCAAAGTCTACGAAGAAGATAGTTTGGTCGCATGGCAGAGTTTAGACGCGATCGCCGCCCGCAAAACCGATTTTGCCGCCCGCAAGCAACAAGAAGCCATTCGCCGTACCATTCGCTTGCTCGACGAATTTTAATGTTAAACTTTCCTACAATCCTCACAGATTGCCGAACTCAGCCTCGCACCGATGGTAACAAACTCTTCCGCGCCCAACAAATCCCTCTTGCAACAGGCGATCGCCTCCACATTCCTGCCGATTGTAGTTGCCGTTAGCGTGATGGGATACTGGTCTTGGCAAAGGGAGAGAAATGCTGTCACCGAATTTGCCGACGAACTCAGCCAACAAATTAACGGACGCATTGAAGCACATATCAAGAGTTATCTCGTCACGTCCGAATTATTCCTGAAAATTAACGCCCTCGCCGCCCGACAGAACCAACTAAACGTCACAGACTTCGAGTCCCTGCAAGATCATTTTTGGGAGCAAACCCAAGTTCGGGAAAATGTTTCTACATTGTACTACGGCAACGAGACGGGGGATTTTGTGCAAGTCGAACGGGGAGACCCGACAACAGTGACACTTCGCAACCCAGAAACCACCCCCTTAATCGAAATTTATCGTCTCGACGATCGCGGGGAACGTCAAGAACGCCTACAAACTCAAGAATACGATCATCGCGTTCGTCCTTGGTATCGCATGGCCAAAGAAGCAGGGGAGTTAATTTGGTCGCCGATCTATGTTTTTACACAGCCGCCAATTTTAGGGATTTCTCCCGCCATTCCCATCTCTGACAGCGAGGGAAATTTGCAAGGAGTCATGGCGATCGACCTGACCTTATCGCAACTGGGGGAATTTTTACGAGATTTAGAAATCGGCACTTCCGGAGAGGCATTTATTATCGAGCGATCGGGCGACATTGTGGCCAGTTCCATCGGCGAATCGCCTCTCAAAGAAACCCCGGAAGGATTGGAACGATTATCTGCTAGTGCCAGTCGCGAACCGATGATTCAAGCAGCCGTCGATCGCCTGCAAGAAAACGAAGATTGGGCAACTTTAGAACGCGATCGGCATACCATCGTCGATAAAGAAGGCGATCGTTATTTTGTTAAAATACAAGCCTTTCAACACGAAGATAAGATTGATTGGTTGTTAGGGGTCATTATTCCCGAAGCCGATTTTCAAGGGAAAATTGCAGCGAATACGCGCATGACGCTTTTGGTTTGTTTCTCGGCTTTTATTTTGGCAGCCCTTTCGAGTTTCGTTGCCTCGCGTTTCTTAAAAAATTGATAGAGGTTTGCTGAAAAAAAGTGAAAAGATTGATAGATAAGGCTCAGAGAAGCAAAAAGCACAAAAAAAATTGAGAAAAAGGATATTATCTAGAATCCTTAAGCGATACTTTTGAGTTCGGGCATATCGCAATGCAAACCATTTCGATGGTACGCCAAAAAGCCACCCATCGCGAAGCTAAAGAGCGGGGCTTTAGACTCATTTTTTTTGGTAAAATCTTTAGACTCAAAGTCGCTCGTTAAAACTCGAATATGAAAAAAGGATTTTTGGACATCCCTCCCCTCAGACGCTTCCTGAGTCTATTTTTGCTCTGTTTCTTCCTTGTTGTCGGTTGCAATACGACTTCCCAAGATAATGGTTCTACAACAGGGAGAAGCGGCGATCGCGTCACCCTCGGTACGACAGACAGACCCCGCACCCTGGATCCTGCCGACAATTACGAAATTGCCGGCTCTGCTATTATCTATAATGTTTGTCAAACTCTCTACGCTTACGAACCCGGAACGACGGATTTAAAACCTCTCCTCGCTACAGAGATGCCGGAAATTAGCGAAGATGGGCTAACTTATACCATTTCTCTACGAGAGGCTGTTATATTCCACGACGATAGCGAATTTAACGCCGAAGCGATGAAATTTTCCCTCGATCGCTTCATTCAAAATGGCGGAAAACCTTCTTTTCTTCTCGGGGATATTGTTGACGCGATCGAGGTCGTTGATGAAACAACATTAACCATTACCTTGCAACAACCTTTTGCTGCATTCCCCGCTTTATTGGGTTTTTCGGGAACTTGTGCAGTTTCTCCCGAAGCCTACGAAATTGGCGAAGGAAACTTCAATCCCAGCGAATTAATCGGGACTGGACCTTACACCCTTACAGAATTTTCCAGCGATACCGTTCGCCTCGATGTCTTTAATGATTATTGGGGAGATACACCCAATAATAAAGGCGTAGATATTCAAATCTATAACGATAATTCTGCCAATCTGTTCAATGCCATCCGGACTTCTGCCATCGATATTGCCTCCCAATCCCTCGATCCCGAACAAATTTCCAGTCTTTTAGAAGATGATGAAGAGGGTAAATTAAACGTCATTGAAGCCCCCGGTACGGCAGTTGCATTCATGGCTTTAAACCGCAATCAAGAACCCTTAGATCGGCTGGAAGTCCGTCAAGCGATCGCGGCGATTATCAATCGCCAATTGGTGAACGAACGGGTTCTCAAAGGTCAAGCTGATGCACTGTATAGTTTGGTTCCCACATCCTTCGACACTTACGAACCTACCTTTGAAACGACCTACGGCGATGCCAACGTAGAGAAGGCAAAAGAACTCTTAGAACAAGCTGGTTATTCTGCCGATAATCCTGCCGTCGTTCCTGTTTGGTTTCCTTCTTCTTCTAATAGTCGTACCCTCGCCGCCCAAACTTTACAAGCCTTTGCAGAACAAGAGTTAGAAGGTGCATTAAAACTCGAACCAGAGACCGTTGATAGTGCAACTTTCTTTAAAAACATTAAAGAAGGAATTTATCCAGCAACGATGGTCTTTTGGTATCCCGATTTTCTCGATGCCGATAACTACGTGCAGCCCTTTTTAAGTTGTTCTAAAGGTTCGGAGGAGGGAGGCTGTTCGGAAGGCGCTTCTCAAAACCAAGGCTCGTTTTACTATAGCGATCGCGTTAACGAACTCATCGACGAACAACGTCAAGAAATCAATCCGACAAAGCGCAAGGCAATTTTTAAAGAACTGCAAGAAACCCTTGCCGAAGATGTTCCTTATATTCCTCTCTGGCAAGAGAAGGCGTATCTCTTCGCTCAAAATGGGATAGAAGGCGTGCAGATGGATGCCAGCCAAAATATTCCCTTCTGGGAGATTTCCAAATAATCTTTTTTCACAGAAAAGAGGCATTGTTTTACGAGCAATGTCTCTTTTCTATAACGGGATATTCTGCCACGCACGAACAACTAGCTCACTCAACCAACGTCGTTGAACGCGATCGAGGACGCCCCGATCGCATAAGACTTCTTTCGTTAGCTCGTCTAAACTTTGTCCTTGCGATCGCGCAATCTTCACGACTCCTGCGATCGCCTTAGCAATCAGTTCTTCGTTAATCGGACGTTTTTGCAAGGCGAGGATTTCTTCTGGACTTTCGGGGATAGAATCATTCATAATGCCCTTGATGTGAAAAATTTTGTTATGATATTAAGTTTATTAAAGAGTTTTAAGGATCTGTATCCGGCAGTGTAACTTAAATTGAACGCAATTCACTCCGTATTTCCCCTAAATTCAAGTCCCAATAAAAAACAATGCGAGAACTTTTATATTTAGAGATTCCCACCCGCGATCGCCAAAAGGTGGTTGACTGGCTACAACGCGAATGGCAACCCTGCCTTGGGAAGAAGATGATAACACCCCAAGGAATCCGCTTGCAATTTCCTCAAAGTGTTTCGGGGTACTCGTCTTTAGCTTCCGCAAGCGAACTGACAATTTTTACATGGTGCGTTCAGAATACCACCTATTTGAAAGTTTTTCGCTGGGGAAAAAATCCCGTTCCCTTAGAACGTCAATTACGACAACAATTGCAAACCGATATTAGAAAACAATTTCCCCAACGCTATCCCCAACTGCCAAAAATCGATCTATCCCAACAATCTATTTTTACAGCGCTCGAACCCTATTATCCTCAAACCGTTCGCTTTTTCCAAAAAATGTACCGAGGGGAATACGATCTACAACGAGCCTACTGGTGGGAAAAACGCTGGCGAGAAAGCGTTAAAAATCCTCAACAAGCCTCACAAGTTATTTTTCGGAATGAGAGTGCAAATACAGCCGAGAAACCCGAATACGATCTGATTTATATTGGTGGAGCATTGGGAGTCATCCATGCCGCAGTCATGGCACGATTGGGCTATCGCGTCCTTTTAGTGGAACGTTTAGCATTCGGACGCATGAATCGAGAGTGGAATATTTCCCGGGGGGAATTTCAAAGTTTAATCGATTTGGGTTTATTCACTGTTGAAGAATTTGAAGGAATTATCGCCCGAGAATATAAAGATGGGTTCAATAAGTTTTTTGATGGTAATAATCCCGCTTCTCTGAAGTCAAAAGTATTGCATACGCCGACAGTTTTGAATATTGCGATCGCGTCGGATAAGCTCCTCCGTCTGTGCGGGGAAAAATTAAAAGCCGCTGGGGGAGAAATTTGGGATGAAACCGAGTTTATTCGGGCTGATATTGGTAAAAATTGCGTCGAGGTCCAATTAAAAAGTCTATCTGCAGAGGAAGAAAAACAAGCAACGGGACGGCTGTTGATCGATGCAATGGGAACCGCTTCTCCCATTGCTTGGCAGTTGAATGGGGGACGTGCTTTCGATAGTATTTGTCCGACGGTGGGTGCGGCGATCGAAGGAGGTTTTGCGCCAGAGGTTTGGGATTCTACTTACGGAGACGTTCTTAACTCTCATGGGGATATCTCTCGAGGGCGACAGCTAATCTGGGAATTATTTCCGGGAGAAGGGAAAGAATTAACCGTCTATCTCTTTCACTACCACCAAATTCACCCCGAAAACCCAGGCTCTTTATTAGAAATGTATGAAGATTTCTTTACAATTCTGCCGGAGTATCGCCGTTGCAATATGGACGAACTGGTGTGGAAAAAACCCACTTTCGGTTATATTCCGGGTCATTTTAGCGTCGGGAGTCGCGATCGCGAAGTTGCTTTCGATCGCCTTCTCGCGATCGGGGACGCGGCATCTTTACAATCTCCCCTTGTTTTCACGGGCTTTGGTTCCTTAGTGAGGAATTTGGGACGCTTGACGGATTTGCTCCATACCGCCTTAAAACACGATTTATTAAGCCAACAGCATTTAAACCAAATTCGCGCCTATCAGAGCAATATTGCGGTAACTTGGCTCTTTTCTAAGGGGATGATGGTACCGACAGGGAAAATTTTACCGCCCCAGCGAGTAAATGCCATGTTAAATACATTTTTTGGTTTATTGGCAGACGAACCGCTAGAAGTCGCCGATACTTTTATTAAAGATAAGTTTAACTGGTTGACGTTTAATCGTCTTGCTATTAAAGCAGCATGGATGAATCCATTATTAATTGCTTGGATTTGGGAACAAGCGGGCGCAAAAGATTTATTGCGCTGGTTGGGTAGCTATTTCGTTTTTACTTTTGAGGCAATTTTAGGATTTTGCTTTCAAGGTTGGTTACCGGGATGGTTGCGGCGATCGCGTCCTTGGCTGGAAGATAAGTATCCGGCATTATGGTTGCGCCTGTTGAGCTTTAGCGATCGCCTCTCTGTCGGGATGGGATTAGATCCAAAAGTAGCGCGATCGCGACAAAATGAAGCCTTACAACGTCAAATGAATTCAAAATTAAAAATTGTTAATTCAAAAGGTTGAAATGCTGAACCACAGAGACGCAGAGAGCGCAGAGATTTAGAGAATTCAGAGAGAAAAAGACTGAATCAATTTAAATGTTCTTACAAAATTGACCTGCTCCCGAGCAAATTCTCTCTTTGTGCGTGTTCCCTGAACCTCAAACTTTGAATCACTTTTCATACTCAAAATGAACGATCGACAAAACTGCGGACCTTCACCCGATCTGCGTTTCCCCATTCCCGGTGTAACGCGGGTTTGCTATCTGAAAAATATCATCAAAAACCCCAATATCATTGTGGGAGATTACACGTATTATGATGATTTTGACAATCCTGAAAACTTTGAAAAAAATGTACTCTATCATTTTGATTTTATTGGCGATCGCTTAATGATTGGCAAATTCTGCGCGATCGCCTCCGATGTTAAATTCATTATGAATGGGGGCAATCATCAAATTGACGGCATTAGCACCTATCCGTTTTCTATTTTTCAAAAGGGCTGGGAAATTGCCGCACCGGAGGCATGGCCGCACAAAGGAGATACAAGGATTGGGAATGATGTTTGGCTGGGCTATAATGCCACGATAATGCCTGGAGTTTGCGTGGGAGATGGGGCGATCGTGGCGGTAAATTCGACTGTAACGAAAGACGTTTCACCTTATACGATTGTTGGCGGAAACCCAGCGACGACGATTCGGCAAAGATTTAGCGATCGCGAGATTGAAAAACTTTTAAAAATCGCATGGTGGAATTGGGATATTGAGAAAATCACTACCCATCTTAAAATTATTTGCAGTAACGATATCGAAGCCTTACTCAAAGTCAATGAATTGTAAAAATGCGAATGAGATGCACCTTTGAAATAAAAACTTTTAATTTTTCTTGGGTTTCAATGTGCCACTCAAACCTAATGTTCCCAGAGTGAGTAAAGCTATAATCGAAGCAGGTTCGGGAACGGAATTAGAATCTTCTATGACAGGATTTTCAAGTGCCGTAAGGGTCGCATACAATCCTGCCGTGTTTGCCACGCCTTCTAAAGTGAGAAAACTCTCCACAATATCAACACCGCTATTGGTCGAAAAACCACTTAGCGTTAAGTTATAATCGACCTCATCAATGGTAACGATCTCTTGAGAAGTCGTATTGGGAAAGCTGACTAAATCCGGACAGGAAGGAATGCCACCAGCAGCACAGGGATTGGCATTATTGGGCGTTTCAAAATGATCGACTAAAAAGGAAAAATTTGTATTAGTCGAACCTAAAGTAAAGTCAACATTCAAAGTAGCAGTATCTAGTGATGTTCCGTAAATGGGGAAGTTATTATGGGTAAAAGTTCCCAACAAAAAATTAGTTCCCACTAAATCGCTAACTTCTACATCATCCGTAACTCCTGTAAAGTTATACCCGCTTTGACCGTTCCCCGATGCAGGAGTTCCCCAAGAGAGCGTGCTCGTTCCCGTACCAGTAATGATTCCCGAACCACTGGGAACAACATTCGTCCAAGTGCCGCTAGTATTGAGAGAAGCAGCATTGGCGACTGGTGCGAAACCCACTGTAAAAGCGACGGTCATCGCTCCTAACCATTTCATTTGCGAAAGTTTCATTGTTTCTCTGTAGATTAATGCGATTTCTCTTGAGACTTCAACATAGTTTTGACTGTTCCCCGACTTCAGAAAAGTCATTTTTTGAGAGATCGGACTCTTTTGTATTTCTGGAAAAAGAAAAAGGTAGAGCGATTGCCCTACCCAATATTTTCACCAATTAATTAGAAGTTCTTACATTGCTTACTGAAAATCAACTTTTCGCTTTTGCAATTTAAAGAGTAGCATAACCGAAACTCACATTAAATTTACGACACCAAATTACAACAGATTCATAATCGCCAACATTAAGATATGCGGGGAGTTCGTAGCGCTGCGCTCCCGTCTGACTTTTCAAAGCCGCAAGGGTAAAATATTCGCCTTCATCGAGATTAACATCGACGGAACTATTATGATGAAGAACAACATTAACATCAGGACCGCTTGCCGTGCTAAAAGCGCCATCGAATTCGAGATAGGTTTTGTCTCCTTCGCGGACGATTCGAGCCGTTCCCGTAGTTGCTTTTTCTTGTTTTACGGTGACAAATCGACCCGCAGAGCTTTGGGCAATTTGTTGGGCAGTTTCCGCTTGGACGGGAGTGGGATTAAACGTCATTTCCCCAGCAGTTCCGATGACCAAAGCAGAAGCGATCGCGAGGGCAGAAAAAGCGTTGAATTTCATGATGAGGAATCTCCGAAAGAGTTGCGTTGTTCGACACTTTTTAGAATAGGGAGGTGTTTTGGGAAAGTCCTGAAGCGATTCCCAGAAATTGCTAGAAAAGTAGCGAAAGAGAATTTAGGTATTCTTCAGGATAATCTCAGGAAAAGGGGCGATCGCGCGGGAACATCCCCAAGTTTTGCAATCGGTGCTATGATTTCCCTATCTTGACTCCCACGACATGAGAAAGCCGCGTTCCTCCTCGCCCTCGCGTCCCAAGGGTCGAGTCCATCAAAACCCCGCTCTACTGCCACCATCTCTCCCTCCCAATGCGATGGTTGCTCCTCCTCAGCCAAATTATCCCCGTCGCCGCATTCGCCGCAAAGTTCGTCGCAAGAACTTGTTTCGCAAACGCCTGCGATCGCTGCTGCTGTTATTAATCGTGTTTTGGATCGTCTATGCGATCGTTGCTAAACCCGTCGGCTACTTTCTGCGTGCTGTCGAGTATTCTGCTTTTGGGTGGGTGCGGGTGGAATATCTGTGGATTAAGCCGCAAACCCTTGCAGACGAGCAATTCTATGAAACGCGAGAAGCGATCGAAACCCTCGAATCTCCCGGCATCCAAGCCTTAATCGCCGCCGCTCGCCAAGATGGGCAGAACTGGTGTACCCTCCAATCTCCCGCCCATTGCTTGCGGGATTTAAAACGGCGAGTCGCCTTAATTTATCAAGACTTTGCGAGAGTCGGCATTAATCCCCCCAGCGATCCTCACGCCATTCTCAATACCCTCGACTTGTATCAATCGGGTTCCCGCAATGGTAGCCGTCGCTTTCCCTACGAGTATCTTGCCGCCAAGGAACAGGGGAGAAATCGTTTTGATGCTTTGGTGCGTGCGAGAGTGCGAATTCTCAACAATAGTAGTCCTTTCGATAAACACGTCGTCGAGATTCAATGTCCCCCCCAACAACGACAAAGCGATTGCCAGATCGTTCAGCAACGCGATCGCGTCAGAGCCATTCAAACGGTCTTGCAGCCTTACTTACAGCCGGATTTTATTCAACCGACAGAAGGCGTACTTTCCCAAGGATTTCACTTATATCACGAAGGCATCGATCTAGCGAATAAGATCGGCACTCCTATCCTTGCTTCGGCAGAAGGAGAAGTCATTTTTTCAGGCTGGGATGACTGGGGCTTGGGGGAAATGGTGAAAATTCGTCACAAGGACGGTAGCGTGACGGTCTACGGTCACAATCACGAACTTTTGGTACAAAAAGGGGAATGGGTCAAACAAGGTCAAGAAATCGCAAAAATGGGCAATACTGGTAATTCGACGGGGCCGCATTTACACTTTGAGATTCGCATTCAAGGTAAGGCGATCGACCCTGCACCTCTGGCGAAGATTCGGTAAAGGGCGATTCTTGCATTTTCTCAGGTGGGTAAAACTATTGCGATTGTATCGGCCAAAATTGTCTTCATAATTTAATTAACGAAAATTGCGTTCATTTGTCTCTTCAAAAAATAACTCCTCACTTTGAGTTGCCATTTGTAAAGCTATGCGGTCTTGTAAAATTCTTGAATTGAAATTTTTACGAACCTCTTCATCAATACGATTGAGTAAAAAGGGGATTTCATGTCCAGCATGATTCATCTGACAGTCAGCCGCCATTATACGCAGCATATCTTCTAGATGATTTTCATGTACTTCAAAACCGAATACTTTGTTTCTGGGTTTAAAAATTCCTCTTAAAATATGAGGAGCATAGCTATTCAAAAATACAGGTAAAGTACCTCTAGATTTTTCACCTTGATTTTTGTTAGTAACATTGCTATTAAGAAGATGATCTTGGAGCGTTTCTATGATGTAAATTTCTCCTGTTCTTAATGCACGAGCAAAAGTTGAAAATATTACATTAGATTTAATATTTTTCATGATTCCAATACATTTTTTTTCGCTGGCAAATAAATCTTCATAGAGACTCACCCCTTCTTGAATAGCTACAAGCCACTCATATACCAAAGTTCCATCGAAAAATATATGGGGTTCATTGATTTCTAAGCCATGTTTAACTTCAAAATATCTAAGATAAGCAGTGGAAGAAATACCAAATAAGGCTTGTTCTTGTCGAGCAATAAAGTCATTTGTATTGATTGAATCATTCAAATAAGCTCTACCAGACCAATAGTGTAATGAATCTTGCAAAGGACGACGATGAGAAATGCTACCAATCCCCACGCATAGAGCTTGTCCAGATGAATACATTTGCAGAGGAAGAGCAGGAGTTCCATCTATAGCAGCAACCTCACCTCTTTCTAGTTCTAAAGCATTGCTAAATATGCCAAATTCAACCTCTTGTAGTCTGGGTCTACCCCCAGATAATGAATTAGATGACTCCATAGCATCTCTTGCTTCGCGAGTGATTCGTCGTGCTTGTTCGCTATCAAGCATTTCGATAACATCATCAGCAATACCACCAAAAGTTGCCGCGAATTCGTCACGGCTAATACGTTTCGATCTTCTAACTAATTCACTGAACATATCTTTATAATCCTGTATTTTCAAATACGTTTAGAACACAAGTATCCGAACGCATTCTACGTTCACGCTTTGCCACATTATTTTTGGCTGCACTTCCCGGTTCTTGTTGGCGACCACGAGAAACATAGGCAGTATCTAGCCAATTTAAACCACAAGCAATGGCTATAGAGGCAACATCGGCTGGAATATTATAATTTGGATCTTCAAATTTAAGACCACTCCATTTAGGTAGAAAAATACATAGTTTTCCATTGTAATTGAGAGATTTTGTTAGTGCTCTGATAATTTCTTTCATTATAGCCAGATAATCACGATAGTTTTCCGTAAAGGCTAGACAATCTGTATATAAATGGCTAGACTGACCATAATAAGATGGATCGATAAATATCCAGTCAGCTTTAATTGGTAAAGGTTTTCTGATATCATGATACTTTATGAAAGGACGACGTGGATTTAAATCAAATAGATGTATTTGTAGATTAAAATTTGAATCTTTCTGCCATCGTTCGCGATCGTCATAAACTCGTTTTAGCATACCACTACCAGCCATTGGATCTATCGCAATCCCTCTTCTAGGAGCAAAATAGTATAGTGCATTGGCATAAATTTCGCCAGGAATAGAACCGGGAAAATCTTCTTCCTTTCTCCATTTTGGATGACTAAATGCCCACCAGTCTGAAGGTTTAATTATATCAAGATTAGCTTTAATACTTCCATTTTTCTGACACCAATTTCTATGAATATGAGTGTATGTTGCATTGGGATTATTATCTAGAAAATTTACAGCTTCTAGAAAATATTCTTTAATTCGTTTCTTTTGACGTTGAGCATATTGAAAAAATATTGGGGAAACTGTACGTAAATTCCCTGTATCTACACCTTCTTTTTCAAGTGCAAGAATGAGTTGACCTTGTTTAACAATTTTTTTTGCTCGTGATGAATTAACTCCGATTTGGTTACACAATTGATTAAACTTTAATTGCTTGGATTTTGTATCTTTTTTAGAATCAATAATTTCATGAGCTTTTGCCCATAACTTTGCTTGGTAAAATGCTCCTCCAGGTTCTCGTTTACGCACAAGTTCGGCACATTTTACAATTTCTCTGGCATCTAAAAGTTCAGTAAAAACAATTTCAACAATTTCATAAAAAGAATCATTATCTACTGCATTATGAAATTGATTTAAAAAAAATTCTACATTACTTTTATTCTCTTGGGATTTATTTTTCGCGATCGTATAAAGTGATGAAGACATATAATCAATTTTTGGTAAATTATGTTATTTAAAATTCAAGATCGTCGCTTGGTGCTACTAACTCTATCTGCCGATTGACATTGTTAGAACCTGTATTATCAGTTCTCATTAGTTCAAACGGTGAGGGAGCCATCTGTGCTAAAACAGTAGCTTTTGATTCATACATCGTAACAAGAGCGTGTCCTGTTCCTAGTCTCATTGCTTGTGGTGAAAATTCTTTACCCATTGTTTGAGTTGCTGCATCTGCCTCGGCCTTGCTATTTTGCCGCATAACAAATTTTGTATTGAGATTATTCATCACGCGCTGTGGAATCTGTGAAGCATTTTGCAAGCTAAGAATAATTGAGTGATCTACCGATCTTCCTTCTCTCATAACTCTCTCAAATGCACGTTCTAAAGAAGAACTATATTGAGATTCATTATCAAAAATACGATGGGCTTCATCAACCATTTGCACAACGCCGATGGAATCAGTATATCGTTTTTTACAATATTGTTGGCAAATTCGTAAAAAATAAGAGAGAATTAGAGCATAAGAGCGAGCTTCCATTTGAGCATAATTAATCACCAACAAACGTGCGGATTGTACATAGCCTTCTAAATCAAAGGCTTGTACCATTGGTTTTGTACCGTCTAGACTACTTGCTTGAAGACGATTATTACTATACTTTCTTGCATTTTGCCCTACAACATCCAGCCAAGGCATTCCTCCTCGTCGGTTTCTAACTTTTCGCTGAATTGCCCTTCCTGTAGAATCGTTAATTTGTTCTAAAGCAGATACATCCTCACCCATTCTTCGCACCACTAACTCTAAAATCTTGTCAACTGAATAATTATGTCTATCTCCACTTAATACTTGTTGGTATAGAGTATCTGCCGCGCTTGCAAAACCCTCAAATTGTAACTGTTCATTAGGGTAGGGAAAAAACAAACCAGCTAAAATCTCCGGACTAAAATCTGAAGCTCGAAAACCTACAACACTATCAACGGTATTGGGATCGCATAATCCAAAAAATCCAATCTTGATCACATTCTTACATTCTCGGGGTTTTAGCCCATATTGGTCAAACTGTTGCCAAATTTCATTCGGGATGCCCGGATCTGTATTTGCTCTATTAACTAAACCATAATCTGGTTTAGCATCATGCAAAAGAATACATTTTCCAAACGATAGAGCTTGTTCAACAAGATTTGCTGAGATGTTAGATTTTCCTGAACCTGTCCCGCCAGAAACCATGATATGATAGTTGAATTTTGGAGCATCTATACACAAAGGAACACCTGCTGCATTAAGAAGTTCGCCTATTACATTAGAACTACCATCGTCATGATTATATTTTTGAGGAATCCCAATAACACTGCTAGTATCTTCAATATTAAGCCTATTTACAAATGCTCCTGGTAAGGGACGTAAACGGGGTGTAAGCAATTGTCTACCATTATATTGACCTAAAATACCAATTTCAAAAATTTGGACAGATTCTACCGATTGAACATCGGGATGATCTTGCATAAGTTTTAATCCATGAAGAATTGTTGGATCGAGTCTATTACTATTCACAATTGATATATTGCGATTTGGTTCGAGGATTTGTCCAATCCACGCTTTACCACCTTGGTCAATTCGTACGTAGTCAAACAAGGCAAAACCTTCATCTATATTTGCCATTGCCTGAACGTTAGATAAGTTTCCACCAGTTCCATCATGTAGAATGATCATTGAGTATTCCTTCTTTAATCACAATCCTTAGATTAGCTTCTTTATAACACAGTCTAAATTGTATGCTTTTCAACTTAATGATTTTTTAGATACTCAAATATCTTAAGGAATCTTAACACAGGTCTTCTTTTTAAAACGAGATGAGATAAAAATCGATACAAGCTACTACCCTTGATTGAATTAACATTTTGAACAATCTTGTTCGATAATATTTGTGGATTGATAAAATATTCAATCAACCTCTGATCGAGAGTTGGTTGCCTCAAATCAGAGACAACTCGACCAAGAGAAACGCGATCGCATAACCAAAAACGAACCCTCGATCGGCAACCTCAAAACCTGTCTGGAGGTCGTGCAGGCGTTAAAAAGCGATCGCTTGCCGGATCGGGGATGGAGATCGCAGTATCAGGAGAAAGGTTTCGGCCATAATAGTGGATAAGGTGTATCGAACCCCCCTCCCAAAACAGCATGATTGAAACCCAGAACGCAACCTATCGCTATACTGTCGGCGGACACTTACACTTAGACGCACCCAGTTACGTGGTGCGCCAAGCCGATCGCGAACTCTACGAAGGCTTGCAAGCGGGAGAGTTTTGCTATGTCCTCAACTCTCGCCAGATGGGAAAGACCAGTTTGCGGGTTCGCACCATGCACAAGCTGAAGGAGGAGGGGATCGCCTGTGCTGCGGTAGATTTAACGAAAATTGGCTCTCAGGATATTACCCCGGATCAGTGGTATGCGGGGGTAATGCGCCGCCTTGTGACCAGCTTTCGCCTGCCGATTAATTTGCGGTCTTGGTTGCGCGATCGCGAGTTTCTCCCCCCCATTCAACGCCTCAACGAACTGATCGAACAAGTTTTGCTGGAAGTGGTGCGCGATCGCATTATCATTTTCATCGATGAGATTGATAGTATTCTCAGTCTCAATTTTCGCACCGATGATTTTTTTGCCTTCCTGCGCACTTGTTTGGAATACAAACGCCTCACTTTTGCACTCTTTGGGGTTGCGACTCCCTACGATCTCATTCAAGATAAAAATCGCACGCCCTTTAATGTCGGTCGGGCGATCGAACTCAACGGCTTTCAACGCTACGAAGTACAGCCGTTAATCGTGGGTTTGACGGAAAAGGCGGGCAACCCGGAGGCGGCGATGGAGGCGGTTTTAAATTGGACGGGGGGACAGCCTTTTCTTACACAAAAACTCTGTAATTATCTTTTAAACGAGCATAGTTCGCCGCGATCGGGACGGGAGGTGCAATGGGTGGAAACTATCGTCGAGGAAAGGTTGATTTCTAACTGGGAAGCGCAGGACGAACCCCCGCATCTCAAGACAATTCGCGATCGCATGTTACTCCCCGGAAAACGCACGGCAACCCGTTTGATTCTCTATCAACAAGTTTTAGAAAAAAATGAGATCGTCCCCGAAAATGAGTATGAAGAAATGGAATTGCGCCTCTCTGGTTTGGTGGTCAAACATGGGGACTTTCTCATTCCCTACAACCAAATTTATGCTAAAATATTTGATGAAAGTTGGCTAAAGAAAGCCCTCAATTCCATTCAACCCAGTTTCCAACAATTGGTTGCCGAACAAGAACAAAAACTGCTGTCAATGCTTGGCTCGATGGAAGGGCGAGATTTTGATGATGTTCTCTCGTCTATCCTTGGCTCGTTAACCTTGAAATTAGGGGAATTACTAGAAGCCGATCGCGTCAATATTTTCTTCATTGACAAAGATAAAAACGAACTCTGGTCGATTTTAGCCAGAACCAGCGTCAGCAACTCCACAAAAATTCAAATCTTTGCCAATAATCAAACCGCCGGACGGGTCACGATTTATAAAAAAGCGGTGAATGTTTCGATGGATTTTTCCGAGTCGGAAGATTGGGATACCATCGTCGCCGAAGTTCAGGATCAAAATACGGCCTATCGCAATGAATTAACCCTACCCATCATCAACGATCGCGATGATATTGTTGCTTTCTTGCAAGTGGTTAATAAGCTCAAAAAGGTTTTCAATCCCGATACGCCTCTCGTCGATCGCATTGATTCTGCTGGGTTTACGGAAAAGGACAGGCGGCAGTTAGAAAGTTATTCCCCTTCGATTAAGCGCATTCTCGAACGCTGTCAATCTTGTTATAAATTAACCCAACGCTTGCAAACGTCTGAGGCACTCACTGAAGCAACTCGAACGATCGCCCAAGGAACCCTCGACTCTAAAGAAATTATCGGGCGAGTCATGGAGGCTGCAAAACGATTAATGAATGCCGATCGCAGTACCCTGTGGCTATTAGATGAAGAGAATGACGAACTCTGGACGGAAATCCCTTTTGAAGATGGCACCGTGCGGGAAATTCGCGTGAATGTGGGTCAAGGATTTGCCGGACAAGTTGCCGCGACGGGA
The DNA here is from genome assembly GCA_039194995.1 of Cyanobacteria bacterium P01_E01_bin.42. Lineage (GTDB taxonomy): Bacteria > Cyanobacteriota > Cyanobacteriia > Cyanobacteriales > Spirulinaceae > CCY15215. Next base: position 9,837 of record JBCCVR010000062.1, on the reverse strand, counting down.
CAGGCTTTAAATATCCCCTTTGACCTCTATGACAGTACGGGATCGGAAACGGCAAAACGGACGGATCAAAATACGGGATATCGGACTTGTAGTTTGCTTTGTATGCCCGTTTGGAGTCCGGAAGGAGAACTCATGGGGGTGACGCAGTTAATTAATAAAAGAAGGCAGGGAGATTATCCCGAATACGATCCCGATGACTGGCCCGAAGCACCGGAATGTTTTCGCGATAGTTTCGATGCCAACTCGCAAAAATATATGAAAATTTTTAACTCTCAAGTGGGGGTCGCACTGCAACATGCGAAACAATTTGAGGCGATGAAACTACAAGCAGAAAATAGCCCCCAAAGCGTGGTCAGTCAAACCTTGGATATGTTAAATAAAGTCATGGACGGCCAAGGATTTGACGATATTTTAGATACGACATTGCGATCGATTACCACTAAAACCGGTAAATCTTTATGTGCCGATCGCACCACCATTTTCCTCCTTGATGAAGATAAAAGCGAACTTTGGTCGATTATTGCCGAATCAGAAGACGAACAACCCTTAGAAATTCGCATTCCCATTGATAAAGGTATCGTGGGAGAAGTGGCCCGAAATAAGCGACCGATTAATATTCCTTACGATTTTTACGACGATCCGCGATCGGTGACGGCGAAAGAACAAGACCAAAAAAATAATTATCGAACCTATACAATGGTGGCGTTTCCTTTAACTAATGAAAATGGGCATCTCGTAGCCGTGGTTCAATGTATTAATAAATTAAAACGCTTCTACGATCGCACGGCTGCTCTTGCCGATCGCATTGATACAAGTGGATTTAGTAAAGATGACGAAATTCGCTTTACTGAAAATGCGCCCTTAATTCGCATGATTTTAGATAGTTTCCGTTCCTATCATAAAACGGCGCGGGGTCAAAGAGTAGCCGCCGCCTTAATGGCCGCCACGCGATCGGTAACGCAAAGTAGCTTAGAACTCGATGCAATTTTACAACGGGTGATGGATGCAGCGAAAGATTTAATGAACGCCGATCGCAGCACCTTATGGTTGCTAGATCGCGACAATGAGGAACTGTGGACGAAAATTCCTTTTGGAGATGGAGAATTAAAAGAAATTCGCATTAGCGTGGGCCAGGGATTTGCCGGGAAAGTGGCAGAAACAGCAACTTCTCTAAATATTCCCTTCGATCTTTACGATTTTCCCGACTCGGACACCGCCCGAGAAACCGATCGCAAAACGGGTTATCGAACCTGTAGTTTACTGTGTATGCCGATTTGGAATCCCGATGGAGAATTAATCGGTGTAACCCAATTGGTCAATAAAATCAAGATCGAACGCTATATTAATTACAGCCATTATGATAATCCCGATACTGATGTCCTTCCCTATTTTCAAACCAGTTTCGATCAGAGCGATCGGCAATATATGCTCGTTTTCAATAATCAAGTTGGTGTCATTCTTCAAAATGCCGAACTTTTAGCAGCAGTTCGCAAACAAGAGGAATCTTTACGGGATAGTTCGGTTTAGTTATTGGTTATTAGTTGCCTGCACTGTGCTTCGACAAGCTCAGCAACCGCGAAGCCGAAGTGTTGATTTCTCCCTCTCTTGGGAGGAGGCTGGGACGTGGGTTACTATTCGTTATCGAATTCCCAAACTGACCTCTTAGAGTGAGTTTAAGTATTAGATAATGTAACGGAGAAAAGCAGATTAAAGCAGGTTAAGGCAGGAAAAAGCCGCAAACGTTAAAAATCATGTGGATTTACTTCCTATTGAGAGGATCGCCGACTACACTATGGATGAGATTTTCATCTGTTTGCGTCCCAACCATGTTTTACAGTCTGACCAACCTACCCTATTGGATTATCCTCGGTCTCGGCGTTCTCCTATTTTTAATTGCCATTAGTGTGGGAGGAGGAGATGACGATATTGATGGCAACGATCTTTTTGATTTGGATGCCGATACGGATGTTGATGTTGAAGTGGATGGAGACATCAGACTCCCTCTACTTCTTGGTTGGTTCGGAATCGGGAAAGTTCCTCTCATTTTATTACTGGCGACCGATCTATGCTTTTGGGGGCTAACGGGATGGTTGCTGAATGCGATCGCTTTCCATTTTCTCGGTTTTATCCCCGTCACCATTATCGGTTGGGGAGGAATCATTTTTCTGACTTCTTTTTGGTTGGGTTTGCAAATCGGAGGTTTAATTGCCCGTCCTTTGGGGAAACTCTTTGCCTCGTTCGGACAGGATGTGAGTAGCGATCGCTTAATTGGTTGTCTGGGAACGGTTTCTTCTAAGACAATTCCTCGCATTACTGAAGGAAAAATCGGACAAGTGGATGTTTCCGATCCTAGTAACAATTTAGTCACGGTCGGGGCGACGATTCCCGAATGGGTGACGATTATTCCTCAAAGAGGACAGCAAATTATTGTCATCGATCGCCGGAAAAATAGCTATATTGTTTTAGCAAAAGATACTTCGGATGAAGATCGCTGGCTGGCAAATTCGGACGTAACAAAAGATACTCATTCTCATTAGATTCGAGGTACTATGAATCCTAAATTTGTGCTGACTTTTCTGCAATCTCTGCCTTCAATGGTTTTAGAAGAATCCTTAACGGATAATTCTAATTTAACCCTGAGACACCAGACCCAACCGCTTGTGGCAATGAAAGGTTTGCCTCTACAAGCCCCTAATTTGAATGCAGCAGGATTAGGAAGTTGGCTTTTCATTGCGACGGCTGGAGTAGTGGGTATTATTATTCTGCTCACCATTGGCTTATGGTCTTACAAACTGGTTTACAACATTACCCCCAATAACGAAGCCTTTGTCAGAACGGGGGGACTTTTTGTTAAGAAAAAAACGGTAATTATTAACGGCGGCTGCGTCGTTTTACCCGGGTTTCACGAACTGACTCGCGTTCCTTTACGAGAAATTTCTATCGACGTGGAACGGACAGGAGCTTTAGCCGTTCGCACCCAAGATTATTTACGAGCAAATATGCGCGTTACGTTCTATGTCTGCATTAATGCCGATGAACAAGACGTGAGTACGGCGGCGGCAAGGCTATCGAAAAAAGGCAGAATTTCCGAAATCGATATTAAAGACGCTTTAGAAAAACGTGCCGATGATGCCATTCGTGCTGCTGCAAAACGGAAGAGTTTAGCAGAAATTGATTCGGATAAGTTGGGATTTGCCGATGAAGTTTTGAATCTTATTCAACAAGATTTGAAAAAAGTAGGCTTGACTCTCAATAATATCGCCATTTCCGAGATTGAAGAAAGCGATACTTACGATGAGAATAACTTCTTTGATGCTCAAGGGGTGCGGTTGAGAACGGAAACGATTCAGCGTTCCATTCAACAAAAGAAAGAAGTGGAACTTACCACAAAAGTTACGATCGAACAACAAGAACTCGATGCCGAAAAGCAGTCTTTATCGATCGCCCAACAAAAAGAAGAGGCTCAACTGAGCCAAGAAAAAGCAATTGCTGCTTTGCAATTAACGCAACAGCAAGAAATTGAAGCCTTAAAGGCACAGCGAGAGCGGGAAGTTCAAGAGGCGAAAGATCAAGAAGCGGCCAAAATTCAGCGAAATAAACTCTTGCAAGATAAAGCAGTAGAAGAGGAAAATATTCGCCAACAATTGGCAGTCCAACAAAGTCAAATCGAATCAGATATTGCCCTTGAAGAAGAGAATAAAAAACTCAAAGTCGCCCGTGCCGTGCAGCAACAGGAAGCAGAAGTCGCGGAAATTTCCCGTCAGATTGCTATTGAAGAAGAGAATAAAAAATTAAAAATCGCTCGTGCTACCCAGCAACAAGAAGCAGAAGTCGCAGAAATTTCCCGCCAGCAAACCGTAGATGCGTCTCGCTTGCGGGCAAAAATCGAGGTGGCATCGGCGGAACAAGAATCTCAGATCGCCCAACAAGAGGCAGCGATCGCGATCGCCGACAAGGAAAAGGAACGCCTCGCTACAGAAGCCGAACGGATGCAGGCAGAGGTGGCAGTACAGACGGCGAAACAAGTGGAAGAGGCAGAACGAGAACGCAATCTCTCAGTTATTGAGGCAGAAAAAGAGGCTCAGAAGAAACAAATTTCCGATAATAATGTCGTGGAAATTGAAGTATTCCGCCGCCGCCGTCAGGCAGAAATTGCCCGACAAGCAGCAGAATTAGAGGCAGAATCCATTCGCACCCTTGCCGAGGCAAATAAGTATAAAGATTTGTCGGAAGCCGAAGGTAAAAAGGCGCTAATCGAGGCAGAAAATGCCCTCAGTAATGCTAATCGGACGGCGGAGGTGATTAAACTCATTTTCCCCGAAATCGCCGATCAATTGCCAGAATTGGCGAAAGCGTTGGCACCGCAACCGGGGGTTTTGGGAGATGCGCGAATCTATGCTTTTCCGGGGGCAAATGGCAATGGTAACGGGAAAGGCGATATGAACGACATTAACAAGTTGTTATTGTCTACAAGCGGACTTTCTTTGATTAATTCGTTACTCGATGAAGGTAAATTGGGTAATCTCATCACTCAAGTGAAAGAATTGCTCAACTCTGAGGAATCAACCGAGGAAAAATCTACCAGTACGTCAGCAGCCGTTACGGTTCAATCAAAAGATATTTAGGGTGTAAATCGACAGGCGATCGCAAAAAAATACGATCAAAAGCGATCGCCTATTTTTCTAAATTAACGCGAGTAAGAGTCACCCCAATGCAAATTAGATATATCCGATTGTTCGAGCTATTCAAAGCACTATCTCGGTTCTTTACAGCAAGTTTGTTGGTATTCGCTGTAACGCAAATTGTTGAAGCCAGCGAACGCTATCCCACCGAGGCAGAAATGCAGCAATTACGCTCTCAATTATCCCGCAGAATTCGAGAACTGCGATCGGGGGAATTTAGTGCTTATTTGGATGATTATCGCACGGAAGAAGAAAGACGGCAATATCAAGAATTTGTTAACGTTTGGTCAAACGTCGATTCTACGGTTACTCCTTTTCTGGGGATATGGGTGGGATACGAACAAAGCGTATCTATTTACCCTTCTTCAATTCAAGGTCGGGTTTGTATTGTCGATCGTAATGAAATTGGTTTTAGTGGGTTCGCAATAGGAGAGGTTCGCAATACAAGAATTCGCACGAGCGATCGCAGATTTATCATTCGCAGTGGCGATTATTTAGGCATTGCAGGCATTTATAACGATCAACCTTTTATCGGCGATGAAATTCCCTATAAGACCCCTCGTCCGCTTTCCGTTCCCGATCTTTTAACCTTTACCAGTGAAGAGCCAGAATTTGCCGAACAAGCCGAACAAGCATTGCAACAATTTAAAGCGGAAGGATGTTTGGCTACATCACCGACAGGCGATCGCTAGAGATTACGGCTTTATCGATTACGATTTTTCAGAACAGGGTTAATTCTTGAATGACATCAATTCGGAAATCCTTGACTAAATTTTGTAAAGCACGAATCAGAAAGGCTTCACTCTCAGGAATTTCTTCAATCAGTTTCAGCATTTCTTGAGTATTTAATTCTAACGAGGCTTGATGAAATTGTGCGAGCCATTCAGATGACATAATTTGTAAATCTTTTTGTTGCAGCCGTAAAGCACGATCTATGAGTTTGTTCTCTGGTGGAGGGATATCAAAAGTGCGATCGCACTCATTTGATTCCGTATCGCAATGGTCAAGCTGAGGCAGAGAAGGGATACAGAAAGAAAATAGCGAACCTTGTCCTAACGTGCTTTTGACTTGAATTTTACTTCCCATGAGTCGAACGAATTGTTGGCTAATGGCTAACCCTAAACCTGTTCCTTGATTCGGTCTATTCTCTTGTGTTGTTTGCATAAAAGGATCGAAAAGGGTCTCAATATCTTTTTCAGAAATTCCGATTCCGGTATCTTCAATTTCAAAATAAATGTTGTTGGTTATTGGTTGTTGGCTTGCACTGAGCTTTACCGAAGTGTTACCGGTTGCACTCCCCCTCTTACTCTCTCCCTCTTGGGAGGGGGTTGGGGGGTGGGTCGGAGGTTGGGGGGTGGGTTGTTGTTGGTTATTTAGTATTGGGTATCCATCGCTGACTCTAACGATAATTTTTCCTCGTTCGGTATATTCGATCGCATTACCAATGAGATTGAGTAAAACTTGTCTGAGTTTGCTGCGATCGCAAGTTATATATTGAGGAATATTTGGATCGCACTCCCAAAGTAACTGTAAGTTTTTCTGTGTTGCTTTTCGTGTAAATAAATCGCGAGTAAAATCAAGAAATTTCGGAAAATCAAATGTCGTCGAGTTTAACACTTCCAATCCCGATTCAATTTTAGAAATCAATAAAATATCATTAATGAGTTCTTTTAAATGTTCGCCACTCTTCCGAATAATATCTAAATTTTCTTGTTGTTCGGTCGTTAAATTTTCCCTAGCGAAAAGGGTTGAAAAACCAATAATTGCATGGAGTGGGGTTCGGAGTTCGTGGCTGACAGAAGATAAAAAGGTACTTTTAGTTTTGCTGGCAGCTTCGGCAGTTTCTTTAGCTTGTTTGAGGGCAATTTCCGTCTCCTTGCGATGGGTAATATCTTTGAGGGATAGTAGGATTGCGGGTTCTTCCTCCCAAGTTATTGTTTCTGCCTCGATCGCTAATATTCTTGTTTCTTCAGAAGTCAGCGCAATCTTAATTTCTCGGGTTTCTCCGATGGCTATCTCCCACTCAAAATAACGATCGAGTAGCTCTTCTTTCGTTCTATCTAGTAATTGTGATGTAGCTGCATTAAAAAAGCGAATTTTTGCCTCGCGATCGAGAACGATCAAACCATCGGACATTGCAGCAAGAATGGTTTCTAGGCGATATTCGCGTTCTCGCAACTGTAAATTTTGTTGTTGGAGAGTTTTTTGCAAAAATTGTATCTGTAATTGATGTTCGATTCGTGCTAGCATTTCTTCTAACTCGAATGGTTTTGAAATATAATCTGCTCCTCCCAGTTGAAACGCTTTGACTTTATCAATTGTTTCGTCTAAAGCACTTAAAAAAATAATAGGAATTGCCTCTGTGTCGGGATCGTTCTTTAATTGTTGGCAAACTTCATACCCATCCATATCCGGCATTAAAATATCTAATAATATCAAATCTGGGGCTTCTGCACGCACGCCCATTAAAGCAATTTTTCCATTAATGGCTTTACGGACTTTATAACCGCGATCGCTAAGCAGCGTCGATAATACACTTAAATTATTCAAATTATCATCGACAATTAAAATATTACTTTTGTCCGGATAGGTACGCATTAGTCTTCAATAAGAGGGAGCAAGTTTAAAATTGCATCAAAGCGCAATTTTTGGACTAAATCTGTGAGCATTGCTGCCAATTGTGGCTGCTGAGACTCAATTTCTTGAATGAGTTGTACGAGGCTTTGCTCGTCCAATCGGTTGGTTGCCTCTTGTATTTTGCGCGTCCAAATTGGCGATACTACTTTGAGTAGTTTTCTTGCATCTTCTTCAGACAAATTAGCAATAGTGGACTGGGGAACAAGAGGCTGCTCTTCTTCATAAATGTAGCGCACTCCTAAATGTTTGGCGAGTTTCTCAAAAATGGTAGTAGCACGCCAAGGTTTGCGAGCAAAATCATCAAAAGACGATTGCGAAAGGGCTATTTGCTCTTCCTCTAAGATGCTGGCAGTGATGGCAATAATTACGGGAGCTTGGCTTGTCATCTTAGCACGAATCTTTTGGGTTGCTTCATCACCATTCATCACGGGCATTCGTAAATCCATAAAAATGAGATGGGGCTGCCAATCCTCACAAATTTCTACGGCTTCTAAACCATTACGCGCTGTTTTCATTTCCAAACCCAAAGGCGCAAGAAGTTTGACCAATAATTGATGATTGATTTCGCGATCGTCAGCCGCTAAAATGCGATATTGAGGTTGCCCGGGTGCGAGGGCAATAATGCGCCGATCGCTCTCGCGAGTTTCAACTTCTGCGGCTTGGACTGGCGTTACATTAATTGAGAATTGAAAAATCGTTCCGGTCGTGGGAAGGCGATCGACAAGGCGATCGGGAGGTGTAAAGGCTTTCCCGTTAGCGATCGCTGTAATTTCTCCCCCCATCATGACGACAAATTGACGTGCGAGAGGTAATCCCAACCCCGTCCCCTCTCTCGCTTCGATGCCCGTTTGCGTTTGTACGAAGGCTTCAAACAGTTTGGGAAAATCCTCGGGATCGATTCCTACTCCCGTATCTTCTACTTCAAAATTAATGGTTGTTGGTTGTTGGTTATTTGTTGTTGGTTGTTGGTTGTTGGTTGGTTGTTGGTTGATTCTCAGGGTGATGCGGCCTTCAGAGGTGAATTTGACGGCATTACCAAGGAGATTAATGAGGATTTGACGCAATTTGAGACGATCGCAGCGCCAATAGGAGGGAATGTTCTCGGCTGGCTCGAATAGAAGTTGTAAGCCTTTAGTTTCTGCCCGCAATTGAAACATTTCTTCTAATTCATCTAAGAATAGATAGAAATCGAAATTGCTCTCCTGCAAGGATGCGCGTCCGGCTTCAATTTTGGCTAAATCAAGAACTTGATTCACCAACTCCAACAAATATTCTCCACTGTGGTAAATCGTCGTTGCGTTATCTCGTAAATCGGGGTCGAGGCGCTGCGATCGCGTGAGAATTTGGGCAAAACCGAGAATGGCGTTGAGGGGCGTTCTCAGTTCGTGATTCATGTTGGCGAGAAAGGTGCTTTTGGCTTCGTTGGCGACTTCGGCGGCTTTTTTGGCTTGGGCGAGTTCGGCGGTACGCTCTTCCACGCGCTGTTCTAGAGTCGTAAAAGACTCTTGTAACTGTTCAGCCATGGTATTAAAGGATTGTGCCAACTGTCCGACTTCATCAGCGCGATCGCTCTTGACGACTTTTTCCCATTGCCCTTTCGCTAACTTTTTCGCCAAGGAATTTAAGTGCAAAATGGGAGCGGTAATCCAGCGCGCCGTTACAATGCCCATGAGGGTTGCAGCGATCGCGGCGAGGATGCTTAAGGCGATCGTATTGCGGCGATTGGCGTTAATTTCCCCAAAGAAATCCGATTCCGGGACAACAACGACAATTTGCCAATCCAAACCGCGATCGTCTTTGAGCGGGGCAATTTGTACGAATAAGCGATCGCCTTTGGTCTCGATGACTAATTCTTCTTTGCTCGCGATCGCGTTCATCTCCCCAAATTCCGCCACTAAACCGCGAGCGGCTTCTCGGATGAGAGGCTGATTGCTTTGGGTGGCTAACAATCGTTCCGGGTGGCGCTCTTCTTCTCCTTCTTCCACATCAAAGGGCAATCCGGCAGTCGAGGCGACGATTGCCCCCGATCGCTCCATAATAAAAGCCTGCCCGGAAATGCCGATCTCGAGGTCTTTGAGAAACTCCACCATTTCCGAGAGAGCCAATTCACTATAAAGTACCCCGATCGCTTCTCCATCCCGATAGACCGGAGCAGAGGCACTCACTTCCACCTCTTGGGAAGTGACGGAACGGTAAAGGGCGCTCCAACTTGGCTTTCCCCGTTCCATTCCCGCACGATACCAACCCCTCTCCCGGGGATCGTAGTCCGTTTTTTCGACAAATTCTCGCCGATCGCAGCGATCGCCCATTTCGTAAACTTCCCGTTGTTCCCCAGTCGATTCGCTTCTAATTTTCAATAGGATTTCCCCGTTATCTTCCACTTCCACAGAGGTTAAATGACCTTGGAGATCGCCGTAACCGAAATGAGGGGGGAGTTCGGGTTGCTTGACTTGGACGAAGAAAAAACAGGCCAGTTGTTGTTGATTATCGGGATCGAGATTGCCACTTTCAATGGCAG
>JBCCVR010000061.1:0-33340 GCA_039194995.1 Cyanobacteria bacterium P01_E01_bin.42 | reverse complement strand
GTTATTAATTAAATTTTTCCCTCTTGCACTCCCCCTCTTGGGAGGGGGTTGGGGGGTAGGTTTGGGTTGTAGATATAGATTACTCTTTACAACTGAACCAATCTTACCAGTTTTTGACGTAACGTTTCCAAACCAATGCGATCGCACGCCCCAATAAATAAAGCATTCGGGTAATCCTCTTTTGCTTTCGTCAGGGTCTCGCTGTCCGTGCAATCCAACTTATTAAAAACTAACAGAATCGGCCCTGGTACTGATGGCATTTCTCCTAAAATTTGTCGTACCGATCGAATGTGACTTTCCCAAGCGGGATGAGACAAATCAACCAAATGTAACAGCGCATCTGCTTCCGTCACCTCCTCCAAAGTTGCCCGAAACGCATCCACTAAAGCGGGGGGTAATTCGTGAATAAATCCGACTGTATCGGTTAGCAAGAGATGAAAGGGTTTCCCTGTTTCCCCATCACCAACGGTTAAACGTCGCGTGGTCGGGTCGAGAGTGGCAAATAAGCGATCTTCTGCATAGACCTCTGCATTAGTCATCGCATTCAATAACGTCGATTTTCCCGCATTGGTGTAGCCGACGATCGCAACAGAAGGAACATCTCGATTTTGCCGTTTTTGGCGCAGTCGCGATCGGTGCGCTTGTAACTCGTTGACCTCCTTTTGCAGGCGCGTCAGACGGCGTTGAATGGCGCGACGTTCCGTTTCTAACTTGGTTTCCCCGGGCCCTCTGGTGCCAATTCCACCCCCCAACCGGGACATAGCCAAACCCCGACCCGTCAGGCGCGGTAACATATATTCTAACTGTGCCAGTTCTACTTGTAATTTCCCGGCGCGAGATTGGGCGCGTTGAGCGAAGATATCGAGAATCACTTCTGTCCGGTCTACCACTCTCACCCCAATTCTGCGTTCCAAGTTGCGTGCTTGCGCGGGGGAGAGATCGCGATCAAATACCGCCAAAGTCGCGCCAGCCGTCTGCACTGCGAGGGCAATTTCCTCCACTTTTCCCGCACCGACGACGGTTTGGGGATGGGGTTGAGTACGTTTTTGCGAAAGAACCCGCACGACTTCGCCTCCCGCCGTATCCACCAAGCGTTCCAACTCCGCCAAACCGTTGTTAAAAACGAGATCGCTCATTTGTTGGGTTTGCAGTCCGATAATGGCAACGCGATCGCGATCTTCGTCCACCTCGAGGGCGATATATTCCCGGCGAAACTCCTCTTCGAGTCCTTCCACCAATTCGAGAAAATTCTGCTCGCTCAGAACATCCAAACTTAAAGGAGGCGAAAGCATCCAATAAATGGGTTTGCTGCCATTGCGTTCGGTTTGGGGAATGAGGTGAGAATAATAGGTATCCCCCACGTATCCAGTCGCACCCCCGCCGCGCCGTTGAAACCCTTCCCCGGTTAAGTTTAGCGTCACCAAAGCATCTAAGCGCTGAATCGTCATCGCCGTCAAACTGGCTGTATGGGGAGGATTGGGTTTTAAGTTCGTGGCAATACAGCGAATACCGCACAAACGTTCTGCACCGTAACGGGGAAGTTCGAGGGGAGGAATTTGGGTTTGACGCGGCGACCCCACTCCCACGCGAATGACTTGTCCCCGACGGTTGACATAGGCACAGACATTCTCTTGAATTTCAGTACTGATAGCGGCGAGTCGTTGGGCAAATTCTGGGGTTGTCAGGCAATCTTGCGGTAAGCGTTGTTGGTAAAGTCGCTTGAGTTCCTTAGTCTGACTGGTTTTGAGTCCTTGGGTGCTGCCGTAGATAGTTTCGATAAGCGTTTTCTCCAATGCTGCGGTCTATTTATTTTAACGAATTCTAAATAAGGATGAGCCAAATATTTGGGCTAGAACCTAATAATTTCAAGGATCTAGTGTCTCAGTCTAAATCAAGATGACTATACAATTCAGACAGCATACAGTACGCATCTGAATTGCTACTGTTTTGAGAGACAAGCGTTTCAAGCGTCTCGATCGCATCGATGAGCAAGCCTTCATCGCGATAAAATTTGGCGATCGCTAATTCTCGTTCCTCTTCTGCGGAAATGGTTTGGTGCAAGCGATCGATTTCTGCATTGATCTCTCGTGCTTTTTCTGCCGCGATCACTTTGAATGTTTCCCGAGAAGGTTCATAGCCATTATTGGCATTAACTCTGAATAAATATTCCTCACCTGCTTGTAATTCCGGGCCATCATAATGAATCCACCATTGCTCTCCATCCACTTGTTTGTTCCAGTTCACACCGAGTCCTGAAATTTGAATGGTATAAGCTAATGTTCCCTCAACTAATCGCCAGCGCAAAATTGGATTTCGGGTATCAATTACCATCCCTTGTTGCGGCGTAATGATATGAGGAACATCGGGACTTTTAGGTGGTTCGCGAGTACACCTTCCTTCCTCATCACAGTAAACAGGAGGACTTGTCTGTGCTAGAAGATAACGATCGTCTGTAAAATTGCACCGAAATTGATTAATTTGCAGACTTTTTTTGCCTAATCGTTCTGATTGTGTAAATGTCAAATCAGCAGATAAAATGCTAATAGGATTTAAACTCAATAATACAGTAAACAGAAAAACAGATTCTTTTGATTTCATGGTTTGAAGTCCTTTAATTCTCTAATACGCTTGCGAGCGAGGCGCTTCCATTCTCTTTCTTCCCTAATGCTATCGGAACTATTTAAACAATGAGACCATTCGACAATAGCATCCGATTTAGCTTTACGAGAGTCTAAGATCGCGGCTAGTAAACAATTTGCAGAGCCTTTAGAGCGCATTTCTGGAACAGCGATCGCATTTCGCAGGTGTTTTTCTGCTTCATCATAAGAATCTTGTTCAAATAATGACCATCCTATATTTTTGTAAATGAAATAACGGAGAAATGCTGTATCTGCTTGTTTTAAGCAAATATGCAAAAGATCCTCAGCTTCTCGATATAAAACAGGGATATTATTGATTTTTGCATTACGAATTTGAACATAAGCGGCACTATTACAAGCAGTAACATTGCCTTGCAATTTTGCCTCAATAAAATAGCCGTAAGCCAAATCGTATTCTTGTAAAATATCATGCAGCCATCCCATATTATTGAGTGCGTCTGCATTCTTGGGATTTAATAGTAATGCCCAATCTAAATTTTTTCGCACGCATTTCATTTTACTTTGAGTCAAACAAATCGAACTCCGTTTATTAAAATAGTTAGAAAGATGCTTTGTACCAAGCCAACCTCCAACTAGCAAAAAACTTGCTGTAATCGCTGCTGCTAAATACGGAAAACGAGGAAGTTTAAAAGCCATAGGAGGCTCGATCGCCCGAGACAATTGCAGCATTCCATCCCATCTTAAATCCTCGGCGTAAGGATGCTGATAGAGAACGGGCAGCCAAGTCAAATAGGGATATTTCTTCTCCAACCCCTGCAAACGCTCTCTTGCCTCTCTTACTGCTTGATATAGAGGCATCTTTTTGTCTGCAAAGGCTTCAAGGAAATGCCTTAAAAAAGCCTGTGCTGCTTCATCGGGAATGGGTTCGCGCATGACGATAACCGCAGGCATTTGTACGTCTACTAAATCTCGCGCTAATTGAATCCCATCACAGGAATTAAAAATCGCTAACTTTAAACCCCGAGCGATCGCTTTTTGCAACGCATATTTCAACTCCTGAATTGCCACGCTCTCGGTTTCGTTGAGAAAAAAGCGTCCTTTCTGTCCCTGACTGGTACTGTGACCGGCAAAAAAGAGAATATCGATTTCATTTTGCCAGAGTGCCTCGGTTAGGGTTTTGAAATCCGTGGCAACGAGGGGTTCTAAAAGTTTGGCTTCCCAAGGCAGGCGATCGCGCAGCAAGTGCAAATCTGCTTCAACGTCAATATCCTCTGCCCCTCCTAACACAACTAAAATTTTTATGCTATCTTTTGGATGAATAACTAAAGACTCGATAGGACGTTCTAAACTGCCGAGGGTGACATCGGCGTGAGGATAACTGGCAAATAAATTGCAGAGATGCCAAGGTAACTGCCACAGCAGAGGCGATCGCGCCGAAATAACAAAGCGAATTTCATCAGTTTCATTGAGATGGCGCAACAACATTTCGCGAATGGGGCGAAATCCCTCATTTTCACCGCTCAACCAGTCATTGAGACGGCATTCTAGCGCCTTTGCCGAATCCTGAACGGAAAAATTTGTAGTTCTTTCGTCTGTTTTTTTTAACTTGCGATAATTTTGCGTGACTCCAGCAAAATTACCCCTTCGAAGACCTGCTTTGAGATCGCTATAAACGACCATTTTCCAATCTTGATACAAGCGCGGTAGCTCGGGTGCGGGACTGAGGCGACCATCGGTTTCGATTTCCGATTTTCCCGTTTCCCGAATTCGTAGATTAACCGGAAATCCGATATTCCAATCCCCTTCGCCAAATTTTAACAACACTAATTTACACATGAATTCTGCCTCACTCCCTCAGATTGAAAAGCGTTCGGTTACATCAATTTCTCCTAAAGAAACTTTGAGGATAAAGCGATCGCCGCGATCGCCTTTAAAATCCAATTGCAAAGCAATATCGGCTTCTCTGGCTTTAGCGGACTCGAAAATATCTCCATCCTCGTCTAAGATACTCAATTTTAAGGCTTCCGGTAAATATTTCTGTTGATGTGTCGGATAAACTCGTAAGTTCACATTCGTACTGCGCTCTCCTTCTGGTAGAAGCGTAATCGCAACGGCAACTTTTGCACCATTCAAGTGCAAACCAAAGTCGATAATTTTAATGCGTCGAATGCCTGCTTTCGGGTTGGCGGGATCGATTCTCCCCAAGCTCACTGCTGCTTGACGGCGAATATCTCCATCCTCGGTTTTGTAGAGCAGTCCATTGAGAAAGGAGATAGCCGCGCCATTCCCGTAACCGATTTGACTGAGTAAGTGTAACGTTGATAATTCTATTTCTTTATCAGGACGACTATCGAGTACTTCGAGGAGTCCGGGGACAGCTTGGGGATAGTGAGCGATACCGTCGCGAACGTTGGGACTGCCCGAGCGATAGGCCAATTCGGGTAAATCTCCCCCCAACTCTTGGGCGAGTTCTTCTACGGTTTGCCAGCCCTGTTCGGCGAACTTTTGTAACCCCTGGCGAAGATCGTCAAACCAATCGCTCAAGCTCACGATCGCCCCTTGCTCCGATTCTACTGCCGCCAAACGCCGCCGATACAATTCACTTCGTCCCATCCCCGATCCAAACAATGCACCCCATTCCTCAAAAGAAGCGCTCAGCCGAGGATTCCAAACGCTAGAATGGCTCAATTCTTGCCAAAGTTTCTGCTGGCGTTGGGGGGTCAGAGTCGGTAATGGATCGACAGCAATCGTGCGATCGCTAACCACCTGACGGGCGAGAAACAACAGCGTAATATCTTCGACAAAATCTCCCCGATCGGGCGCATAAGTTCGCGTTGCTCGGTCGTATGTGCCATTATTTTTTAATTCTTGATGGGTGACGTAGCCCGAAACTTCAATTTCCCATTCATCCTCGTCTTCGGCCAAATTAACGAACACAGAAAGATAGTAATCGGCAATTAACTCCGGAATATCCGCCCATTCTTGAGGAATGGAAAAAGGCTCTTCTTTTTCTTCTGTAGGAAGTAAAATTAAGCGGGTTTTCTCCAATTGAATAGCCGTCCCGTTCAGAAATTCCCAGAAGTGCGCGCTTTCTTCGTCGTCGAATCGGGGTCGAATATTTTCACCCGTGACTTCTTGCAACCAAGGGATGAACGCTTCCATGACCAGACGATTGAGATAGGCATTCCAAGCCGCACCATTATGAGAATATCGTTCTAATTCTCGTTCTGCGATCGCGATCGCATCTGCGGTACAATTGAGAGTAAGATGTTGAACTTGCATGAGTTTTTTGAGACGAGGACTAAGCATTTTTCTCTTTGTTAATAGTGTACTAGAGGTTCAATTCTTGCTGCCAAAATTTAACAGCTTTGTTGAATTTTTTATTTTGAGCCTCGCTCAAGCAGGTTAGATCGAGAGCGAGTTTGAAATAATTCTGCAACCAATCGGCAAGAACGTTAACAATTCCTTCTTCAATAGGAGGTTGAAGTGTCAAGCGAGCGGGCTGGAGAACTATTTTTTCAATCCAATCTTGGCAGAAGTCTTTGAGGAGCTCGTCTAAGAGTTTATGTTGCTTGTTGGCAAGCTCTAGAAATTCTGAACTTTGTTCGAGAGGAACATTCTCAGTCGATTTTTGTCCCGCTGTAAAGTTCATTGTGAATTCGTCGTTAAATTCATGAATGCACTTAACAAACAAAGTAATCTTCCAAGTTTTCAAATGGCGAGATAAAGCGGATTGATCGACTTGCAGATTATTGGCTTTAAGTAACTTTGCGGTTCCCGATTGCATGAGATTTAAGCCATAACTTAACATCAGAATAATCCATAGACTAATCTGAGTTTTACCAATTTTCGGTGCTTTGCCAGTTTGGAAAGTTTGTTCGATTGTTTGTAATTCTGCTTCGATGATGGTTAAAAGGCGATCGTGTTCATTTTTTCGTTGACTTGAAGTAGATTTTCGGGTTTGTTCTTCTACAACTGCGGCTTGAATGACTTGAATTGTAGAGATTTCTTCCTCATGATTTTGGGGCTGTTCTTCAAAAGAAATCAAATCGAGCCGAGGATGCTCGCCGATCTGTTTTTTCAGCCAATGTCGGATTTTGCGATAGACCATCGTTTTGATATAGTTTTTGGTGGATTGGCTCGGATCGAAATGTTTCAAAGCCGCGATCGCGCTTTCTAACTTTTCAAAATCTTCCCCCGCACATTCAAATACTTCATTCCATGTTGCAGTAGAATAGAGATATTTCACTTTTCGCCATAACTTTTTGGTTGTCCAAAAGAAAGTTTCTTGGTAATAACAAAAAATGTGCCGTCTGGCTTGTTCTTGTTCTGGGTGGGAAGAATCGCGAAGAATATTGAGAAAGTAGATTAACCAATCACTTTCCGTTCCTTCAGGAGTCAGGTTAACGAGTTGGGTCATATTGGCTTTTAATTGAGAATCCGTCACCCACTCGGCGATCGCGCGACCGTTAGCAGGCTGGATCGACAGCAGAGTAGAGAAGCGAGAAACAAGGCTCGATCTGCGTTTTCGATAAAGGGGAACGTCGCGATCGAAATCGATAGAAGGCATTCAACTAATTTCTCCTTAAGCGAGTTGAAAATGATGCGATCGAAATAATGTAAGGAAACATTAACAAATTAAACGAGAACCTCCGATTTAATTACCCCTTAATTGTTCGGAGATTCTCTCAAGAATGTCAGGCCGATTTTTGCAGGTCGTCGAGATGGAGGGCGAGATCGAAGAAACTGTCGCCCAAATCGAGCAGGAGATGGCTGGTATTGCCTCGGAAACTGGCAATTTCCACGCGCTTACCGCGATCGCGCAGTCGCCTCACAATGGGGGCAAAATCACCGTCGCCACTGGCTAAAACTGCGGTGTCGTAGGTCTCGGCCAGGTCTTGCATATCGAGGGCGAGTTCGAGATCGAGATCGGCTTTGACGGAACCATCCCGACGTTTTAGCAAGTCTTTGCTCGTGATTTGATAGCCGTGGGTTGCCAGCCAAGCGAGAAAGTTTTGTTGTTGGGGATCGTTGCGATCGCTTCCCGTATAGAAGCAGGCTCGGCATTGTCGGGAGATTCCCTGCAAGAGAGAGCGGAGTTTTCCATAGTCCAAGGTAATGCCCCGATCGCGAGCGGAATGATAGAGGTTGGCTCCATCGACAAAAATGGCAACGCGATCGCGTTTGGGTCGATGGGGCGTTTTCGTGGGGGAAATTTTAGAAAGGCGTTGAATCTGAGTTTTTGGTGGTTCTAATGATTTTTGCAAGATTTGCTCTTGCAGATCCGCGCATTGCGCCTGCAAATTTTGGATCTGTCGATCGATGGCCGGAAATGTCCCAATTTCAAGGGTGCGATATTTGCGTTGCAGATATTGTACTTTGGTTTTGACTGGGGAAAGGAGATCCGGTTGATACATCTCGTGGGATTTTCCGCTTTCCACCGCCGCCAGTCGTTTTTCTAGTGCGGCATTCGTTGCTTGCAAATGTGCAATAGAACGATCGTGAGTTTGTTGGATTTGACAGGCTCGTTGCAGAAGCTGGCGATCGCGACTCAGCAGGGCAATGTAGATAGAGAGCGGCACGCAAGCATAGAGGATTTGCTGAGAAAGTGCGGCCAAACCCGTCCCTGCGATCGCGCTCCAAATGGAGAGGCGATCGAGATAGGGATGTAGGCGATCGAGTTGGCGAAACTGCGGGCATTTGTTGGGTAACGAGAGTGTCATGAGATGATTTCCTCTGTGCGTCTCTACCCTCTCCTTTGGCGATCGCTGTCAAAATTATGCAAAGTCTGGAAGCATGGGCGATAGAGCCAATCTCAAAAAACTAACCAATTAAACAATTCGGTTGCTGAGAGTTGCCACTCTTGTAAACTATCGAGGACGGGCAAAATATCGTCGTTGGATTTAATGGCGGGCAAGCGATCACCTTGAAAAACCATAACAGAGCGATCTTTAGGATCGATTAACCAGCCTAATTGAGAGCCATTGTGCAAGCAAAAAACAATTTTTTCGATAACTTGATTGGCCGATTGTTCGGGGGATAATATTTCAATTGTCCAATCGGGGGGAATGGTAAAGCGATCGGTAATCTCGTTATTCTCATCTCTGGGGATTCTGTCCCATGCAAAAACGGCAATATCGGGAACAATAGAGCGATCTGCAAATGTACAGCGCAATTCCGGCCAAGCATAAGCAATCTTTTTGGGCTTTCCTATCTGATTAATTGCAGATGCCAATTCAAACTGGATAGTGCTGTGTTTTCCTTGAGGCATGGGTTTTTGGGTAATTTCTCCCTTGATATATTCGCTGGCAGGTTTGGTTTCTGGACGTTGTAAAAACTCCTCTAGGGTTAATTTTTGGATGATGGGACTTGCAACAACCATGTTCGCTCTCCAAATTTTCACTTTATTTTAACAGGTTTAGGAAATGCGATCGCGATCGCGACTCCTCGTATTGGGGTTGAAGAACTCCGAGAGAAATTCCTTTCAGAGAGAATTAGGAAAAAAAGCGAGTTTGCTAATAATTGCCAGCAATCCAGAAATCAAAATTCCCACTAAACCAAAAAATCCAATGGTAATGGTATTCAATGGTTTATTAACATCATCGATGCGCTTTTCCACTCCTGTTAATCTTTGGTCGATTGTATTGAATTTTTCATCGATTGTCTTAAATTTCTCATCAATTGTGTTAAAGCGTTCTTCAATTCGAGCTTGAAAAATTTCTACTTTCTTATCAAGCTCGTCAATTTTCTTATCAAGTCTATTTTCGAGATCGTCGATCTTCTTGTCAAGTTTGTTTTCGAGATCGTCGATTTTCTTGTCAAATTTATTTTCGAGATTGTCAAATTTTTTGTCGAGGTTGAGAAGAAGAGTTTGCAGGCTGGCTTCTGTGGATGCTGTCATATCAAGATTGATTTTGGGGTTCTTCTCATTATAAGCGATTGCACTTACCTCGATATGGCAGAAATTCCTCCCTCGTATTCGACTCCAAAAAAGCGATCGCCTGTCTCTAATGCCTCGAGTTGGGTGACTCAATGATTTTAGTATGACACAAGATTGGGTTTTCTAGAAATGGACTCTAATAATGTGTTGAGTTCTTCAGGACGATCGCAATTTTTTTGGAAGAATTCGCTAAAATAAAGCACTTCGTAATCTGGTTCGAGTTCTTGACGCAATTTTCCCCAAAGATAAACGCCTTCATGATTGAATTGTTCTCTTGCTTCAGGACTGGAAAAACCAGAAGATGCCGGATCGTCCTTATTTAAAATAGCTTCGTAGGTTTGTCGCCATTGTTCGAGGCGATCGCGGGTTTCTTCGGCGATCGGCAGAGTGGCAGGATCGATATCTCCCATTTCGTCTGGTTCTTCAATCCATAAGGGATAACAGCCATAATCTGCCATTAATCTAATTTTTTTCATTGTTTTTTTCTCCTAAAATTAGGGTTTACTTCTGGGGTTTGCACCGACAATATAACCATTATTGGCGATGGAGATTGCAATATATTTTATTTCCCCTTTAAAAACAAATTGATAAATCGGTCGAGGATTTTTACCCGTTCCTTGATAGCCAACAATTTCGCCTTCAGTGATGGCTGTCGCGATCGCCGTGACAATCTCACGTTCGGAAATTCCTTGTCGGACAAATTGAGGAACTTTACCGAGAATATGTTGCAAGCCGGAATAAACATCTCCTGTTTCTAAAAAAACGATAGCCCCTTCTCTTGTTTTAACGACAAAAACAATTTTTTCGGGACTGTGTTTAATTTCCCGTTGTTTGAGTTCGTTAAGCAGAGTAATTTTATCTTCTTCAAGATATTCTGGGGGTTCTGGTTCGTTGGTCGATGACAAGATTGACTCCTCGATCGCATTTTTTAATTATACCCAAAAAATGCGATCGCTTTCCCAATCGAAGGATTTTAGAGGTTAGCCGTATTGTAAATGGTCGATGTTCCAATCGTTGCTATTTGTGGTAAAGGTAATAGCAGCAATTCCCCCCTCGTATTCGACTCCAAAAAAGCGATCGCCCGTCCCTAATGCTTCGGGTTGGGTAACGCCGAGGGAAACCCCTTGAGAGTCGAAAATTTCCATTGCAACGGTACCGATATCTGCGTTGGCAATATCCGTGACGGCGACTCCCGCACGAGTTGGTAATGCGCCAAGTGCATCGCCATCAAAGGTAAATGTGAGACTTTCTTGGTTCACCTGCCAACTATTCCCATTTTCCTCGATGGAGTGAGAAACAGGAGCGAGAGACCCCGCCGAAGCCGTCACGCCGAGAGTATCCAAAACCCCATCCTCAAAGGTTTCCACCCGTAGGGGCGCAATGCTTGCGCCCTCTGACAACGGGCTATCCTGCAAGCTGTTGTAGGCTTGGTTGAGGTAGTCAAATACGCTCGGGCTGGGGGGTGCGGGTTGCGGTGCTTGGGGTGTTGTGGGGGCGACTCCGAAACGTTGGGCAAAGATGCCGCGATCGCTACCATCTTGATTTTGAGAATCCCAAACAACGACAACACTGCCATCGGTTAAGGTGACGAGATCGGGGGTGCTTTGAGAATCGGAAGTGTAAGAATTGACTTGAATCTCACCGCCAACCTTGGTACCATTGCCATAATAGCGTTGGGCATAAATCCCTTCACCACTTCCATCTTGTCCTTGTGATGTCCATGCAATGAGATAACCGCCATCTTGCAAACTGGCAACTGAAGGATTGCGTTGTGCTTGGTTTGTGTAGGAATTCACTTGAAATTCACCGTCAACTTTGTCGCCATTACTGTCATAGCGTTGGGCATAAATCCCATAACCATTTCCATCTTGATTGCCAGATTCCCAAACAATGATAAAACCACCGTCTTCTAGGGCTGTTAAATCGGCGGTTTCTTGCCGATCTAGAGTATGGGAATTCACTTGAAATTCACCGTCAACTTTGTCGCCATTACTGTTATAACGTTGGGCATAAACTCCCTCAAGACTTCCATCTTGATTTTGGGATTCCCATGTGATGACAAAACCGCCATCTTTGAGGGCTGTAATATTCGATTCCCATTGGTCGTTATCGGTATGAGAATTTGCGGTAAACTCACTGCCAATTTTGTTTCCATCCCGGTCATAAATTTGTCCTAAAATCCCGTAATCATTGTTTTGTCCCCCATGTTCCCATGTAATGACAAAACCGCCATTTTTGAGGGCTGCTATGGCTTGATTTCGCTGTTGGTCAAGGGTATTGGTATTCACGAGGAATTCATTACCCACTTCGTTGCCATTCTTGTCATAACGCTGTCCGTAGATATCCCAGTCATTGCTATTAGGATCAAAGGATTGCCATGTTACGATAAAACCTCCATTTTCTAACCCGACAATATCGGCTCCTTGTTGGAAGCTCGATGTATTGGAATTCACCAAAAATTCACCGCCGATTTTATTGCTATTATTGTCATAACGCTGTCCGTAGATGTCCCAATCACTGCCATTTTGAGATGGCCAGACGATGACAAAACCGCCATCTTTGAGGGCTGCGATCGCGGGATAGGCTTGGTCGTTTTCGGTTTGAGAATTAATCTGAAACTCGCCACCAATTTTGTAAGGATGAGTCACTGCATCAATACTAAACCAGAGATCGGCACGACTCGAGTCGCCTTCTCCGCGAACGAAAATCTGTTCCCCAGCAACGCCATTTACACTAGAGCCGGTAATCTCTCTGGTCAGCAAATTGTAAGTAAGATTGAGTGTCTTGCTTCCTGACAGAGGATTAACATCCACGTATTCATAATCTTGAACATCATCAAAAGGAAAATTGAAGGTGTCTTCATCTTCGATTTTGATAGAAATAGGAACAGTCTTTCCTGTCACCTCCTGACTCAATTGCCAATTGGGACTAGCATCATCTTGACCATTTTGCACTGGACTCGTCCAGTTTGTCCCATTTATGTCAATAGTTGCACGGAAATCAGCCTCATCAGTACCCAACCAATTCAAATCCATATTATCTACTTCTTTAATCCGATGTACGGTAACGGTAACTTGCTGCGTGGGTAAGGGACTCACTGTAACAGGGACGATCGCACTGTTTCCCGAATAATCTTGACCGTCGTAAGCCTTGACAGAAAATGCTGAGAGTGCGTCTCCGGCACTGTCGGGAGTCCATGTCAGCGTCTCCCCCTTACCGATCGCGGCGTTTTGGGCGACAACTTGCCCATTTTTCGTTAACGTACCATCCTCAATACTGGTAATGACAAAAGCCAGATCGTCCCCATTGGCATCCGTCGCATCGGAAGCCGCGAGTAATTCTTCATAGGTTATCGTGTAGGGACTGCCTTGTGTTGCCTTCGGTTTCAGGGTTTCAAAATTGACACTTTGCCAGTATGCCTCACCCGTATCTTCACTCGAAGCCGATCCCCAGAAAATGTGCCGTTGATTGGCTGTTGCTTCCGTCAGGCTATTGCTGGCAGTATAACCCCCATAATTAGCGATTTTTTCCACCCCATCCACCAATACTTTCAGCGTCTTGGTTTGGGGGTCAAAAATCATCTCGTAATCGTGATATTCATTCGCCTTCACTCCCGTTAAAGTATATTCCGATCGCACTCCCGTCTCATCCGTCACCCCATGAATTAACACATCTCCTTCAGCATTGGATCCCCAGAAGATTTGATAATGGTCGAACCCATTCTGATAGGTTGCCTGAATGCTGCCCCCCGGATTATCGTTAGGATCAACAATCTTCAAATTTGCACTCATTTTCCAGCCGTATTTATCGGCGATGACTGTCTCTTCTTCAGAGAAGATACGACTGTAGCCACCGCCAGAAAGATACGTGCTACCATCATCATTCGTAGACCATGCAGCAGTCCCATTATCATCAACTGCCCGCAGAATATTCCCATCTTGAATATTAAAGGTATTGATCCAGCCTTCCGTTGTCGGATCCGTATCTCCTTGATGGTTGTATTCCGGTGCAGTCAGGGCGATCGCATTTAATTGCGGAGCGATATTCTCCGTTGTCGCGGTTTCCGGTTCGTTGCCAAAGATGCGACTAAACACCGAGGTATAATTGTCCCCAGAATCGACATGAGAATGCCATGCGATCGCAAAGGTGTCATTCTCCAACGGTGTCACCGAGGGCAAAATTTGACGGCTGAAGGTCGAGGTATTAATTTGGAATTCATCCCCGATCGCATTACCATCACTGTCAAATCGCTGTCCGTGAATGCCATAATTACTGCCATCTTGTTGATAAGATTGCCACGTGACCACAAAACCCCCATTAGACAGAGGCGCGATCGCGGGGTTAATCTGATGCTGACTCACTTCTGTATTGATGCGAAACTCTTCTCCCACGGGTTGACTGTTGCTGTCGAAACATTGTCCGAAGATGCCGTAAGCACTGCCGTCCTGCCCTTCTGACTGCCACGCCACCACAAAACCCCCATCGGCTAAACTGGTAACGGTGGGGACGTATTGAGAGCCGTTGCTGTAGGTATTGAGGTTAAATTCGCCGCCCACTTTGACCCCATTGGCATTGTAGCGTTGCCCGTAAATGCCCTCAAAATCGCCGTCTTGCCCCTCAGAAGCCCAAGTGATGAGGAATCCCCCATCCTGTAAGCTGCTAATGGCTGGACGGCTTTGATCGTTGGCTGTGGTGGTGTTGATTTGGAACTCATTCCCCAAAGCGTTTCCTTGGGAGTTGTAGCGTTGTCCGAAGATGCCGTAAGCACTGCCATCTTTCCCTTCTGACTGCCATGTGATGACAAAATCGCCGTTAGTGAGGGATGCGATCGCGGGATAAAGTTGTTCTCCCACACTCTCGCTATTGACTTGAAATTCCCCAGAAATGCGATCGCCATTCCCATCAAACCGTTGAGCAAAAATCCCTTTCCCATTACTATCTTGGTTTAAAGATTCCCACGCAACGATAAAACCGCCATCTTGTAAAGCTGCAATACTGGGATGTTCTTGTGTGGAAGCAGTTTCGGTATTAATTTGGAACTCTGCACCCAAAGGATTGCCCAAAGCATCGTAACGTTGAGCAAAAACGCCCCAACTGCTGCCATCCTGTTCGTAAGATTGCCACGTCACCACATAGCTACCATCCGCTAGAGTTGCCAGTGCTGGACGACTTTGAGAACTTGCAGTGTAGGTATTAACTTGGATTTCATCGGTAATTGCACCTTTGGGAATGCCTTGCACATCCAATGTGACGGAGACAGGAGTAGAGGAGGTTGCATTTCCGTCGGTTGCTTTGACGGTAAACGCAGAGATATCATCCCCCGCACTCTCTGGAGTCCATGTCAGAGTCTCCCCCTTGCTGAGAGTGGCATTTTGGGTGACAGTTTGCCCGTTTTTCGTTAACATACCATCCTCGATATTGGTAATGACAAAGGAAATCTCGTCCCCATTGGCATCTTTTGCATCGGAAGCAGCGAGTAATTCCTCATAGGTGATGGTGTGAGGTTTCCCTTGCATGACTTTCGGTTTGAGGACTTCAAACGAGGCATTTTTCCAGTATGCTTCTTCCGTATTGCTACCCCAAGCAGATCCCCAAAAAAAGTACGATGCTCCTAATATTTCTGCTATATCACTACTGGCCGTTTGTCCAGTATAGTTAGAAATAATCTCTTTCCCATCTACGAAAATTTTAGCCGTGTTGGTTTTTGGATCGAAGATTATTTCCGTGCGATGATATTCATTGGCAGCAACGCCATCGAGTGTATGAGTGATGTAATGATCTTCTCGTGCAAATTTCAATATGAGATCCCCGACTGAATTTGCGCCCCAGTCAACGCTATAGCCAGTCGATCCACCATGATATATTGTTACAAACGAACCATCGGGAAGACCTGCTTGTTCTCCTAATTTCAGGTCGGCGCTAATTTTCCAACCATAGATTTTAGCAAGGGTTGCTTCTGCAAAAGAAATACTCCGGTGATATCCTGCTGTTGAATCCGATCCTGTGGATTTAATATGCCATGCTTCAACACCCCCATCATCAACCACACCAACCGTATTTTGGGCATTCGCATGATTCCAACCTTCTGTAAAACCTTCTGTAAGGGGATCGGTACTGCCACTATGGGCAGCATCAACGGGATTCAAATGAATTAAACTAAGTTCCGGGGCAATATTCTCAGAAGATTCTACCTCTGCGTTATTACCTGAAATTTGTCCGTGAATGTCCCAAATATCGTTTTCTAGAGATTGCCAAAAGGTGACAAATTTCCCATTGGGTAAACCTGCTACAGTAGGCATACGTCGAGCGCTATAATGTTCAGAGTTTAAGCGAAATTCCCCACCGATACGATCGCCATTGCTGTCATAGCGTTGTCCGTAAATGCTTGGAATATAACCCTTAGATTGCCAAACGATCGCAAAACCGCCATTAGAAAGCGGGGCGATCGCGGGGTTGAGTTGGTCGCTTTGGGAGATGGTATTAACTTTAAATTCCCCACCGAGGCGATCGCCATTACTGTCATAGCGTTGTCCGTAAATACCCGAGGTACTATTGTCATCCTGACTGACAGAATGCCAAGCAATGACAAAACTACCATCCTCTAAAGTTGCAATGGCAGGGACATATTGAGAACTGGTACGGTAAGTATTGACGAGAAACTCTTGCCCGATCGCATTCCCATTAGCATCATAGCGTCGGGCATAAATGTCATCGCTGTTTCCATCTTGACTCTCTGAAGTCCACGTAGCGACAAATCCTCCTTCTTTGAGGGCTGTGAGGGTAGGATAGCGTTGTTCTCCTTCGGTTTGAGTATTGAGGGCGAATTCCGTCCCGATGGGGTTACTATCGCGATCGAAACGCTGACCGTAAATCCCTCGTCCGCTACCATCTTGATTGAAAGACTGCCAAATAATGACATATTCTCCATTGCTTAACGTGGCGATCGCGGGAGTCTCTTGACTGTTGACAGTATGAGTATTAACTAGAAATTCCTCACCGATAGGATTGCTATCTGCATCGTAGCGTTGTGCAAAAATACCAGTAGAACTGCCATCTTGCCCCCAATAGGATTGCCATGTTGCGATAAAACCACCATCATCCAAGGCACTGACAGCCGAACGATTTTGATGGTAATTGTGATTAGCATTGATTTGAAATTCTTTGCCTATGAGATTGCCTAAAGCGTCATATCGCTGACCGAAATTGCCCTTACTGGCAGCCTGATAAGATTCCCACGTAACGATGAAACCTCCATCTTGTAAGGTCGTTACGAAAGGTCGAATCTTATTTTGTGAGAGTTCACTATCGATCGCGAATTCCTCACCGATTTTACCTTGAGGAATGCCTTGCACGTCCAAGGTAACAGAGACAGGAATAGAGGAGGTTGCATTTCCGTCGGTTGCTTTGACAGTAAACGCAGAGATATCATCCCCCGCACTCTCTGGAGTCCATGTCAGGGTTTCCCCCTTGCTGAGAGTCGTATTGCCAAGGGCGATCGCTTGTCCGTTTTTCGTTAAGATGCCATCCTCGATCGCAGTAATGACAAAGGACATCTCATCCCCATTGGCATCCGTGGCATCGGAAGCGGCGAGTAACTCCTCATAGGTTATCGTATGAGCATGACCTTGCATCGCTTCGGGTTTGAGGGTTGCAAACTTCACGTCTTGCCAGTATGCCTCACCCGTTGTTGCAGGGGATCCCGATGTCCAACCCCAGAAAACGCCCCCTCGGGTTTGGTTTTCCGCATAATGACCCTTCGCACTGTGTCCGCGATAGTCGGCGATCGCTTCTGTCCCATCGACCGAGATTGTAACCGCCCGAGTTTCTGGATTCAATTCTAATGCGATCGCGTGGTATTCATTCGCCGCAACCCCATCGAGGACGCGAACATCTGCCCCATTATCGCCATTGGGATTAATGACCAAATTCCCATTCCCATCCGTCCCAAAGAGAATCTGATACCGCTTTTCGCCATCGTTATAGCTGAGAGAAGCAGACCCGTAATAACTGTGATCGCCGACTAATTTTAAACTCGTCTCGATTTTCCAACCATACAATTGTGCGAGGGTCGTTTCTGCATAGGAGAGATTACGCTGATATTGAGCTTTCGAGGTTTTCTGTCCCGAAAGGTCGCTCATTTTTAACGCCTGAATCTCTCCATCCTGCACGAATTCCACGGCATTGAAATCGTATCCTCCCCAACCCGCACCCATCGGATCGCCATCGCCAAGATAAACAAAATTGGCAGATTCTAGGGCGATCGCATCCTCCAGTTTCGGAGCAACATTGGGGGAGGGATCCTCTGGTGCATTGCCAAACAGTTGCGCGAAAATCCCCCATCGCGACTCATCCCCGGACTGCCATGCGGTAACAAACTTACCATCGGGTAAACTGGCAACCACGGGGCGCATCTGTGCGTTAGCGGTTTCGGTATTGATTTGGAATTCATCGCCGATCGCCTTGCCATCGCGATCGAATCGCTGTCCGTAGAGTTCAAAATCCTCCGTATCCTGTGCTTTTGCCTGCCACGTCACCACAAAATTACCGTTAGAGAGTCCGGTAATGTCCGGGTTGACCCGATGATTTTGCGCCGCAGAAGTAATCTTAAACTCTTGACTTAAAGGCGTTCCCGTGCTGTCGAAGCGCCGCCCGTAAATGCCGGAATTTTCCCCGTATTGTCCCTCAGAATGCCAAGCGATCGCAATGCTGCCATCGGACAAAGTGGCGACGACGGGGGCATATTGGCTATAGCTGTCAAAGGTATTGACTTTGAATGCGTCCGCGATCGCGTTCCCGTTGGCATCAAAAGAGCGAGCGTAAATATCATAACTCCCTGCCGCCGTTTTCCCCGCCCAAGTGACGAGAAATGCGCCATTTTCGAGAGCAGTTACGGAGGGGAAGTTTTGGGGGTTATCGGTTTGACTGTGGATGAGGAAATCGTCACCAATGGGGTTATTATTGGCATCAAAACGACGACCGTAGAGATCGGCTGCGGTTTCATTGAAAACATTGAGTTGATGGGATTGCCAGATTGCCACATATCCCCCGTCGGAAAGTCCTGTTATTTTCGGGAAAGATTGATAGTGAGGCTGAGTTGTATCGAGTTGGAATTCGCTGCCGACTTTGTTCCCTTGGGAGTCATAGCGTTGGGCAAAAACGCCGTCATAACTGCTGATGCTGTAAGGGTGCCAAGTAATGAGAAAACTGCCGTCACTTAAGGCTGTAATATCGGGATTGTTTTCTGCCCCATCAATGCGAGTATTGACTTGGAATTCTTGTCCGAGGGGATTTCCCAGATTGTCGTAACGTTGGGCAAAAATGCCTCGGAATTTGTCATCCTGTCCCTCCGACTCCCACGTAATGACAAAACTGCCATCGCTTAGAGACGCGATCGCGGGTCGCATTTGATGGTCGGAGGTGTAGGTATTAACTTGGAACTCGTCGCCGATTTTGCCTTGAGGAGTGCCAGAAATTCCGTATTGAATGTGGTCGATTTCAACGCCCCAATTTCCATCCGGAAAACTAATTTTGAATGTGGAAATTCCTTCTTCATAAGTGACACCTAAAAAACGATCTTCGTTCGTACCACCATACCAATCATTATCTCCATACTGGATTATTTTTGTCCCAAGAGATTGACTATTAATATCTAAGGCTTCAAAAATAACTTTACCTGCTCCTAAATTCGGATTTGTCCGTCCTAGATCGGTTAAAGCAAATCCTGCATGAGTCGGAAGTTGACCAAGAATTTGTTCGTCAAAATTGATAGTAAAATCTTGACCATTTCCAGTGTGCCAACTCTGACCACTTGAACCACTACCATCAATTAATCCATCATCTACATCTACAGAATCAACTCCTCCGAGTTTAATCACGCTACCTTCGGAAATACTCAATCCGGGAGTATTGAGTTGTCCATCTTCAAAGTCTTCTAGATAAAAATATTGGAATTGTTTTCCATTTCCCGGATCGGGTTTAGCTTCATTTGCAACTTCAACAACTCCAAAAGGTAGGTCAACTGCACGAGTATCGCCAACCAGATCGTGCCATTGTCCTGTACTTGCATACATCCCAATAAAATCTTCATCTGCTGCGTCGTTTCCTGGTTGACGGTATGACCAGTTAGAATACTGAACTTGTTCGCCACTAGACCATTGATATTTTCGTTCTGTTAAATGATCGCTCAAACCAATCCAAAGTGTTATTTTCTCTTGATCTGGCAAATTATTAGCCAGCGCATAATCTGATGCAATGCGCCCAAAAGTATCCTGTACCCATTGATTCTCCGCAGCATCATTAATGGTGACGAGATGACCTCCTAGTGCGATCGCTTCTTCTTCTGCTTCAAGCCACCATTTTGTACCATCTGTATCGAGTAAATGGTAGGTATGACCATTGTAGGATGCAGTATGAATCACTGATTTCATTGCATCGCCTGATGAACTAAAAGGACTGTGTGCGAAGCTCAAATAGGGTGTATCTGGTGTAAAAAATGTTGCTCGATTGGATACTTGCGTAACGCCAAAAATCTGATTGTAAACCCCCGTATCGCTACCATCTTGATTCTCAGAATCCCACGCCACCACAAAATTACCATTTTCGAGAACGGCTACAACTGAATTTTGTTGATTTCCCTCCGTAAAAGTATTCACTTGAAATTCATCGCCGATCGCAGTCCCATCCACACTAAAACGCTGTCCAAAAATACCAGCCCCATCGCCATCTTGTTCTAAAGATTGCCACGTCACGATAAATCCCCCATCGCTTAACTTGGCGATCGCAGGATTTAATTGATCTCCTTGGGTGTAAGTATTCACCTGAAACTCATCAGCGATCGCGACCCCGTTTTTATCGAAACTCCGGCCAAAAATGCCGCGATCGCTACCATCTTGCCTCATCGAACCCCAAACCACAGCAAACCCGCCATTTTCCAACCCCGTGACAGCAGGCAACCATTGACTATCTGCTGTATGAGTATTAATTTGAAACTCGTTTCCGAGAACATTCCCCGTACTGTTATAACGTTGTCCATAGATGCCATAAAAGCTACCATCTTGACCGTAAGACATCCAAGTTACGACAAATCCTCCATCGCTTAGAGAAGCGATAGAAGGATGTTTTTGAATGCTGTTAACCGTTGCATTAATTTGAAACTCATTCTCTAAAGCATTCCCCGCACTATCGTAACGTTGTCCGTAGATGCCATAATCGCTACCATCTTGACCGTAAGACATCCAAGTCACAACAACACTGCCATCTATTAAACTTGTAACCGAAGGATGAGATTGTACGTTATCGTAATGAGAATTGATTTGTATTTCATTCCCGACAAGATTTCCCAAGCGATCGTAACGTTGTCCGAAGATTCCTTGAAAGCTGCTATCTTGACCAAAAGAAGTCCACGTTACCAAATAACCTCCATCCTGCAATGCTGTTACAGAGGAAAGTTCTTGTTTACTTGCCGTATGACTGTTAACTTGAAATTCATTCCCGATCGCATTCCCCAAACTGTCATAACGTTGTCCGAAAATGCCCTCTTCGTCTCCATCTTGACCCAAAGAAGTCCAAGTCACAACATATCCGCCATCCGTCAATGCAGCAATAGAAGGGTCTTTTTGCGCTTTTTCGATCTGGGTATTAACCTGAAACTCATCGCCAATTTTAACGGGAGTATAGGAGTCAGCGACATCCACCGTCACATCGATCGCATTCGCCGACGCATCCATCCCATCCGTCGCCTTGATGCTAAACGCAGAGATATCATCCCCAGAACTCTCCGGAGTCCATTCCAATACATCCCCCTCGGATATCTGCGTTCCCACCGCAACAGCCACCCCATCCTTCGTCAAAGTCCCGGAATGCAACGCCTCGATGATAAACGCGATCGCATCCCCATCCGCATCTGACGCATCCGAAGCAGCAAGCAGATCGGCATAAGCAATAACAAACGGTTGATTTTGAACGGCTTCAAACGAGTCAATCTGGGTTAAAGTTGGCGGAGTATTGATTTGCGTCCCGTATAGATTCAATTGCCAACTCGTCCATTGGGAAATCAACTCATTGCCATCATACTCATCCGCCACCTCCAACGTCCATTTTCCCGCCGCAGACTCGCCCCAATGACGCACTGATGTGAATGTCCAATTAAAAATCGGATCGCCACCATAGGATTGATTGGCCTCGTCATTCTCCCCATGCTGCTGAGATAAAATTGATTTGGTCTGGTTGGGAGAAGTCAAAACCAACTTCAGATCCCCTAAATAATCGTGATTGCCGTTAAATAACACCTTCACCCATTCCACTTGTAGATTATCCTCGATAGCGATCTCAATCGTAGAAGTGAGAGATTCGGGATTGTTGGGGTTAAAATCGGGAATTTTTAGGGCAACGTATTCCGACTTCTTCACCTTAATCTCTTCTCCCACAGTCGTCCAAGTTCTTGCCAACTCCACCGCTTCTGCGGCATCCACCACCCCAAACCCATACTCATGACTGTGACGGATGCGATCGCTACTCTCTCCCGTCCAATCCGCATCCGGGTCGTCGATACTCTCCCAATTCGAAGACTTCACTAAAATATGCTGAACGTCTCGCCAAGTAAGAGAAGGATTGACCTCCAGCATCAATGCCGTAACCCCCGACACAAAAGGAGCCGCCGACGAAGTTCCCCCAAAACCATTGCTGTTATCCTCACCATAAGCCGAAATGGTGTAATCGTTGCGATCGTTGCCATCGTCGCTATACATCCCCGTTGTCACCACCGGGCGATCGCCATCATCCAGAGTCCCCGCATTCGAATAGGCAGACACCAACACCGAGGCACCCGGTTCGCTATACTGGGTTGCCCGTCCCCAAGGATCGATCGCTGCTACAGCAATGGTATAACGAGAATTTGCCAAAGCATTATAGTTGACATTTCCCCCCTTTCCTGCATTGTTTCCCGCCGAGAAAACATAGATATTACCCAACCGTTGGCGACCGTATTTGGCTCCGTTCTCGATCGCCATTTCCGTTAAAGCTGCCGTATATTGATGACTATCGCCATCTTGCGTTTTGTAAAATTGAAAGCCCCAACTGTTGTTATAAATCGCAATATCTTGATTGCGTTGGGCAAAGAAATCGGGATTGGGATCGTAAAGAACGCTTGCTAATTCGCGATCGCTCATCTGTAACCCCAGTCGTAAAGCAGCCCAGTCTGCATCTGGTGCAATTCCCGTTCCCCAAAGGTTATTTTCTCCATTCGCGATCGCAATTCCCGCGACTTTTGTGCCGTGATCTTCCTCCGTTGCATTGACCCGTAAAACAATATTTTTCAGCGTTCCCACTCGCCCGTTATTCGGATGGCGATCGATGATTTTAATCATCCATTTTCCTGCCGCATTTTCTCCATCAAATGCTGTAATGTAACCGGAAAAATTGCCGCGATCGTCCAGTTCGAGTCGGTATTCTTTACCATCAAGATCTGTTTCCGAAGGAGAAACCAAATAGACTTCCAAAGCAGAAACCTCATCGTGATCGATATCTAAATCCACCCAGAGATCGGTGATTTCTTCTTCAATTCGGCTATCAAACTTAAAATAATTATGTCCCCGTTGAACCAGAAAAGGTTTAACATCAGGAGAGTCAATCCCGCGACGATCTTGCCCTTTTTCTAAAATGGATTGTTCGGGTTGATTAAAATAAATATTTTGGCGTACCAATCGGGAGGCGATCGCATCATTCTCGGCAAAATCCCAACTCAGATCGGGACGATAATTCTCAACGAGATCGGGATGTCCGACTAACCCAAATTTGGGATCGTGCAGTTCAAATCCGCTATCAACAATCCCAATCGTTTGACCCGTCCCAAAAATCCCTTGCTCCCACACATCTGCCACATTAACATCGATCTCGCTACTCTCTAAATGCCATTGCATTTCATTCTGCACGTAAGGTTCATCACTGGGGGAAGAATGCCATTGAATATTGAGAGGAACTAAGGGATAAGCAAACTCAACTCCCACCTGCATATTCAGCAAATCTGCGATCGCGTGAGGGTCAATTCCTCGCGCAAATTCCCAGCGATAAGTATTGGCAATTTGTCCCGTTTCTCCTAAATTTTTTGCCCCTAATACTGTTGCCAAGCGATTGACATCTACGCCTTTTTGAATGCTGACAACCCATTCCGTTGTTTTCGCTAAAGCATGAGGATCGTAGGTTTGTAAATTCATCGATCGCTCGATCGCCATTTTGACGCGATCGGATAATTCTTCCTCCTGCGAAACGGACAATACTGTAAAAGCATCCTCGTAAACTTCTCCAACCTTACCTTCTCTATCGTAAGGCGTTGCTTTGATGCGATACTTTCCGGGGTCTAACTCGCCCAAGTCATAGCGAAACTTGACGCGATCGCCATTCTTGATAAACTCCAAAGCATCATCAATATCGATCCATTCTCCTCCATCCTGCTGCAACCAAAAATCCACACGAGAAATATCGATCTTTCCATCTTCATCTGTCACCAAACCCGAAATTGTAAGGCTTTCGCTAGGATTGTACAACGCATCGACAATAAATTTAACTTTCTCGGTAATGGTTTCGGGAGATTTAATATATTCGAGAATTTCTTGACCGAGTTCGGTTTGTCGCCAATCTTTTTCCGGATTAACCGCATTATCAAAAGATTGCGCTGTTCCTGTCGCGCCAATGACTTGAAAAATGATGTCATTGTAATCGCGATCGAACCATTTATGTCCGGGATTGACATCTTCCATCGCAAAGGTATGCCCTTCTCCATTCAAGTCCGCAATCTGACCGAAATCATTACCTTTCGTCGCGATAGAAAATAAAGGACTCTTCGCCCCCTTAATCTTGGGATTTTTATGAACTTTCTCCACCGTCCCATTCGGAATCAGCATAACTCCAAAGCGATCGCCTGCTTCCATTTGAAAGGTTTTAACGCCCTCATATTCTCCTTGATTCCAACTCTTTTCACCCAATTTCCCCTCAAATTTTGCACCTTCTTCGCGATCTTTGATGATGATATAACCCGACTTAGAGTTGCTTAAGGCACGTCTTGTTGCTTCTTTAATAAATGCTGTAGAGCCAAATTCATAGTCTCCCATTCCTTCAAGGCTAAAAATTGCCAATTCGCTCCTGTGCTTACCGCCATCGAAGAGAAAGTCAAAACCCACTTCACCACTTTCTCCAACTGTAAAAACGCCAGAAGTAAACAGATCTTTGGAAGTTTTTTGAGCTTGTTCGGATTGAATCGAATGCGATCGCTCTAGTTCTATGTCTTCTTCTATCAATTTATTATTCGTCTCTAGCTCTCCACGATCGCTAAATAAATCGATCGCTTCTGTTTTGATTTCTTCTACTTCAATTACATTATGTTCTTGTGTTTTAACCGCCAAGTTTGAAGTCATGGTAAGAATTTCCCGTCCAAAGGAAGTCTTGCGCCAATCTTGTGCCGAAGTTATCAGATCGTCTAGTTTTTCCAGTCGTCCGATTGCACCTTCAATGCGAAAAATCAAATCGGTATAAGGTCGCTCTAATTGTCCCGTTAAAGTGTCAATCTTATTGCGTTGTGCTCCCTCCATCGCCACGATGCCGCTATCTCCCACATCGGCAAAGTTCCCTGTAGTTAAGGATAAAATGGGAGGAATATTACGCGCGATCGCTGCCTCAATTCCTTCAGGAAAAAAGATCCATGCAAATGTTTCTCCCGATTGCATTTCGAGAGTTTGCGTCGCGATCGTTTCCTTGTCTCGCAATAACAAACGACCGAAAGAGGAGTGACTTGCAATCCGTCGGATCGCCTCTCGGGTAAAGTCTTCAGATTCAACCCCTCGCAATTCCATCCCTTTCAAAGAAAATAAACCTAAATCTCCTTTAATTTGTTTTTTGGCAAAGAGCAGATCGAAACTTACCTTCCCCGTTTCTCCCACCATAAAACTACCGAGAATGCTTTTTGGCAACGAAATAGCATGAAATTCAGATAGACCAAGGGAGGCAAGTGGGTTTGTGTCTTCTGCAAATTCGTGTTGTTGCGCGCGATCGGACATGATAAATACCCTTAAATTCAGCAGTTTTTTAACGATGTGATGAAGAAGAAGACGCAAGATTCAACACTTGCGATCGCGCAGTTGCAGCACGCTGTATCGTCCTTCATCGATCCCTTTGGAGGTCGCTGCGATTTTCATGCACGAGATTCGCATCAATGTTATAAAACTTTACAAACTCGATCTTTGAATGCCATGTAAATTTAATTGGAGCGTGTTTCGGCATAAAAACACGCGATCGCTTCAATTTTCCCAACAATATTCCGATTAAATTCCTCCAATTCTTCAGCAGGAATCCAGAGTTCTCGGTGAATTGAGCCGCCAACTATCCGAACGGGATATTTTTTGATATAGTCGGAGTCAATGGAAAATTGCGTGACAAAACCAGAACCACTCGCTTTAACATTCCAATCACGAGCAATTTTTCTGGCATATTCTTCGTTGAGAACGGGATAAAAAATCGGCTGTTCGGGTAATCTCGGAGGAAACGCGATCCATCTCGATTTTTCGATTAGGTCTAATTCTTTTTTTCCGACAGGTCGATACAGTGTTGTTATGGCTTGGGACACATTAACCCCCTGCTTTTTGAGATTGGATTGGGTTATATTCTAATTTTGACGCAGTAATCAGGGTAACGGGGTTAAGCGGGGAAAAGCGGGTTAAGTTGGAGATCGCAATAGAACGAGAAATTTGCAGGTTCAGGAGTCGATAATGCCATTCTCGTTCTTGCAACCAACTCACGCTTAAATTCAAATGTTCGATTGTTGCCAAAGCTAGAACCATTAAGCCACGACTTCGCAATTTTTCTTGACAAATATCCAAAATTGTAGTTAAGTGTCCACCACTACCCCCGATAAAAATGCGATCGCATTCGGGTAAACTCAGCAAACTCTCCGGTGCAGTTCCTTCGATAACCGTCACATTTTCGACTTGCAAGCGTTGGCAATTTTTGCGAATTAAATTTGCTCCCATCGCTGTTTTTTCAACGGCATAGATGCGAGAATTGGGATGCAAGCGTGCCATTTCAATCGCAACGGAACCCGTCCCCGCACCAATATCCCAAATTATTTGTTGGGGCTGTAATGCTAACTCCCCTAGAATGGGAATGCGAATTTCTCGTTTGGTCATTAAACCCGGGCGATCGCGAAAACTTAAAAAGACTTCATCCGGTAAACCAAACAATGGCAATTCGTCTAAATTTAAGGGTTTCGCTTCTTCTCGCAACAAGATCAGAACATTAAGGGGAGAGAATGTGCGATCGCCTAATGATTCCGCAGCATAATAATTGACGTTTTCTTCCTCTCCCCCCAAATTTTCGCAGACCCAAAATTGATAGCGAGTGGGAATATCTAAAGAAAGATAGAGAGAAGCGATCTCGTTAGGAGAATGATTTTCGTCGGTTAGGACGGCAATTTTAGCAACCCCTTGCTGTAGCGATCCTCGCAACTCCTCCAAAGAACGTCCGTGGACGCTAATAATTTTCGCATCTTGCCAAGGCACTTTTACCCGGGCAAAAGCGAGTTGTAGGGAACTGACATGGGGATAAAATTGCAAGCATTCTGAAGGAAAAGACTCCAGCAATAACCGTCCTAACCCGAAAAAGAGGGGATCCCCCGAAACCAAGATTGCCACGCGATCGCCTTGCTGCCAAGCTGTCTCGATCTGCGAGATCGCCTCCCCAATTTTCCCTAAAATCAGACATTTGGCCGTAGATTTTGGAAAATAGTCCAAATGACGGCGACTCCCGACTAATATCGTTGCCATTTTGATATCTTGCAAGGTGCTGCGATCGAGTCCCGATGAGCCATCCAAGCCGATCCCAATGACTTTAATAAAATTTTTTCCGTAATTTTCCCAATCTTTCTTCATTGCGTTGTAGAGAGTAATACCAACACTTTACAAGCATCAGGGAGAGTCCATCATGGTTACACTCAAAACTTACACTCGAAAAGAACTTTTGCAGTATATCAAGCACTTGGAATCCGATTTAGGCTTATTAAGTCCTCAAGATAGTCAAGACTTAATTCAAGCCGTCGAATGCGGTGTAATTCCCCTCAAAGATGCTTGCAATCTAATTGATAATGTCATCTCTCTGAGACAGGTGCATTAACGATTGTATCGATCTTAGCGTTAATCTCGATAAATGAGATCTTTCTTGAGTTAAGTGCCCATAACGACAACGATAAAGAGGGTAAAATTAAAACAAGCTCCCACACCCTCACCTCTTCTAACTAAAAGCGAGGATAGATTTATAGCATTCATCTGGAAAATAGTGAAGTGCGCCATACAATCGATTTCATGACCCAAAAAAAGGTCTCAAGTCTCCCATTGCTCATTGATAATTGCTCATCGATCATTGAAATTACGATCGCCTTTAACTCTTCTATTTTTCCGGTTTTTGAACAAAAAGGCGATCTTGTAAGGGATAAATCACTACGATTAAAGATGAAGCAATATCCCAAGCATAGGGGTGAATCCAACCCACTGCGATCGCTAATAACATAACACAAGGTTCTATCAAAGATTGGCGCGAGATTTTGGCAATTTCCGCATCCGAGATTGTCTTAGAGACTAACTTGCGATCGCCCGTTGCATAGCGCCAATTGAAAAAGGACAAGATCCCAACAAAAAAAATAACCAAGCTGTAAATAACTTGAACGAGATAGTCATTCGGATAATAACTCAATAAATCGTTGCTGTAGGGCACGAGAATGATGAAAAGTAAGGAAAGTAATTGCAGCCAAATATGAATGCTATCTGTTTTTCGATAATATTTGAACTGTTCTAAGTGAGAAGCCCAGTAAAACGCGACTAACACAAAAGATACTACATAGATGCCAAAAGAAGGGAGTTGCGCCGTAAGAAACTCGAGCAGCCCCTGTCGGTCTAAATGTTCCGGTGGAAAGTCGAAGGTTAAAACCATGATGGTCATGGAGATCCCAAAAATTAAATCGCTGAGGAGTTCCAAACGGTGCAGGGGGAGGAGAAAATCATCGCGATCGCCAGACATAGAATCCATCCTGTTCGAGTTAAACGCTATACACCTCGAATCCTATGCCCATGAGGGGAAATCGGCAATTTTTTTTGCTCGGGGTGCAACTCTAGACTAAGATGCTTATTTAGATTAATTTAAAGCATTTAACTTGCTTTTTTTCAGAGATTCTGCTAAAAACATCCGCTAAATGTCCAAATTTTGCGGAACAAATCCAAAATCATTCGGATCGAAGACCAAAGCGGTGCAAAAACAATAATTAGAGGTCATTTTCCCGCCAAACTAACATATGAAAAGAACATTAGCCCTATTCTCCCTCGGACTTGGATTGACATTTGCAACCCCTCATTTGCAGGTAGAAGCTAGACCCCTTGAATGGTCTAATCCCCACCACGATACGTCTCTAGGGTATGACGAACAACTCTGGAACAGCTTCCGAGGCGGTGACGATAAAGCTGCGATGTTGCAGTCTATCGACCATAGCTTGCGCTATTTGAATACATCTCGGGCGATACGAGATTACCAAAATTATGCTATTCCGGGGATTACCCGCGCGCGCGTTCGCCGTTCCCTCCTGCGTTTCCGCCAACTCGTTCAGCAATCTCGCAGTTCGGCAGAGTTACAAGCAGCCGTTAAGCGAGAATTCGTCTTCTATCGCTCCGTGGGACGGGATAATCAAGGTACGGTGTATTTTACGGGCTATTACGAACCCATTTATCAAGCCAGTCGCGTTCCGACGGAAGAATACCGCTATCCCCTCTATCGCCGTCCGGCGAATTTAGAGCAATGGCGAACCCCCCACCCCAGTCGCGCCCAATTAGAAGGGGCAGACGGGACGGGTAAAAGTAGTATTTTGCGCGGTTCGGAATTGGTTTGGTTGCGCGATCGCCTCCAAGCCTTCCTCGTTCATATTCAAGGTTCCGCCCGCTTCAAATTGCCCGATGGTAAAATCATGTCGGCAACTTATCATGCAAGCACTGATTATCCTTACTACAGTGTCGGACAAGCCATGATTCGCGATGGCTTACATCCTCGGGACGGGTTCACCCTACCGAAAATGATTAATATTTTCCGCCAACGCCCCTATTTACTGGATCGCTATATCCCCCAAAACAATCGTTTTATTTTCTTCCGGGAAACCTACGGTGCGCCCGCACAGGGTAATTTAGAGGTTCCGGTGACAGCCGATCGCTCGATTGCCACGGATAAGAGTTTAATGCCTCCCGGTGCTTTGGCCTTGATTCACACCCAAATTCCCATCCCCGACAGCAACGGACGGATGCAAGCGCCTCGGGTGAGTCGCTACGTGTTGGATCAAGATTCGGGTAGCGCCATTAAAACCCCGGGTCGCGTCGATGTCTTCATGGGAACGGGAGAAGTTGCCGGAGACAGGGCTGGCGTGATGGGTTATCGCGGTCAATTGTATTATTTAATGCTGAAGGAATAAGTCATTGAATAAACCAGTAAGGTGCGTTAATAACGCACCTTACTTTTTGATATTAATTTCAATTGGATTATAATAAAGACAATACAAAAATACTGTGGACAAGTATAATGATGTCTATTCAATTTCGATTTCATCCTCAGAAAACTGTTGAAGCAGCAGCATTTCTACTGAAACTGCATGGAAAACCGATGCAATATCTAGGTTTGCTGAAGATGTTATATCTCTCAGATCGCATGGCTTTAGAAGAAATAGAATGGCCGATTACTGGCGATCGCTATGTCTCAATGAAGCATGGCCCCGTTTTAAGCGAAGTTTACGATCTCATAAAAAGCAATTCCTTAGACAATGCTTTCTCACTATGGTCAAAATTTATTACCACTCCCGATCCAGACTACTGTATAAAGTTAATTCAAGATCCGGGAAATAACGAACTTTGCGAAGCAGAAGAAAATATATTGCGACAAGTTTATCAAGAATTTGGACATTACGATCGATTCGATCTGGCTAAATTGACTCATCATTTTCCCGAATGGCAAAATCCTGGTGAATCAAGCATTCCTATTGCTGTCGAAAAAATCTTAAAAGTTCTTGGAAAGAGCGATCGCGAAATCGAAGAAATTCAACAGGATGCAATCCGAGAAGCGTATTTAGATGAGGTTCTAAATGGCTAGTATAGCAATTAGTGTAGGAGATGCTTTTTTAATAGATACGCCTCCAAATGCCCAACATCTCTATATTGCTATTGCTCAAATCTCAGAAACGCATTATCTATTTGTCAATGTTACGAGTCGCCCCATTAGATCGGATACGTCTTGCATTCTCCAACCCGGCGAAGGTATACAGTTTATCAAGCGAGAATCCTTTATTGCGTATAAGTTTGCTCGGGAGATGGATGCAACTCAACTAGCCACAGAGATAATGCCTAATAGTCCTATACCGAAAGAAATTGTTCCACCAGATATCTTGTCCAGAATTCAGCAAGGAGGTTTAAAATCAAAGCTATTGAAAAATAGATACAAAAAGGCACTCAAAGCATTTCTCGATCTCTCTTGATGATTTATGAACGTTAATGCGTCGTCTTCAGGTTAGCCGCGCAAATATTTAACGATCGCCACGAAAACAATATTCCTAAAATCTACGGAATTATTACCACGGGTTCGATCTGGCGCTTTTTAATGTTGCGGGAACGACAAGTGAAAATCGATCTGAATGAAATTTATCTCAATCCCCTCGATAATTTGCTGGGTTATCTCAGTGCGACGGTGCGATCGCAATAAACGGCTTTCCCGATAGCAACCCAAGGGAGTGCCTCCTCAGACGGATAAATTTGCCAATTTAATGAAATTCTGTCACAATTCTTCAAATAAATGCGATTTGTTAAAGTAAAGTAAAGATCGATCGCGACCTAACTCAATCCCTCATGACCTCTTCCTCCTCCATTGCCGTGCGAGAACTGCCCCTATTTCCCCTCCCTGACGTGGTGTTGTTTCCGGGTCGTCCTCTTTCCCTGCACATCTTTGAATTTCGCTATCGGATCATGATGAACACCATCCTCGAGAGCGATCGCCGCTTTGGAGTTTTGATGTTCGATCCCGCCCAAAATGAAATTGCCGGGGTGGGATGCTGTGCGGAAGTCATTCATTTTCAGCGCCTTCCCGACGATCGCATGAAAATTTTAACCCTCGGACAACAGCGATTTCGCGTCTTGGAATACGTGCGCGAAAAGCCCTATCGCGTGGGTTTGGTGGAATGGATAGAAGATAGC
This sequence comes from Cyanobacteria bacterium P01_E01_bin.42, assembly GCA_039194995.1. Taxonomy (GTDB): domain Bacteria; phylum Cyanobacteriota; class Cyanobacteriia; order Cyanobacteriales; family Spirulinaceae; genus CCY15215. Next base: position 1,553 of record JBCCVR010000061.1, on the reverse strand, counting down.
CCCACTCAAGACGATCTGCGCTCCATTGCTACGGAAGTCGAACAATTATTGCGAGATGTGGTGCGCTTATCTGCCAAACTCACCGATCGCAAAATCGAACTTCCCGACGACCTCCCCAATTTACCCATGGAACTCTCCTACTGGGTGGCAAGCAACCTCTATGGAGTCGCCTCAGAGCAACAAACCCTCTTGGAAATGATCGATACGAAGGAACGCCTAACGCGGGAAATCGAAATTTTAACTTCAACTCGCAATCACTTGGCCGCAAGAACAGCGTTAAAAGATGTTTTGAATTAATTGATGTCTTGGTGCGCGTTCCCTCTCTTGGTCAGCATTCCCTTGCGCCGACGCGGGGTCTGACCGCTTATTGGTTATTGGTTTCTAATCTCCCAAACCTCTAATTCCTTCACCAACCATCACTTTGCCGTCTTGAATTGAATAAAGATCGTAGCGACCGAAAATTTTCAAAATTTCGACATATTGTTGGAGTTCTTCTAAGGCTTCCTCAATTTGGTTAGAGTTGCGATCGCTTTCGACATCGACAAAAAAGAGATACTCTCCCAAGGATCGCTTTGTGGGACGGGACTCAATGCGACTGAGGTTGATATTGCGACGGGCAAAGGCTTGTAAGGGGTTGACCAAGGCTCCCGGCACATTAGCAGGAACGCTAAACGCAACGGAGATGCGATCGCCGCGATCGGTCTGCGGATGACCAACCACCCAAAAGCGCGTGCAATTGCCTTGGCGATCGTTAATATCCCGAGCTAGAACGGGTAAATCATAGAGTTTGGCGGCCCGTTCGGAGGAAATGGCGGCGATCGCTTCATTTTGCCCTAAATGTTCTAGAGCTTCCGTGGTAGAGTTGCTGGTAACCTGTTGCGCGGCGGGCAAATATCGATTGAGCCAATCTTGGCATTGGGCGAGGGCTTGAGGATGGGAATAAACGGTTTTAATGGCTGCTAAAGTGGGAGCGCGGGAAATTAAAGCGTGAACGATGGGTAAAACGAGCGCTTGTTGAATCTTTAACCCCTCTAGCTGCCACAATGTATCGAGGGTCGTCGCCACGCTACCGTGAATCAAATTTTCCACGGGAACCACGGCTAGATCCGCTTGCTTGTCGGTAACGGCGTATAACGTTTGGGCAATGGTGGGATACGGACATAAAAATGATTTTTGACCGATTTCGCCATCGCGAAGGCTAAGGTTAGCCGTCTCGCGCCAATCTGCATAGGCTAAAGCCGTTGCTTCTGTATAGGTTCCCGCAGGTCCCAGGTAAGCAATAGAAATAGTCAAATCAGTTTACTGGATTGATTGTACGTGCTGAAGTTAAGTTCAGCATACCCTAACGTTAAAAGTCAAAATTATCAATTTAAAATTATAATCTTTTACTCCTTCGTCCAAGATGTCAACCGCAACTCCTTCGTTAAACCTTCGTCCGGCAACACTCGAAGATGTTTCTACTATCTTCAGTCTCATTAAAGTCGGTGTAGCAGGCGTTTGACTGCAAATCGGCAAACTCGAATTTAGGACGGACAGGATGGCGGACGCAGAGT
>JBCCVR010000060.1:0-34023 GCA_039194995.1 Cyanobacteria bacterium P01_E01_bin.42 | reverse complement strand
TTGGCTGCGTTGGAGGAAGTCATGGCTCATCGATGTCGGGTGTTGATAGAAAGACCCGAACAGGTGCGGGGGGTTACTGCATTTGATTGGTGGTGTGAAGCCGTTGGCTTTTAATTTCTATTGATTAACCGGATTTGATATGAGTTTATAGAAAGCAAGCAGCCAATACAAACAGTAAGAGATTTTTTCAACGAACTCTTCAAGCTCTATTCTATTGCTTGATGCCAGCAACACTTCATTATAGATACCGATCCAAATTTTCCGACCAATCTGTAGGACCTTCTAACTCAAACGATCGCGCAACTTCCAGAAAAGACACGGGTTCGCGATCGCCATTTTCAACGGTTTGAATTGTAATCTCAACCGAAGTATTGGGAGGAAGTGAGATCGCATCAGTGGGATGAAATACTTTCCCATCAAATACGGCTGTAATTGTTTTAACCATTGTTCCGCTCTAAATCTTGCTTGTATTATAACCGCGATCGCACTTCCTTAAATTGTAGCCCACCATAAATCCGCGATCGACAATCGTTCTAAATCCACAGCCTCACCATTGCGACACTCAACAAATAAACGATCGCACTTCTCCTTCTCAATTTTAAATTCCTTCGTCTCAAAATCTTTCACCACCACTAATTTAACCCCATATTCAGCCATCAATTCAACAATAGAAAGAGAATATTCTTCTAGAAAAAATGCGATCGCAATCTCCGATCGAATCGTACCGATCCATTTTTCCTCAATAAAAATAGATGCCCAAAGTTCCCCCGTTTCCCATTCCCAATCAATCCGAGAATTAGGAATAGATTTGACAATTTTCGATAAGAGATCGCTGTTTTGTAAAGACCAATGCGGTAAAAAAGATCGTGCTTCCAGAAAATAAGACGTTAGATTTTTTGTTTTCATGGTGGAACTCCCGGACATCCATGAACGAATCCTGTATCCATTCATACCCAATGCTAAAATGAAATAGGCTCGATAAAACTGAATGAGGAGAGAGTGCATGAGCATCGATGAAAGAATAGAACGGTTACTTGTATTAGCCGAAGCACACGATCGCCGTATTGAGGATAACAATCGTCGCATTGAAGCCAGCGATCGCAAAATTGAAGCCAGCGATCGCAAAATTGAAGCCAGCGATCGCAAAATTGCCGAGATTCGGGAAACTCACCAACAGCAACTCGATGAACTGCGAGAAGCAAACCGAATTTTAGTCCAGATTGTTTCACAACAACAAGATAACTTTCTCGAATACAAAAAAACAACGAATCTCGCTTTGGATCGCCTCGAACAAACTATAAGAGATATATTTGGGCAGCATAATAATGGCAGTTCTAATTAACTGAAAATGATACGTTCACACCTCCGCAGAAACGAGTCACCCCGAAAAAATTGCACCGCGATCGCATTTCTCCAATCCCCCAGAGTACGATCGCATTGCTAGCGCTTGATCCACCAGATTGCCCCGGCTCCCACAAAGGCGCATAACGGGAAAAAGGCGATCGCCAGCCATCCTAATAATGCCGCTAATTCCGGGGACAAATTAATACGACGATTGGAAAGTTCTTTCGGACGAATTGATAATAATTGTTCGTCTTCATCTGCTAACCATTTGACGGAGTTGAGAAATACATCGCTGTTAAACTGTTGCTCGAACCAACCATTTGTTGCAAAACTGGCATTACCAAAGATAACCATTCGCACTTTCGAACCGCTATCTTCCTCTTCCTCTAAATCTGTTGCATCTGTATCGGTATCTTCTCCATCCGCATCTTCTTCTGAGTCTGCATTCGTATCCTCTTCATTATTTTCTGTTTCTTCCTCAGTTTCGTCGCGATCTTCTTCTGATTTTAAAGTTCGTTCCAGTGCCACCCCAATATTAATCGGCCCGGCTAAATCCTCCTCGGGATCGAACTCCAGCGTATCGGAGGTTAAATCTCTTTCTGCCCAACTTTCCTCATTGGTCATCACAATGGGGACTGCGTTAATATCCTCTTTTTCTTCAATAATTACGGGAGTTGAAAGGGGATAAACCGAGAAACGATTGCCAAACTCGATCGTAATGGGATGGGTACCATAGCGGTTTACTAAAGGAGTTGTGGGACTGTAGCCAATTACCCCTCCGGTTCCCGACGCATCGATCGCCAAACGGGTATCGAGTTCGAGTCCCCATTCTTCCAAAATATCTCCTAAACCTGCGTTACTATTCGGCGCTAATAAGAGCAATAATCCCGCTCCCTCTTCCTGCTGTAAATACTCTTGTACAGCTTCGCGTTCCCCCGGAAATAATGGGCGCTCTGGGGCAGCGATCGCCAATACCGTGGTATCTTCGGGAATGCGCGGTACGGCACTGAGATCGAGGGGTTCGACGACATATCCCCGTTCCTCTAAGCTGCTCGCGGCTTGAGAAAGTCCCCCTTCTACGGGTTCTAGGGGGAGTTCTCCGTGACCTTGCAAGAAGTAAACTCGGGGGGAGCGATCGCGCAGGATCTTCTCGATCCCGTTGGTAATTTGAATTTCCGAGAGAGGAGCTTGGCCTTCCCGTAACGTTTGTACCAATTGGCTCTTGTTGCCATAGTCCAAATGCACCTCACCGCGCTGTTCCACGTTGTACCGTCGCGAGAGTCCGATTTCGACTTGCGGATCTACAAATTCATACTCAAAATTGGGACTCAACTTCGCATAACGGGCCAACAAATCGCGATCGGGTGGGAAAGGGGTGGGTTCAAAAATCCAGACTTTTAGGGGTTGGGTCAAATTCTCAACCAGTTGTTGCGTTTGCGGGGAGAGGGTAAACAGTTGCGTTTCTGTTAAGTCCACGCTGTTGGAATAACGCACGGCCAAAAAATTCAGCCACCCTAGAATAATAATCAGAGAAAGCGTCGCAATCAGCGCATCCGTTCCTGCACGGGTCGATCGGTGTCGGGATAATTCCTGAAGTTGCCCGGTCCACAGACCCGCACTCACCAACATGATAAAAATTCCCCCGACGGCCACAAAAATAATTAAAAATGACCAAATGCCTTGGGTAAATCCTGCTGCCAAACCGGCTGCAGTCGTGCATAAGCCAGCCCAAAATAGATACTTCCACAGGTTGCGGTTGGGACGAAAGTGCTGGATGAGATTTTTCATCGGTAGGATAGGAAATCGATAATCGGTTAGGAGCGCTGAAAGCGTAGGGTTTCGATGGACTGAGCCGTGAGGAATATTCCTAGAATAATGTAGCTGGCAAAGAGTGCTAAACTTCCCCAGTCAAAAATTCCTTGTAGGAGGGTCTCATAATGTTTCAACAGGGAAATATGATTGAGAATATCTCCAAAGGGTTGGGGCGCACGGGCGGCAATAACATCCAATAGAGCTAGAAAAAGGACGAGGGCAAAGGTTAAAAAGGCAGCAATCAGAGAACTCGAGGTAAGGGACGAAATAAACATTCCCAAAGATAGAATCGAAGCTGCGAGCAGAATTAATCCTAAATGGGCGAGTAAGGGGACTGCGGGGGGAAAAGGGGGATCGGCGGCACTAAAGGCGATCGCTTCGCAAATCACCAACGGGACGAGCAACGTAATATAGAAGGTTACTACTCCCAAGAGCTTACCAAGGGCCACTGCCCAATTAGAAATTGGGGAAGTTGCCAACAGTTCTAGGGTGCGTCCCTTGCGCTCTTCCGCATACAGTCCCATGGAGAGCATGGGGAGAATCAAGGGAGAGATGGAGCCGATGGTACTGAGAAATTGACCGAGGAAAAGATAGGCAACATCCGTGGAGATGGGAAAGGCCGATTGTTGTTCTTGGAAGGCGACACGCTGGATGATTCCTCCCGGGCCCAAGAGGAGAATCACAAAGATAAAACCCGACAGCAGCCAGAAAATGCCCGCCACGATGTAGGCAATGGGAGAGGCAAAATAGCCTTGCAGTTCTTTTCGGAAAATCGCGAAAACTAGCATTTGTTGTTTGTTGTTTGTTGTTTGTTGTTTGTTGTTGGCGATCCTCCTCGTCCCCCCTCTTTCCCTCCAGTGGGGAGATGTAATGGGGGTTGGGGTTGGATTATTTTTCCTTATTTTCCATGCTTTATTTCCCAATTGGTATTGGTGGCTGCGCTTTATACTTTTGAATTATGGTGAAATTTACTATAATTAAGGATAACGATCGCGCCCACGAACCCAAATGACATTAGATCGAGCGTTAACAATCGGCAAACATGAATATAGCTTGTTGACCGATCTTTATCAACTGACCATGACGGCTTGCTACGTCGGGGAAGGGATTGAAGAGAAGTCGGCGAGCTTTGAACTGTTTGCGCGATCGCTCCCTCCAAAATTTGGTTATGTCATTGCGATGGGGTTGGCCCAAGTTTGCGAGTATTTGCAGAATTTGCGCTTTAGTCTAGAGCAAATCGCCGCTTTACAAGCAACGGGGATTTTCCAAAATGCCCCCGATCGCTTCTGGCAATTATTAGAGTCGGGAGGGTTTACGGGGGATCTTTGGGCGGTGGCGGAAGGAAGTGCGGTTTTTCCTTACGAGCCGATTTTGCGGGTAGATGCTCCTCTGTGGCAAGCACAACTCGTAGAAACTTACCTGTTGAATACTATTAACTATCAAACTCTCATCGCCACCAGAGCCGCGAGAATGCGGGATACGGCGGGAGAAAGAGCAAAAATCCTCGAATTCGGCACGCGCCGAGCTTTCAGTCCTCAAGGGGCAATCTGGGCGGCACGGGCGGCTTTGGCGGGAGGGTTGGATGGTACATCCAATGTTTTAGCCGCTTTGAAGTTGGGGGAGAAACCCGTGGGGACGATGGCTCATGCCCTGGTCATGGCAGTGGGGGCATTGGCTGGAGGGGATGAAAACGAGGCGTTTGCGGCTTTCGGTCGCTATTTTCCTCGCGCCCCTTTGTTAATAGATACTTACGATCCGCTCAAAGCGGCGGAAAATCTGGCAAAACAGAGACAGGCAGGCGGGGAAATTGGAGGGGTTCGTTTGGATTCGGGGGATTTAGTAGCGTTATCGCGACAAGTGCGATCGCTCCTACCGGATGTGCCGATTTTTGCGAGTGGAGATCTTGACGAGTGGGAAATCGCTCGCTTGCAACGGGAGGGGGCAACGATTGACGGTTACGGTATCGGCACCCGTTTGGTGACGGGGACTCCCGTGAATGGGGTTTACAAGCTGGTAGAAATTGACGGCATTCCCACGATGAAATTGGCGGCGGGAAAAGTCAGCTATCCCGGACGCAAACAGATTTTTCGGCAGAAAATCCCTCTGATTCAAGACCGTCTCGGTTTGATGGAAGAAGACCCCGAGAATGGGGAAATGCCATTACTGGAATTAGTGATGAAGGAAGGCAAGCGGGTGAAAGCAGAAGAAGCGATCGCAATCGTTCGCCAACGCACGGCGGCTTCTGTTGCCAGTTTGCCCGGGGAAACGCGCCATTTAGACGCTCCCCAATCGATCTCGGTGGAAATTTCCGAGTCTTTGCACAAGCTACGAAATTCTTTGATGGAAAAGTAACGGGTAAATAACTTCTATTTTCCCAAATTTGACCCACCCCCCTCCCGAGAGGGGGAGTGGAGGAGGGGAGATCCCCCCTAACCCCCCTTAGTAAGGGGGGGAAAGAAGGGGCGATCGCAACGAACTAACCACCAACAACCAACAACCATGAAAAACATTGCTTTATTCGGTACCAGTGCAGATCCGCCGACGGCGGGACATCAGATGATTTTGCGATGGCTGTCCGATCGCTTCGATCGCGTGGCGGTTTGGGCTTCGGATAATCCGCTTAAGTCCCAGCAAACGCCCCTCGAACATCGCATGAGAATGTTAGGACTGGCGATCGCGAATATCGACACGCCCCGTCAAAATATTAGCTTGCACCCAGAATTGAGCCATCGTTACAGCGTGGAAACTGTTAAGGTGGCTCGGCAACTGTGGGGCGATCGCAATCATTTTACGTTTGTGGTCGGTTCGGATATTATTCCCCAATTACCCCGTTGGTATCGCGGCGACGAACTCGTACAGCAAGTTTGTCTTTTGGTTATCCCTCGTCCGGGGTATCCTTTGCGAAAAGGGGAGTTAAATGCGGTGGAAGCAATGGGGGGGATCTATGCGATCGCGGATCTCAATGCGCCGGAAATCTCGTCTTCGGCTTATCGCAATTGGCGCGATAGTCGTTTGATTGCGCCCTTGGTTGAGGATTACATTTACCGAGAGCAGCTTTATGCGTCTTGATCCCCCCTAGCCCCCCTTACAAAAGGGGGGGGAAATTCGGAGATCCGGAAGTCCCCCTTACGAAGGGGGATTTAGGAGGATAAAATATGAGAATGAATCGAGATAGTTAAACGATGGATTCTGAAGCCAATCTCCCCATAAAAAAGCCTGTTTCTGTCTGGAAGCGCCCCGTACAACTCAAGATAGGGAAATTAACTCAAAGCCTTGCAAAAGGGAGCATTTCCGTCCTTTTCCAGAATTGGCAGGCGACGGCTAAAAGTGGGGTCGATCTTCTCGATGCAATGGGGTTGCAAAACGATCCGGCGGCGGTTGCTTGGTTGTTGGTGAAGCGATCGCTTTTGCGGGCGATGCTGGAGTTGGTGCGAGAAACGCGGCTATCGCGGAAAAACGATCTCGATCTTCAACAGTTAAGCGAGCAAATCGATCTCGCTTTTGAGTCGGCGGGGGACTTATCGTTACCCGTGGATTTCTTCGATCGCCCGAAAAGTTTGCCGTTTCTCGATGGGGTGCGAGAACCTTATCGGCGGTGGTTGGAGGTGCAAGGGTTGGAGGGGGCGCGATCGCAGAATTTGAGCGATCGCTTATCGATTTATTTTGTTCATTCGCTCCATGATGAATGGCGATCGAACCCCGCCCATTATGCAATTTTGACGGCGCAACGGGATACGCCTTTTGCGAAAGCCAGCGAGCGGGAATGGGCTTGGAAACGCTATTTAATTTGGTTACAGTTTCAGGTCAATCGCCCCATGTTTGAGGAGAGTTTCGGGCTAAAAGATGTTTATATTCCTTTGCGGGGTTATTACAATCAAAAGCAAGATTCGGAAGCGGTAGAAACGGAGGATTTGAGATTCAAACCAGAAAAATTAGAGCGAGTTGTTATCGATTTACATTTGCATTTAATGGAGTGGGTAGAGAATGCCGAGAAAGATGATGCCATTCGGGTAATTTGCGGCGGCCCAGGATCGGGTAAATCCTCTTTTGGCAAGATGTTTGCGGCTCAATTGGCAGAAGATGAAACAAAGCGGGTGCTATTTATTCCGCTTCATCGTTTCAAGTTGCTCGATGAGTTGCAAGCGGGTTTACAGAGTTTTATCGACAACGATCTAGAGGGGATTTTACCGCCCAACCCATTAAAAAAAGAGAATGCAGAAGAGAAAATTTTGCTCATTTTTGACGGTTTGGACGAACTGGCAATGCAGGGAAAAACAGCCGTTCAAGTAGCGCAGGATTTTATTATCGAAGTAAAAAATAAGCTCATTGGTTACAATCGCGAGAAAGCGAGGGTTTTGGTGCTGATGAGTGGTCGCGATCTGGCGGTTCAAAGCAGTCAAGGGAATTTTAAGCGATCGGGTCAGATTTTGCACGTTCTTCCCTATATTCAGTCAAAATCAGAAAAGAAAGAACACGCTTATATTGACGAAAAAAACTTATTAGAAACAGACTTGCGCCGAGATTGGTGGCAAAAATATAGTGAGTTAAAAGGGAAAGTTTATAAAAGTTTGCCGAAAGAGTTAGAGCAAGAAAAACTGTTTGAAATTACCGCTCAACCCCTCCTCAATTATCTCGTTGCTCTGATTTATGATGATGAAACCTCTTTTTCCGCAGAAAGCAATCTCAACACAATTTATCGTCAACTATTGACGCGAGTTTATCAGCGAGATTGGGAAAATTATCAACATCCAACTCTTGGCAGCATCGAGGAAAAAGATTTTATTCGCATTCTCGCAGAAATTGCCGTTACTTGCTGGCATGGAAACGGGCGCACGGCAACTCTCGAGCAGATGGAAAAACGCTGTCAGAGCAGCCCCAAACTGAAAAAGGTTTTACAAGTGATGTGCTGTAACTCTCAAAGCGGAGATAGTCAACTACAAAGCGGTGTAACTCAACTTTTGACAGCTTTCTATTTTCGTCAGAGCGAACAATTTGGTAGTGATGCTACTTTTGAATTTACTCATAAGAGTTTTGGCGAGTATCTGACCGCTCGACGAATTGTTTTACAACTCAGCAGGACTCATGAGGAGTTTCAACGCAATCAAGAGGACTCGGATATCGGTTGGAGTGAGAAGATATGTTTGGAGCATTGGGCGAGGCTCTGCGGTTCTTCTGAGGTAGATTGCTATCTCTTGAGCTTTTTGAGGGATGAAATCGCGTTACAACCGCCAGAAAAAGTGCAGCAATGGCAGCAGACTTTGTGTAAACTAATCGGTTTTATGTTGCGGAAGGGAATGCCGATGGAGAATCTCGATTCTTGTCCTTCCTATTTCGAGCAATCTTGGCAAGCTCGCAATGCGGAAGAGGCGCTTTTGGCAGCACTCAGTAGTTGTGCTTATGTGACTGAAATTATTTCCGATATTGAATGGCCCGATAGTGTTGCATTTGGGAATTGGTTGGCAAGATTGCGGGGACAGCGATCGGATTGGGATAATAAAATTGTTTTAATGTGTCTCAATCATCTGAATTTAAGCGGATTGATTCTTATTGTTAGCGATCTATATCGCGCAAATCTCACAGGTGCTAAGCTCATAGGTGCAGTCCTCTCAGAAACAAACCTTATTAATTCAGTCCTTACAGGTGCAGATCTCACGGATGCAAATCTAACAGAAACAATGCTTACCGAAGCACTACTCACGGGCGCAGACCTTGAAGGTGCAGACCTAACACATGCAGAACTTACAGGTGCAGATATCTCAGATGGAAATCTCATAGACGCAAAACTCACAAAAGCAAATTTTACAGATGCGATTCTTTCACGCACGAACCTCGCAGGCGCAAATCTTGCATACACAACTCTAACACGCGCAAATCTTGCAGGTGCAAATCTTGCAGGTGCAAATCTCACAGGTACAAGACTCGTATACACAGAATTTACAGGCGCAAACCTCTCAGACGCAAACCTCTCAGGTGCAAGTCTTATATACGCAGACCTCTCAGGCGCAAGCCTCATATACACAAACCTTTCAGGTGCAGACTTCTCAGACGCAGGCCTCTTAGGTGCGGACTTCTCAGGTGCAAACCTCGAAAATGCTATCTTACCCGAAGGCTTTGAGATTCAAAAATCGCCGCAGAATGAAGAGGCTGGCGAAAGTTGACAGAAATCCACCGTTTCTCGCGACTTCTCCCCCTCCTTTCCCAAACTTTCCCCTTGTTCTTCCTTGCCTTGAATTCCTCTAAACTTGAAAGACCTTCCCTCGACCCATTGACGGGCATATTCTTCGATCGCCCTCATTCTCGCCTTACCAATCCCATACCCATTTTCACCATCGATCGCAATCTGAGAAAAGAAATATCCCTCCTCAATTAACAAAAACATTAACGCCGCCTCAACTCTTTTCTCTCCCAACAAAATCACCACGGGAACGAGACAAACCCCGGAATCATAAAGTGCGATGACCCGTTCTTTCCACTTTTTCGACAGCCATTCCATCTCGATAATATCAACCTCAAACTTGCGCTTACCGCGTCTTTGATATCCCGGAGTCTTCGCCATTGTCGCATTCTAAATCTTGAATTTCAGAAATTGTACCCCCTTTCCCTCACCAAACCTGCTCGCCAGCAAACTACGTTAACATCAAAAAGGGAAATCCCCCCACCGATAACTGATAACTGATAACTGAAATGTCTCACCCCCCCGTGCGCGTAATTGGAGGCGGACTCGCCGGCACCGAAGCCGCGTGGCAAATTGCCCGCGCGGGCATTCCCGTCATATTGTCGGAGATGCGCCCCATCCAGATGACCCCCGCCCACCACAGCCAAGAACTGGCAGAACTGGTGTGTAGTAACTCCTTTGGCGCAAAACAGAGCGATCGCGCCGCCGGACTCCTCCACGAAGAAATGCGCCGCTTAGGATCCATCGTCATCGGGAAAGCCGACGAACACCAAGTCCCCGCCGGAGGAGCCTTAGCCGTCGATCGCGCCGTCTTCAGCAAAGAACTCACCGAAACCCTCGCCCAACACCCCCTGATCGAACTCTGTCGCGAAGAAGTGTCCCACATTCCCCCCGAAGGCGTGGCCGTCATGACCACGGGACCTTTAACGAGCGATCGCCTGGCCAAAGACCTGCTAGACTTCACGGGCATGGAGTATATGAGCTTTTTCGATGCCGCTAGCCCTATCGTTGTCGGCGACTCCATCGATAAAGAAACCGCCTTTCTCGCCTCCCGCTACGACAAAGGCGAAGCCGCCTATCTCAACTGTCCCTTAAACAAAGACGAGTACTTGCACTTTTGGCAAGAACTCTGTAACGCCGAACAAGCCCCTGTCAAAGACTTCGAACGGGAAAACGCTAAATTCTTTGAAGGCTGTCTCCCCATCGAAGAACTGGGACAACGGGGAGAGGAAACCATGCGTTACGGACCCCTCAAACCCGTCGGCTTATTCGATGCCCGTCACGGCGACTTCAAAGCACCGGAAAATCAAAGTAAGCGCCCCTACGCCGTCGTGCAACTGCGCCAAGAGGACAAGGGGGGACAACTGTGGAATATGGTCGGCTTTCAAACCAACCTGCGATGGGGAGAGCAAAAACGGGTCTTTCGCCTCATTCCGGGCTTGGAAAAAGCCGAATTCGTGCGGATGGGAGTCATGCACCGCAATACCTTCATTAATTCCCCCGAACTCCTGTCCCCCAGCCTGCAATTCAAAAAACGCCCCACTCTCCTTGCGGCGGGTCAACTGGTGGGTACCGAAGGCTATGGGGCGGCGGCGGCTGGCGGCTGGCTGGCGGGGACGAATGCCGCGAGACTGGTTTTAGGCTTAGAACCCATCGTTTTGCCCAAAACCACGATGATGGGGGCATTATTCGAGTTCATTACCTCCGCCTCCCCCAAACACTTTCAACCCATGCCCCCCAACTTTGGCATCATTCCCCCATTAGAAAAGCGCATTCGCAATAAACGGGAACGTTACGGCGTTTATCGCGATCGCGCTTTAGCAGAGATTGATTTAGTTGTTGGCTTGCACTGTACTTCGACAAGCTCAGCAACCGCGTAGCCGAAGTGTAGTTAGTTGTTTGTTATTGGGGATTTTCTTTCCCCCCCTTACTAAGGGGGGTTAGGGGGGATCTCCCCTTCTTGGGAAAGGGGTCGGGTCGATCGCTCAACCCACTTCAGCAGGTTCCGGCAAAGGTTGACTACTGAGTAATGGAGATGAGTGGGATTGCATCTTATTCCGTTCTTGGTTGGCAGTCATCATCACGTTCAACAAATCGGGCATCTCTTGATGACAATTGGGACAAAACCAGTAAGTGCGACCCTTTCGGGCATACATGAGCATGGTTCCGGAGCAGCAAGGACAAGAAATCATAGTAAATATCCGTTTTGTTAAAAATCGATCGCTTTTATCGGGAACACTCCTCTCTTTTAGTGTATGTAGAGAATATGAAAATGAATGTAACAAATATTTCATAATTGCCGATCCAAAGCGCTAAGATCGCAATAATGGCGAGCAAACCTCGTGAAAAGCTAGACTAGAGAATAGCTAAAAACGTAAATAAATCTTAAGCGCACGCCAAAATGCTTTTGGCTGCATTCTTATCAATCAGTTCTGTTCGTTTTCAATAGGATAAACAACGTCATGGGATTATTCGATCGCCTGAGCCGTGTCGTCAGAGCCAACCTCAACGATATGGTAAGCAAAGCAGAAGATCCAGAGAAAATTCTGGAGCAGTCGATTATCGATATGCAAGAGGACTTGGTACAATTGCGCCAAGCCGTCGCCCGCGCCATTGCCACGCAAAAACGCACGGAACAGCAGTACAACAAAAATCAGGCTGATGCCAACCAGTGGCACCAACGCGCTCAACTCGCCCTCTCCAAAGGCGATGAAAATCTGGCTCGCGAGGCATTGCAACGCAAAAAGACCAGTGCAGATACTTCCGCTCAACTAAAAGGGCAACTAGACATCCAAACCGGTCAAGTGCAAACCCTGAAAAAGAATTTAATCGCCCTTGAAAGCAAGATTTCGGAAGCGAAAACCAAAAAAGATATGCTCAAAGCGCGGGTACAAGCTGCCAAAGCGAACGAGCAATTGCAAAGTACCATCGGTTCTCTCAATACGGGCGGTTCGATGGCGGCTTTCGAGCGCATGGAAGAAAAGGTTCTGGAAATGGAAGCTCGCTCTCAGGCGGCTGGAGAATTAGGCGGTGTCGATCTCGAGAGCCAATTTGCGGCACTAGAAAGCGGTAGCGATGTCGATGACGAACTAGCAGCAATGAAAGCACAATTGGGCGGTTCTTCTCCCACTCAAGGCGCTCTACCCGGAGCCAGTACTGCGCCCCCGGTAGATGCAGAATTGGAAGATCTCAGAAGACAATTAGATAAGTCTTAAATCAGCTAAATTGCGATCGCATCCTTCGCTAAAAACAACCTTTAGCAAAATCAATTAAAAATTCCCCGATCGAGTTCTTGAAGTTCGATCGGGGAATAATTTTTAGGATGGATTAAATACCCGTTGAATTGATATCGATGCGATTGCTATGAAATCTCTAGTTTGTAAAAATCCAAATTCGCTGCAACAGTTTTTCCAGTCCGGACATTTTTGCCTGCTTGCGGGACTCGATCCACTCTAGAACGCTTTTTCTTTCTCTTGATAAACTGCGACTGACCAACGTTCCGAGTTCTGAGATATCAACCCCGAAGTTTTCGAGAATGGCGATCGCCCCGCCTTCCTCTTCTAAAAGCAAACCCAAGCAGAGATGTTCCGCATCGACTTCATCGCTGTTTCGGCGATCGGCTTCTTGACAAGCACCTTTTAAAATACGTTTTGCACAAGGCGTAAAAGGGATTTCCACAGTAGTATAACCCGAACTGTAATTGAAATCCCGTTCGACTGTAATTCGAGTATTTTCGAGATCCAATCCCATCACTTTGAGCAGTTTTGCGGCAATATTGGTTTTCTCGGCGATTAAACCTAGAAGAATTTGTTCGCTGCCCACAATGTTGCGTCTAGTGCGAAGCGACTCATCCTGTGCCAGCATTATGATTTTAATGGCTCTTTCTGTAAAACGTTCAAACATAAAAAAACTCCGCGATCGCGAATCTTCAGCTAAAAATATTTGCATTCATTCAATTCCAAATCTAAGGGGTAAAAGAGAAAACTGTTACTCTTTTACCCCCTCTCGACTATTTGCGAGCAATCACCCAAACAGCATGAACCAACCCGAGAACATAAAAGCCAAAAATCGTCAGCAGCAGGTTGATCCAAAAATCCCAACCCAAACCGACTTGTAGAAACACGCCCAACGGGGGGAGAAGAATTGCGACAACCACGCGAAGAGCATCATCCATTATCATTTCCTCCAGAAAACTCTGTGTATTGTTTCGTTAGATGTAGCTACGCGATCGCCGGCGATCGTTTCCCACAACAAGCAGTAGAGATAACCACACCCCCTCAATACATTTTCTGTACTGAATGAGGATTGAAGGCCAGAACGTTCTATCCTATTAAGTTGAGTTATTTTGTTGCAAACATCGACTTATGAAACGCTTGCGGTCACTATTACCCATCTTTTTAGCAGCCTTCGCTATCCTCTTGGTCAGTTGCGGGGGATCTGTTGCCAAAGCCCCTCCCGTCTACACCCCCGAAAAAATCGCCGAAATCCAACGGTATATGACTCCCGTATACGCCGCACGGGAAAGAATGCCCGAACTCGCCGAATATATCGAGGCCGAAGATTGGCGCAATGTTAGTTCCTTTATTCACGGACCCTTGGGCGGCTTGAGCAGTTCTATGGGTTACATTAATCGTTCTGTCGTCTTGCCGAAAGATCGACCCGCTTTAGAAGAGGCATACGAATCTTTTTATAAAGATATCGAACGCTTGGATGCGGCAGTACAAGACAATACCTACAGCTTTGCGATCGCCGGATACACAAGTACGTTAAAAGACTTTGATGCTTATATCGATTTAATTCCCACCGAAAGCGATATAGAAAGCGATATGGCTTCATGAGGCGAATTGTCATTATCGGAAGCGGAATTGTTGGAGCCGCGATCGCCTACGAACTCAGTTCGATCCCCTATTGTCAAGTTACTTTGGTCGATCGACAAGTTCCCGCGTCCGGCTCTACCGGTGCCGCTCTCGGTCTTTTAATGGGAGTCGTCAGTCAGAAAACGAAGGGCCGCGGCTGGCGCTTGCGCTGTCAGAGTTTGGAGCGCTACGAGACCTTACTTCCCGAATTGGAATCTCTCACCGGAGAGTCCATTCCCTGCAATCGTCGCGGACTGGTTAAACTCCTCTTTGCCGGGGACAATTGGCAAAAATGGGAGAAATTAGCAGCCATTCGCCGCGATCTGGGTTGGGAACTGCAACTTTGGGATTTGCCAACTTTGCAAAAATACTGTCCGCAAATTGATCGGGCGATCGGTGCTATTTATTCCCCCCGAGACTGGCAAATCGATCCCGCAGCCCTGACCCGCACTCTCGTTAAAGCCGCCCAAATACGGGGGGTTGAATGCCAGTTTGAGGTAACAATTCGCGATTGCCTTTCAACGCCCCTAGAAGAAACGGAAAACAGTCTTTGCACGCACATTGAGACAACGGCAGGCACCCTTGAACTCGACGATCTGATCGTTGCGGCGGGCTTGGGATCGACTCCCCTGAGCGATCGCCTCAAACAACCCGTCGAAATGCGTCCGGTTTTGGGACAAGCATTACGCCTCAAATTGCCTCACACCCTTGGTAACTCGGATTTTCAGCCCGTCATTACTGGTAATGATGTTCACATCGTGCCTTTGGGAGGTGGAGAATATTGGCTGGGAGCAACAGTGGAGTTTGCCGACGCAGCCGGAGAAGTGACAGCAGATCCGGCATTGTTCGACCAAATGCGAGCAGAAGCGATCGCCTTTTGTCCCGATCTCGCCCGAGGGGAAATCCTGCGATCGTGGTCGGGCAAGCGCCCCCGTCCCGAAGGCCAGCCCGCCCCCATCATTACCCGCCTACCCAGTTACAGCAATGTTTTCCTAGCCACAGGACACTATCGCAATGGCGTATTGCTCGCCCCTGCCACAGCCCTAGCAATTCGAAAACTAATAACAACCTCCCCAAACTTCTCCCAAGAGATGGAAAGATTAACTGATAACTGATAACTGATAACTGAAATGAAGTTTGAGCAATCTATTCAAATCAATGCCAGCATTGCTGTGGTGGAAAAGTGCATTACCGATCGCAATTTAATGCACTGTTGGCTCAATCCGGCTTTGCGCTGCGAACCCGTGGGAGAATGGAGTACGGAATTAGGTGCTCGCAGTCGGTTTATTGTTAAACTTTCCCCGCTGCCCCTCGTCTTGGAAAATACGGTGATCGAACGGGAATTTGGATTGGTGGTATGGAAATTTCAAGGTTTTTTTCAAGGGCGCGATCGCTGGGAATGTCAAGCCACTGAAGGGAGAACAATATTATTGAATTGCTTTGAATTTGAGATTCCCAATTCCTTCATGCGTTGGGGCTTTCAACTGTTTGCCTCATCTTGGACGCAAGCAGATATGAAAGCACAACTGCGACGCTTGCAACTTTTGGCAGAAGGACTCGCGCAACATCCTTCCTCCTAAAAAAATCGGGATAAGCAAACACTTATCCCGATGACTTCACTTTGCACTGCAAATCTGAATCGGTTCAACACTGAAAATCCGTGATGAGTAGATTTCAGGCTGAAATCTCGATTGTTTAATTTTCAATTTCACAGGTTAACGGACAAGAAGCAAATTTGGGTTCTACGAACTCCTCTGCTTCACCATGCAGCCAATTCAACCAACTGACTTCTTCCGGATGAATGCCTTTCAACGTTAATACTGCTGCACCGAATACAACCGCTAAAACATTAATGCCAATCGTGCTTGCCGCGACCACCAAAACCGCACTAGCCGGAAGCACTGATTGTAAAATCAAGGCAGCCAGTGCCGCGATCGTTGCCATTAAAATCATTAAAGGAAACCCAACCACTAACAAACAAACCGTTAGCGCGAACATCCATGTTAGGAAACTTTTTGCGATCGCCCAATAGGTCTTTTCCAAACTTTGACTGCGTGCTAAAACCATGTTCTGATTCCTCCAGAGTTTTTAGTTAAATCGAGCTTGTTAATGTCTGACTTTTCTGAGTGGGTTTATTGATAAGCCAGTATAGATAAATTTTTCAGGAAGATGAAAGACTTGCAATCAAACTTCATATTGCTTGTCGAAAGTTTATGATAAAGCACTTGGTCTTTGTGAAAATCGAGCAAAATGAAGAATCCTCAAAACCTTGCAGGCTTAGGATTTACAGGACTTTTCTCACCTTTATTTTAGCGATCGCGACGAGAAGGCTTTATTTACAAAACTTATAAGATTTCCGGAAAATGTTCATGGTAGACATCCAAGGCGATCGCGATTGAAAAATTTCTTTGTTACATTTGTTTACAAAAATGAGGATTTTTTCTCAGAATTCCAATGTTTTTATGGCGAAGGGTCGTTTTCAACCTGCCAAACCCCATCCTTTGCCAAGCGATCGCAAATTTGTTCGAACCAAACCGCCAATTGTTCGCCAAATTCAGGCAAATGCAGTCCGCCTCGCCACAGAATCAAAGCATCTTCGTCGCCGGGGTAGTAGTTTTTACGCCGTCCCGCTTCCTTAAAGCCAAACGTTTGATAGAGAGAGAGGGCTATTTGATTGGAGGCGCGCACCTCCAAAGTCGCCCGTTCTAACTTCCACGCCACCGCTTCCGCCAACAAAGAATAGAGTAAAAGTCGCCCTAAGCCCTGTCCTTGATAATCGGGATGAATGGCGAGGAGGGTAATGTGGGCTTCTTCGAGGATTGCCCAAAAACAACCCAGACCCACGATCGCATCCTCTCCCACGGACAAAACTAAAATTTTGCTGTTAGGACTGTCTAATTCTCTTTGATAGCCGCTTAAACTCCATATGCCTCCCAAACAGAGGCGATCGAGTTCCACAACTGCCTCGAGTCCTGCCGGAGTCAATGGCAGGATGCGTAACTTTGAGAGGGTCATTGCAAATTGATGGTTCTAAATTGAGAGATTGAGAAGGAATTGTTATGAATGCGTCCGCGAGAAAGAAAGTATGACATAATCTGCGATCGATTCCCTTTTTTCAAGGAAGAAAACCCGACTTTTTTATTTACCATACGAGGAAAATCATGATTCTCACCACCCTTGAAGGCGTGCCGGGAAAAGAAATTATCGAACATTACGGGATCGTCCAAGGCAGTACCGTCCGCGCTAAAAACATCGGTAAAGATTTTTTAGCAGGCATGAAAAATATTGTTGGAGGCGAGCTTAAAGGGTATACCGAACTGCTTCACGAAGCAAGACAAGAAGCCCTCGATCGCATGATTCAACAAGGGCAACAATTAGGAGCAAATGCCATTATTAACGTGCGTTTTGCCACCTCTTCCGTCGCACAAGGGGCTGCCGAATTATTCGCTTATGGAACTGCCGTGAGGGTATCGTAGTTATGAACGAAGATATTATTACAATTTTGACGCTACTCGCAGTTATCGGTTTTGGGTTTGGAATCGGTACCTATCGCGAAAAACAGCATTACGATAGCATTCGCAAGCGAGAACGCCAAACCTTACAACTTCCCGTGGTTAACTTCGGCTGCAAACAACCATTACCCGAGGCACGAGAAGCGAGATTATTTGTGGGAGAAGTCGTGATTTCTCCCGATGCTTTTAAAACCTTCGTGTTGAAGTTGCGGAATTTAGTAGGAGGACGGATTACCGTTTACGAAAGCCTCCTCGATCGCGCCCGTCGGGAAAGTTTGTTACGCTTAAAAGAGCAAGCGATCGAATGGGGGGCAACCCAAGTATTAAACGTTCGCTACGAAACGGCAACAATTGGCAATAGCAGCCGTCGGGGTGTTGCATCGTTAGAAGTTATCGTTTACGGAACGGCAATTCGTTAGAGCAATGGAATACAAACCCAAGGAAATCAAAGAAGAAGTCAACGTTTCTAAGATTCATCCCCTCGCAAACTTAGCTCAGTTATTGGGAACGGTAATTGGAGTCAGCGTGGCGATTTATATTGCCTTGGGTTTTTCTGTCGATCTGGTCGTTCCTCGCATTCCTGCTGAAACGGAAAAAGCGATCGGCGATGCGTCTCTTGCCAGTGCTTATATTGTTTTGCAAGGAGAACCCATTGAGGAAGATCCTCGCCTTTCTCATCTCCAAGAATTACTCGACTCCTTAGAAGATCCAGAATACACAATTCCCCTAACGCTGCACTTGTTAGACAGTGAAATTGTTAATGCCGCAGCACTATCGGGGGGACATATTCTCGTAACGACAGCTTTCCTTGATGAAGTCGAATCAGAGAACGAATTACTGTTTGTTTTGGCTCATGAATTAGGTCATTTAAAACATCGAGATGGGTTGCGCGGTTTGGGTCGTGCTTTAGTCGTTAATTTAGGATGGTCGCTGATTTTTGGAACGGCAGGAGGAGATTCGAGGGTAGTTGGAACGGTGATCAATCTTTCCAATCTAAATTATAGTAGAAGTCAAGAATCCGCCGCAGATTCATACGGTTTAGAGGCTGTCATTCGTCGTTATGGTCATGGCGGTCATAGTTTGGATTTATTTAAACGCTTGCAGACAGAAGAAACAAAGTTGAAAATTTCCGAATATTTTCGTAGTCATCCCTTATCAGAAAATCGGGTTAAACAGTTAGAAGAAATTGCAGAAAAAAATGGTTGGAGTATGGAAGGAGAGAAAACAACTTTACCCGGAGTCTTTTAGAGACTTTCGCTTGCACTAACTATATCCACAAAAGAATAGAATTAATATATTGTCTGATTTCGTCCCTCATTTCAAAAAGATAAAAGATAACTGTCAAACAAATAAAAGCAGAAAATAAGTTCAGCAAATAATCAAACAAAATTTTTCTCCGAGAACTCTGAATTTTTTTCTGATAATTTCGCCAAGCCTCCAGAGTATTTTCACTGCGATCTAAGAGTAGCAAACAATGAAAACCATCTCGATAAAGCAACCAGAATAAATTGTAGATTGAGAAAACAGAAATTAGAATCCAAGATAACCAAATTTCTATCTCGTTTTTCTTGTTAAAATGAAGAAAAAAGATTGGATTCTCAAAACTCCCATTGATTTGAAGCAATCCCAGACACAGTAAAAGTAGAGATAGCGGTAATCCTAATTCAGCGACATACTTGCGCATGACTTTATTTACATCTGACTTTCTACGCCATTGATAGTTTGTAATTAATAAGATTGAATGACGAGCAAAATTAAATAATCCCCAGATAGCAAGAAAAACATTAGATTCAAAATCCGTAGATCTAAAAAAAATAACGACTAACATTAAAGAAATTACCATGGCAGCGATTTCCTTGGGAATGTCTTTCATTGGTACCACCCTACAGCAGATATTGAATTTGATTCACGCTTAATACTTCAATAATCCTTCTTCTTGTAAAAACTCATTAGCCACATCTGCGGGTTCTCTCTGTTTTCCTGTAACTTCATAATTCAATTTTTGCATCGTTGAATCCGTGAGACGAGTCGTGGCATTATTGAGGATTTCTTCGATTTCGGGATGGCGATCGAGAAGTTCTTGACGAACGACGGGTGCAACTTGATAGGGAGGAAAAAGATTTTTATCATCTTCTAATAGAACCAAATTATAAGCACTAATTTCCCCATCAGTACCAAATCCTACAGCAACATCTGCTTCTCCTGCGGTCAATCCCTGATAGCGCAAGCTGGCATCCACGGCTCTATACTCTTTTAGGGTAAACTTACCGTAGACTTCTTCTAAACCCGGCAAACCATCCTCTCTTTCCTGAAATTCTGGCGGTCCGATCAGCACGATGCGATCGGCATTGGCAACGAGATCGGAAAGTGTCTCGATCCCGTACTTTTCGGCGCTTTCTTGCGTCAAGACTAACGCTTGTGTATTGTTCATGGGAGACGGCAAAAGCCAAATTAAGTTGAATTGTTCCTTATATCCGATCGCAACAGTTTCGTAGACTTTCTGCCGATCGCTATTGCTCGGTAATTTGAGTACGCTTAAAAGCGCCGTTCCGGTATACTCTGGGTAAAGGTCGATTTCTCCGCTTGTCAAACTCTCTTGAGCGATGGGAGTCCCTCCTAAATTCAGCTTGCGCTCGACAACAAAACCGTTATCCTCGAGAATGAGAGCGTACATTTCAGCGAGGATGAACTGTTCGGTAAAATCTTTCGAACCGATGCGAATTTTTGTTGTGGTGCCCGGAAATTTCCCCGAACAAGCGATCGCAAGAGAGAGGGTAACAAAAGCAATGAGACAGAAAATAAACCAACGGCGAAAGCGAAGCATCGTTCTATGAACCTTGTTTTATTCTTTCTTTTTCATTATGCCCTTTTTTATTATACTCTTGTTATATATCTCCAAAAATCCAACCAAACGCTAAGAAACGTCCGACCTTTTTGTGTCCAATCTTTTCGTGTAGGGTTTTTGAACCCAATCTTCGGGTATAGATATCTACTTTCAAAAACACACATCCCACAAACACAGACTTTTAAAAATACAAAAGTTCGCGAGCTTGAAAGAGGCTGTATTTCTTTATGCTATTTAACAGTTTAACTTTTGTTTTCTTCGTATTAATTACTTTTACCCTCTACTATATCCCAATCTGTCGAAAGATTCAAGTTTTTATTCTGGCACTGGCCAGTTTTATTTTTTATGCTTGGAGCAGTCCAATTCTTTTATTACTGCTCATTCTTTCAATTGGACTCAATGTTTTTTCCAGCTATAAAATTGTCCGAGAGCGAGGCAAAAAACGGATTCCTTGGGCTATATTTGGAATTGCGATTAATCTCCTAGTTTTAGGGACTTTCAAATATGCAGGACTGTTAACCAATTTATTGTTAAATACTTTTGGTATTGACTCCGATCCGGCTAATGGCGGCATCATCCAATCATTATTAACGCTTCCCCTTCCCGTAGGAATTTCTTTTTATACCTTTCAAGGAATGAGTTTAGTTATTGATGTTTTAAAGAATCCAGATGGGACAGACAAAGATAGGGAAATCCAAGAAAAATATTTTCGTCAACTCACACCTTTACGCTATTGTTTGAATACATCTTTTTTCATTGCCTTTTTCCCCCAGTTAGTCGCGGGTCCGATCGTGCGAGCAAACTCGTTCTATCCTCAGATCGAAGCGAAATACTTTGCCAATATTCCTTGGGGAATTGTTTTTCGGAGTCTAACAGTCGGATATTTTCTCAAAATGTTTGTTGCTGACAATCTAAAAGATTATACCTTTTGGATCACCTATCCTTATTATCAAAGTTTGGGGACGAGTACAAACTTAGTTTTATTATTTGGCTATTCCATGCAAATTTTTGCAGATTTTGCTGGCTATTCTCTGATTGCGATCGGCATTGCTGCCAGTTTTGGCTATACCTTACCCGATAACTTTGATTTTCCCTAT
The DNA here is from genome assembly GCA_039194995.1 of Cyanobacteria bacterium P01_E01_bin.42. GTDB lineage: Bacteria > Cyanobacteriota > Cyanobacteriia > Cyanobacteriales > Spirulinaceae > CCY15215. The sequence continues at coordinate 12,382 of JBCCVR010000060.1, read as the reverse complement.
ATCTCGCGATCGATTTCCGAATTTTGGCGACGCTGGCATATTTCGCTTTCGACATGGTTGCGCTATTATTTATACATTCCTTTGGGGGGAAATCGTAAGGGAAAAATTAGAACCTATTTCAATCTTATTATTGTCATGACACTGGGAGGATTATGGCACGGTGCTGCTTGGAGTTATGCGGTTTGGGGACTCTTTCACGGTATTGGGTTGGCGATCGAACGCTTACTCGGTTTGAATGAGAAATCTCTCAAACAAAAGGCGCGAGATCAATATCCGCCAGAAAGTAATATAGCAAACGCTGAATCCCCTTTTTGGAAAAGATTTATAGTGGATTCTATAAGAGTTTTAGGCGTATTTTCTTTTGTTTCTTTTGGTTGGTTGCTGTTTAAACTATCCCAATTCGACCAAGCTCTAGATTTTCTGCGCGTACTCTGGAAAAATTATGATATTCCGCCAACCCTTATCTACATTGTTCCGACTTTGATTTTTGCTTTGCCTGTCGTAATTTATCATATTCCCTATTTTCCGACATTCGCAAGAAGTCAGAGTGAATCTGGCGATCGCATTCCCTCGCTCATGGCAAATTTAAGTACGACAGTGTTAGATTTAACCTTTGGTGTCATGCTTGCTCTCATTTTACTCAATAGCGGAAGTGCAAATGAATTTATCTACTTCCAATTCTAAAAAAACAAAAGGCGGTCGAAAAATTTTTTCATTTCGTCCTTTGATTGCTTGTCTTTTACTGTTAGCACTCTACCAAATTTTGATTTTTGGGGGTGTTATTCCCTCTAGCGACGGCATTAACCAATGGCAAAGTAATGTCATTCAAGCACAACGCTATTGGTACGATCGCTCGAAGGATTCTCAACTGGTTATGGTGGGGAGTTCTTTAATGGCTAATATTCCGGCTGAAACAATGGGTAAAAAGGTAATTAATTTAGGAATGGCTGGGGGATGCACGCAAACTGGATTGGAGATTGTTGCTCGTTCTAACCAAACTCCCGAAATCGTGCTTGCCGAGATCAACGATACACTAGAACGCCAGCGCGATCGCGATTTACTTGCATCTTTAAATCATCCACTCTTATCGCCACTCCGCCGATATTTTGCCATATTTCGCGAAGAATATAAACCGATTAGCGTTCTGGTGAGTTTATTACGCGGTAGCGATCGCGAAGAAGATATTGAGATAGAAGATATTGAAGTGGCCAATATTGAGGTCGAAGAAGAGAGCGATCTTTCTTCTGAATTGCGGGAGCAAGAAATCGAACGTCTCGTGCGAGAAAATAATATTTCTCTACCTCCTAATCTTAAAATATTGCTCGAGGGAGAAGCAAGTCAGATCGAGCAACAAGTTAAAGCCTTAGAACAGAAAGGCATTCGCGTAGTTTTCGTAGATATTCCCCGAGAAACTGAAGTAACAAAGACTCCACGACAACAAGAAGTAGCCTCTCTGATGCGATCTTTATTTCCTCCCAGTCGCTACGATTGGTTTGAAGTGCCTGTGGGACAATGGAGAACCAGCGATGGACTCCATCTCATTCCGAAAGAAGTCAACCGCTACACTTTGTTATTACGCCAATATCTTTTTTGATTTTTGAGGATTTAAACTGATGACATCAGAACACAAAAATAAACGCAAAAGCCTCGATATTTTACAGCTTTTCCGAGGCTTAGCCGCGATCGCCGTGACCCTATTTCATATCGATCTCTTGATCGGTGAAAAATTTGGCGATCGCTTTCTCTGGAATTTCTTTCAATTCGGTTGGACGGGAGTTGACTATTTTCTCGTTCTCAGTGGTTTTATTATTATTTACACCCAACACCGTAATTTTTTAAAACCCAACCTCGAACGATTTAAAGACTTTCTCCTTAAACGATTTATTCGTATTTATCCCGTTTACTGGTTTGTAACTTTAGGGATTCTATTGGCTTTTACGATCGTACCGGGACTTCAAAATAATAATCCCATCACTTTGCCTTCTATCATTAAGTCGTTTATCCTATTTCCACCATCAGAAACAATTTTAAATGTGGGTTGGACTTTGAGTGTTATTTTCTTTTTCTACCTTGTTTTTAGTTTAAATTACATCCTACCACGTAACTTATTTTTTGCCGTTGTTGGCATTATTATTATTGGTTCATCGAGTCAGTTTATCAATGCTTTTGCAGTTGCACCAGCAGATAATGCTTGGTTTTCTCTCTTTTTCAATCTGCTTTATTTTGAATTTGTTTTTGGATGTATTGCCGCCTATTTTGTTCTCAAATATTCGCTGCGCTATCGTAAAACTATCTTTTGGTCGGGATTGGGTTTATTACTACTATTTAGTTTCTTTCAGACTTATGGTTTAATTGATGATGTTAATGTAGTCGCCTTATGGGGGATTGACTTTAACATTAATCGAGTCGTATTTTCTGGAATTCCTTGCCTATTTTTAGTCATGGGAGCCGCATCTATTGATATTAATGAGACAGTAAACATCCCCCGACCCTTGATTTATCTAGGGGATGCTTCTTATTCTATTTATTTGATTCACAGTCCGATTATTTCTGCTCTTATCCAAATCAGTCTCAAGTTGAATATTTCCGGGGTTAGCGATAGTTATTCGCCTTTGGGAATTCTCATTTTTATTATCTCAATTGGCTTATCTTGTATTTTCTATAATTTAGTTGAGAAACCCCTAACCGAATATCTTCGCAAACAGTTCATTCAACGAAAAGTAGCTCCTGCTATTTCAGCAAAAAGCGAATAAATGGGATATTAATGAACCACAGAGACGCAGAGAGCACAGATTAGAGGATACAGAGAGAAGAAGATTCACTCAATTCAAATGTTCTTACAAAATTGACCTGCTCCCGAAACAAACTAATGCAAAATTATAGTTGTGCATTGGTTTGGCAAGTTTTTAAATAAGGTGGGGTAGCTGTAACTTTAACTTCTCCGTGTCCGGCTAAATTCAGTAATTGTGTAATCGCAACTACGGCGCGATCGTTAGCTTCATCGAGTAATCCTCCTTCGCAAGCACTGGCAACAATATTTTTCAAAGTCGTTCGCTGTGCGAGAGTTTGCAACTCACCCGCAGCATCGGGACCGAGATTTAAAAAACCGCGATCGTAGTCATAAATTCGCGATCGCGCAACATCAACCTTGGCATCTAAAATTTGCGGTGCTGGCAGTTGGAGATGGATGATATTATCGGTAACTTCGATATTATCCGTCGTTAATTGACTGAGATCGATCCCAGCTTCCACCTCACCGCGAGCAATATAAAGCAACTTGGTTCTAAATTGAAAAACGCCTGCAATTTCGCGATCTTGATGGGTAGGGACGACAGTTTCTGTCGTATAAATGGCGGTGGTTAACTCACTTGCACTGCGAACTTTTTCGACAATTATTGTAGAAATATCAACTTGAGGTTCTCCGATCTCCAGACGGAATAGCGTTTTAATTCCCGTCACTAAACTCGTTCCTCGTTGCCATGTTGACAATAAGATAAATAAACCTAAAATTGCAATCGCCCATTTTCCCCATTTTACAACTAACTTTAAGGGAAAAAGTCCAAATAGTAGAGAATTTTTCTCAGATTTGTGCGTATTTTCGCTCATAAAGGATAACTCATTGATATATGAGTTTTTAACATTTCTAATTTGTAATTCGAGAAGCAATCGGCATTCGCCAACCCGTCCCAAAAGCGCGATCGGTAATCTTTAATCCGGGGGGTGCTTGACGGCGTTTAAATTCAGCCCGAGTCACCAAGTGCACTACTTTTTCTACTGTAGCGCGATCGCATCCCGAATTGACAATCTCTTCAATCGAATGCCGATCTTCAATGAATTGGCGTAAAATTTCATCGAGAATCTCGTAAGGTGGCAGGGAATCTCGATCTTTTTGATCGGGCTTGAGTTCGGCGCTGGGGGGCTTGATAATGACATTTGAAGGAATGACTTCTCGCTCTCGATTCAACCAGCGACAGAGGGAAAAAACCCGCATTTTAGGAACGTCGGCAATCACTGCCAAACCTCCATTCATATCGCCGTATAACGTGCAATACCCCACCGACATTTCCGATTTGTTGCCGGTAGAGAGGAGGAGGTAATTAAATTTATTGGCGATCGCCATGAGTAAATTCCCGCGAATTCGCGCTTGTAGATTTTCCTCAGCTACTCCGAATTCCGTCCCGGCAAATAAAGGCTCTAATAAGCGATCGTAGGCGATCATCGCTTCGGATATCGCGATCGTTTGACTGTTAATTCCTAAGTTTTTGACCAATGCTTCTGCATCTTTTAAAGAATGATCGGAACTATAAGGAGATGGCATTAAAACGCCGAGAATATTTTCTGCACCCAATGCCTCCGAAGCGATCGCAGCGACTAAAGCAGAATCGATCCCCCCACTCAATCCCAAAACTCCTCGCGAAAAACCGCATTTTCTCGCATAATCTCGAATTCCCAAAACCAATGCCGACCAAATTTCTGCTTCTGCACAATCGAGTAAGGGAACAATTTGTACGGGTACAAAGTCTCGTTTTTCCGTATCAAATTCAACCGTTTTTAAATCCGTAGCAAAACCCCGAGCGCGACAAATTAATGTTCCATCGCGATTAAAAGCAACGCTATGACCATCAAATAAAAGGTCGTCATTTCCGCCGACTTGATTGGTATAAATAATCGGGATCTGATATCGCAAGACACAATGCTTTAACATCGCCTCTCGTAAGTTTTGTTTGCTGACACTGTAGGGAGAAGCGGATAAATTTACAATGAAATCGACTTGCGATCGCGCTAAATCTTCAATCGGATTAACTTGATAACTGCGTTTTCCCCAAAATTCCTCATCATTCCATAAATCTTCGCAAATTGTCACGCCAATTTTTATAGCTTTTCCCTTTTCTTCTAAAATAAATACATTGCTTTCATCTCCCGCACTAAAATAGCGGTTTTCGTCAAAAACATCATAAGTCGGTAGCAAGCGCTTGTGAAAAATACGTTGAATTTGTCCTTGTTCTAGGAGTGCGGTGCTGTTAAATAAAGGCTTTTTTCCTTGGGATTCCGCTTCAGAATTTGGCTCTACCGTTCCCACGAGAACTGCTAAATCTGGCGGCAATTCTTGCGCCAATTGCTGCAATCTCTGGAGCATTTTGGCGATAAAATTGGGATTGAGCAGTAAATCTCGCGGGGGATAGCCACACAAAGAAAGCTCGGGAGTGAGTAGCAAGCGAACGCTTTGTTCTGAGGCGATTTGTGCGACTTTAAGAATATTGGCGGCATTTCCGGAGAGGTCGCCGACAGTGGGATTGAGTTGTGCGATCGCGATTTTCATTCTTATTTGTTGTTTGTTGAGAGAATTGTTTTGAGATTGATTTTTGCATAGCCGATATCTCGGTTGTTGCAATCTTTAAAAATGTCTGCGATCTGTTCTATATCTTCGGTGAAACTGAGGGTGAATTCAAGTTTTTCTTTGAGCTTTCTCAGAATTAAATCGCGCTTGTCGTGACTTTCTCCTCGCGGACTGACCAAACAGTGGGTTTTGATAACATTCAGATATTGCGGCGATCGCGATTCTAAGATTGTTTCTATTTCACTGGAAAATTCATCAATCAATTGTTTGGTAATATATTTCATAAAAACAGTTCCTAATGTGAATTCGGCAAACCCATCGATAGATTTGGAGATTTCTAGAAGCGATCGCCGTTTTAAGGATTCCAATCCGGCAACAAGATCTGAAGAAGACGCACTAGAAAATCGAAAATTCTTCTTGATTTGAGAGAGGGAAACGGCATCTCCTTCGATCGCTAACCAATAAACAATTTCTCGCTCTAATGTTGAAATACGGGCAAATTGTTGATAAAATATAGAAGGCATTATATCTCCCAACACTAAGGTACTTTGTCTGAGAAACTCAGTAATTTCGCCCCCAAAAATATCTTTGATAGTGCTGGAAATGAGCTTTAAAGCGAGAGGATGACCGCGATAGAGTTGAATGAGTTGAATTGTACCATTTTTAGCAGAAGCAAAACCGCGATCGGTTAGTATTTTACGCGATTCTTCTACAGATAACCCCCTCAATTTTAGATCGCGAATTGGTGCGGATTCCCCTGCCAAAGCAGTAATCTCTCTCGGTTTTTCGCGGGTAATGAGTAACAAACAACTTTGATGGCGTTCTTGTCCGATTCTGCGAATGAGTTCGCTATAGTCTTGATGGTGTTTTTGAAACTGTCCGGCTAATTTACCACTGGATAAAATGGCTTCAAAATCATCAAACAGTAGGAGACAGCGACGATCGCGTAATAATTCAATAATTTGAGCAATTTGGTCTTCGATCGCCGTGGGAATCTGCGGATCTTCCTCGCTACAGAGAAACGTATGAATTTCCCTCAAGAGATCGGGAAGGGGAGGATCGTGACGCAGCGATCGCCGCAGGACGTATTGAAAGCGATCGTACAAATAACCGCCTAATTTCACCGAGAGAGAGGTTTTACCAATTCCTCCCATTCCCGAAAGCACGATCAGACGACAGCGATCGCCGAGAATCCATTGTTCGAGTTGTCCGAGTTCCTTCTCGCGTCCGTAAAAGTTGGATACGTCAATTTCTTCGTCCCAGTCTTGTTTGCTTTGATTGGTGTTGGGATCGCGGCGATCGACAATCTCTTCCCAAGACAGTCCCAGAATTTGACAATAGGCTTTAAAGGTTTTGGCACTAATGGGGTTTTTTCCCGCGAGAAAGCGCTTCCACGTCCCCAAAGAGACCCCATAAGCATAAGGTCCTCCGGTGTACCAACTTCCCGTAGGTTCTAAAATTTGGCTGGCCTCGAGAAAACAAGTGTCATCCTCTGCATTCCAACTCCACCCCTTTTCCTTGCGTGCTTGTTGAATGCGACTCAATCCTAATTTAGATGCTTTCAGCGTTGCCATAGCGTATTTTGACCCATCGTGCAAGATCGATTGTAGATCGAGACGGATGGTAGTGGAGTAACGGCGATCGCGATCGCCAGTTCCTCTCTATCCGTCGGAACGGTTGAAAACATTGATAATCAATTGTTGATAATTGCTAACTGAATAGCCGATCCATTACGGATCTTGGCTGATTTGAAGAAAAAGAGACATCGTGGAAAGAGAGAAAGACAAGGAACATTAAATTAGAGCCTGTATTGCGGAGGGATGCCATAATGCACACCACAACTTTACCCAATGATTTAGAACTACAAGATTTGAATTGGCAGCAAAAATTAAAAATTTTGGCTTCACTTTTTGCCGCGATCGCCGCACAAGTTCCCCATTCAAATCAAGATCGACAAACCCGACAATTTCTTGACGAAGCCATCCGCATTATCGATGCTTGTACCGTTAGTATTCCTGATAGTTTGGTTTTAGAATTAGGTGCCATTCAGCGAGAATGGCTGGCATGGAAAAATCTTTTTCCGATTGAAGCCGCACGGAGTTTTATGGCGTTTCACGCTCGCAATCAGTCCATTCGCTTCTTACACATGACTGAAATGTTACCCGAACCTGTGTAGTGCGATCGCTCTTTTCCTAAGTTTGCTGGTCGGTGGAGAGCTTTTTGGCTCTCCTTTTCTTATTGTTGCCCTGTTTGTCTGAGTGCAGATCGCCAACAAATTGCGATCGCAAACCGCAAAAAATGTGACAAATTAATGCAATGAATGTGACGAGGAATTGCAATCGATGTGACGCACAGCACCAAACTCCCTGTTGATAATCAATTGTTGATAATTGATTATTGAGAAGCCGATCCATTACGGATCTTGTTGAAACATTGTCAAATATAGGATTCTTGAGATACGGAAGTTACTTAGGTGATTTTCTCTGAATAGAAAAAAAAATCCTCTGCTTTTACAGCAAAGGAATGTCGTTAGTGCAAATTGAAAAATGCAGACTCCTAAAAATCCTTTGGAATTACTAATTGAGGCTTTGCTACAGCTTGCAAAGAGCAATAAAAATTCAAATTCTGCGATTGTTGCGATGGTTGTTGTTTTTGCGATCGCATCCTTGAATTTTTGGATTGTAGTGCGGACTCCCTATATTCCTCATTCCCCAAGCATTCCGAAAGAAAATGTGGAGATTTAGTCCAACTTTCTCAATGTTTGCTACAGAAGGATTCTCTTGATTCCGGACACTTAGCAAAAAATTTTTGATAATTTCTTTCCCTCTTGACTTGATTGAGAGGGATTTTTCTATTTTTACTTTCCTGAATATCGTCTAGTTACGCTGAAACGAGAGCCGTTTCGTTTTCTGTGGTGGGTTTGGGACGATAATTTTTAGGTCTGCGCGGCGATCGCACGGCATTTTCAAACAAAGGAAAGAGAAGGTCTAACTCTTCATCAAAAGGTTTTTCATCGTCTGTTGTGAGTTGAACGGCTTTCAAGAGAAGGCAAGGACGCAGGCGATCGGGAGTATCCCAATATCGTAAACTCGGCTCGTATCCCATTTCCTCTAATTTTGAGATCGCCTCGTTGGGTGGCATCGTTTCGAGGGCAGTGAGATCGATAAACAAATAAGCCCAGCCAATATCAGGAATCCCGATTTGATATTTATTTAAGCCGATAAAAGATTTAGTCATAATCCCTCTATTCATAAGGTTGAAATACGCAATCCCAACGTTTGGAATGCTTACTACGCCGTTCGATTTTCATCAAACACACCCGATAGGATTTGGCAAGAATTTGGCATCTGTATCTTGCTTGTTCTTCGTTATCAGCCCATATTTCTTCTGGCCAAGGTTCTGGATGTGATTCCGGATCTTCGAGATATTCTGGGGGTTCTGGTTCGTTAGTAGATGCCAAATTGATTCTCCGTTCGAGCTTGTCCATCTTAGCAAAGTCTCCTGGACTTTTCCGATTGTAGCGATCGCGAAAACGGAGAGCCGTCCCAAATCTCCCAACTCCCGCTCGCGTAGTAGAATAGAACAACTCAACTCGGGAAGGTCGGGAACTTGTTTTGGAGACTAAATCATTGGACGAACTTAGAGACGCGCTAGAACTCGCTAGTGAAGAAGAACTGCAACAATTGACCCAAATTCTCTTCTGTCGGCGTTTGAACCCCATCGATTACTTGCGAGTGCCGGACGTGGTGGAAGTGCAAAGCCGCGATCGCATGGCTTGGTTGGATTCTCTCGAACAACGGTTTCGCTTTCTTGCTGCCGACGGACTGACTGTATTAAAAGGACAAAGCCAAACGCTTCCCTATCGCCAAATTCTCATCGGCGTTTGTCATTATCTCAAAATTTCCTATTCTGGCGAGATGGATACTGTAGACCTTGAAGCGGAAATATTTTTACATTTAATGGGAAAAATTTGGAAACGCCTGCCCGCTTCCGATAAACGAGAATTGAGCGATCGCGTTCAAAACGCCCTGAGTGACGCTGATTTGACCCGTCCCCTGCCCTTAAAATTGCAAAACGACCCCGTTGCCATTCTCCTCAAAGGCAGCAGCGTAATCGCCGTTAACTCCGTCTTAAAATCCTTTATTTTGCGACAGATCGCCCAGCAATTTGCCCTTCATTTCGCCCGCTACCAAGTCGCCCGGGCAGCCCTCGTCCAAGGGGGCGCGATCGCAGCCACCAAACTGCAACACCATCTCGCCCTACAAACCGCACAACGGGGCATGGCAGTTGCCGCGGCGCGACAGGGTGCCGTTAAAACCGTTTTCGCCTTCCTCGGGCCTGTCCTTTGGGGAACCTTCCTTGCCGATCTCGGTTGGCGGGCGATCGCGACCAACTACAGCCGCATTATTCCCACCATCTTCGCCCTCGCCCAAATTCGCCTGACGCGATCGCCCTGTTGGGCATAATAGAAAGAAAAATGAGGGATGAAGGATGGACAAGCCGAAACAGTCTTCGTCGTTGGCATACCTCCGGGATTTGTGGATGTGGGATAGTTTTCAAGTGGGGGCATTTTTACAGCCCCTATTTCCGGGAATTGCCGCCATTCCCTATTCTGCTGCGGCGCTTGGCGTTTGGCCGCAAGCAGGGCGAGCGATCGTCAAGTCTCCTCTTACCCGCGTCTTTGCCCTCCTCAGTCTTCTCCTCTTCCTCAGCACCGCTTTTGCCGATCGCCCCCTCGAAGCCCTCGCGGGAATGGCCAATTTTTTCCCCTATATGTTTTGGTTTTGTTCGGTTCATCTCTTCATCCAAACCCCCCAGCAACTCCGAAAATTGGCTTGGTTATTGACTTTTTCTTCCCTACCCATTTGCCTCCTCGGTTTTGGGCAAATGTTTCTCGGCTTGAGTACGCCGGAATTTTGGCGTACGCTTTCGGGCTGGAGTTTGATTCCCTATGGCGAACCAACCGGGCGAATGTCTTCGACGTTTATGTATGCAAATGTCTTGGCTTTTTATCTCGTTGTCGTTTTAATGCTGACGTTGGGATTGTGGATCGACGCATTTCAACAATGGCGAAAAAATAAAAGCAAACCATCTTTGCAAGTCGTTGCTTTTTTATCTGGGGCGATTCTTCTCAATTCCTTTTCTTTGATTTCCGCTCAATCTCGTAATGCTTGGGCGCTGGCAATTTTCGGTAGTTTGTTATTTGCCTTTTACATCGGCTGGCGATTATTGGTATTAGGAATTAGTGCTTGTACCGGGGCGATCGCTTGGGCTTCTTTTGCTCCAGCATGGGGAGGAGAATCCTTGCGCCAAGTCGTGCCTTATTTCCTCTGGGCGAGGCTTTCCGGGGAGATGTATCCCGATCCGCCCTTACCCTTGTTGCGAATGACGCAATGGCAATTTTGTTGGGAAATGATTCGCGATCGCCCTGTTTTGGGTTGGGGACTGCGAAATTTTTCTTTCCTCTACAAAGATGCAACAGATGTTTGGTTGGGTCATCCTCACAATCTTTTTCTCATGCTGGCGGCAGAAACGGGAATCATTGTGACTGTTTTATTTTGTGGCATTATTGCGTGGATTTTGGCGCGGGGGATTTTGTTATTAATAAATTCGACCTTTAGCGATCGCGATCGTCTGATTCTCTTCACGTTTTTAGTGGCTTTTATCACCTGTATCGGCTTTAATTTCTTGGATGTCTCTATCTTCGATTTGCGAATCAATACCCTTGGCTGGGTCATACTGGCAGCGATCGCGGGTGTCACGAGATATCAACACAGCATTCAAAACGACTAATAATCGCCGAACTTTGCTAGAATCTGCGAATACAGTGGAGAATGACGATGACGGTAGCGATCGCTAAGACAACTACAACAAAACCATTTGTAGGTTTGACTCCTTATCAAATTGGTCTTGCTCCGAGAGGATACGCCTTCCTCTTCTTAGATTTAGGAGAATTGCAAGAGATATCCCCACAAGAAGCAATCGATCGCCTCGAAGAAATGGGCTACAAACCCAGTTTGAGATACGAAGAAACGATTGCTGGCTTACGATGTTGTTTATTATTGAAAGTCGTTAAACTGGCTGACGTTCCTTTTGATTGGGAAAACGAGGAAAGCCCATTTGAAGATATTATCGAGACACTCTACGAAATATTCGGCTCGGCGGTGCGATCGCGTTTCAGTCCCTTAAAGGAGGTAATCTCCCTTCCGGAAAGGAGAGCAGCCAATAACCAATAACTAATTCGGTTTCCCGAATCGGGGATCGTTCTAGGGAAGTGATACCATTGAGGATAAACTGTTATCCGCGATCGCGAAATTCCTCAAATCTTTTAAAAACCGCCATGTTTAAGAAACTGCTCGGAGACCCCAACGCCCGCAAACTGAAAAAATATAAGCCTCTGGTGGTAGAAGTCAACCTGTTAGAAGACGAAATCAAGGCACTCTCTGACGATGAATTACGGGGGAAAACCGGAGAATTTAAAGAACAACTTGCCAAAGCTAAGAGCGATCGCGAACGAGGGGACATTCTCGATGAAATTTTACCGGAAGCCTATGCCGTTGTCCGAGAAGCCGGGTGGCGGGTCTTGGGAATGCGCCATTTTGATGTCCAACTCCTCGGGGGCATCATTCTCCACGAAGGTCAGATCGCAGAAATGAAAACAGGGGAAGGAAAAACCCTTGTTTCTACTCTACCTGCCTATCTCAACGCCCTTTCCGGTCATGGTGCTCATGTTGTCACGGTGAATGATTATTTGGCACGACGGGACGCGGAATGGATGGGACAGGTGCATCGCTTCCTCGGGCTGACGGTGGGTTTGATTCAAGCGGGAATGAACCCTCTCGAACGCAAGCAGAATTACGGTTGCGATATCACTTATGCAACCAACAGCGAATTGGGATTTGACTATTTGCGGGATAATATGGCTACGTCAATGGATGATGTGGTACAGCGACCTTTTAATTATTGCGTACTTGACGAGGTAGACTCGGTTTTAGTGGATGAAGCCAGACAAAGCAAACTTGCAAAGTTTTGAGTCAAAATTTT
>JBCCVR010000059.1:0-34284 GCA_039194995.1 Cyanobacteria bacterium P01_E01_bin.42 | reverse complement strand
CTTTTCAGCCTGCTTGTCACCCCTTGAGGGAAAAGTATAATAATTACAATAAATTAAAAAAAATAGATAAAATTAGACTAGCTAAAGAATCTGCAACAATATTGGCGACCGAAATATGTCCTCAAGGACTTGATGAAAATGCACCCAGTTCTCTACATCATGCGTGCGAGGAGTTGAAAAGACTACAAGTTGATTAGATATGTCTATCATCCAATATTACTATTCCCAAAGAACTGTTTTAGTATCGTCCAAGGAGAACGATCCCAGCGATCGCAATGATCGAAAATCAGACCCTCTTCTGTTAATTGATAAGTCGAAGTCCCGTTAAAGAATACTTTTGCTTGCCAAGGGACGCGCAACGTTCCTCGCACCGTCCAATCAACGAGAATACTCTCTTTTTGAGGATGTTTAATATCGTGCACGTCAAAGTAAATCTCGTTAAAAAATAGACCTGCATGAAAACGCAATGTCCAGAAAATAATGCGATAGTTGAATTTTCCTTTAAAGCGATTGACGGGATCGCGAAAATCTATATCTGAGGTATAAATATCATAGGAGATATCTTGCTCGAATAGGGTGGGGAGGTCGCGATGCAGGATTTGCATTACGCTCTCGATTTGGCGATCGTATTCTGCTGAATTCATTGAACCAATAACCAATAACTATTATTGCCTTTGTCCGGTAACGATATAAGCGACGCGCTGGCCGATATTGGTTGCGTGATCTGCCATCCGTTCTAGGTGGCGAATGACGAGAACCATTAATAGAATGGGTTCTACCGATCCCTTAATATCTTTGGCTTCGGCTAGGGTTTGATAAAGGCGATCGTAAGCATCATCAACTAAATCGTCCATCACTTTAACCTGTCGTCCTGCCGTTGCATCTAATTCGGTTAAAGCGATTAAACTAGCTGCTAGCATCACCCGAGCATTCCGCGACATTTCCTCGATGTCCGATAGACACGGATGAGGCGAATAAGACGCTAATTTCATGGCTAATTCTGCCAAATCTTGCGCATAGTCACCAATGCGTTCTAAATCTCGCACGAGGTGCATAAAAGCGTTCAACAGTCGCAAATCTAAAGCCACAGGACGCTGCAAGGTAATAATTTTGGCACAATCGAGTTCAATTTGACGGTAGTAAGCATCGATTTGCCGCTCGAGGGTGGCAATTTGTCCGATCGCTTCTAAATTGTGGGAAAACAGTGCTTGGTGACTTAAGCGAAACGACTGTTCTACTAACGTTCCCATCCGCAATACATCTTGATCGATCTGCTTGAGAGAGCGTTGGAGTTTGGTTGCAGGGGGAACATAAGGAGAAAGGGTCATTTTTTAAAACTGTTTTGAACGAATTTAAAGGAGAGGCGATCTCCTCAGAGCGATTTGCGAACAAGTCCTAGAAATACAACTATAAGACTGTAATATCAATCAAATGTTAAGATTTAATGAAATTCGGGTAATTGAATCTGTAACCATGCTCCGCGAGTTTCGGGATGATTTTTAGCGGCGATTGTACCACCGTGAGCGAGGACGATCGTTTGGGCAATGGTTAATCCCAAACCGCTTCCCTGACGGAGAGAAGTTACTTGTGAGGAATTAACATTCCTTTGGCGAGAAGAATCTCCCCGATACAAGCGTTCGAAAACTCGGTCTAGGTCGGACTCATGAAAGCCGCTTCCCGAGTCGATCACGTTAATTGTAATCCAAGAGTTAGGATCGCTTGGTGCTGTCACTGACTGACAGGTTGTGACCTCAACCCGGATGGTACTGCGATCGGGACTGTGTTTGATGCTATTATCCAGTATATTGAGAAAAACTTGCACCAAGCGATCGCGATCGCCGAAAATTTGGCAAGATTCTGCGCCCGAGTAATCCAATGTTAGGAATTTTTGTTCGGATAGAGGCTCTAGAGTCTGCCAAACAGAGAATAATAGCTCTTTTAAATTTAAAGGCTGGCGATTGAGGTGGGTTTCCGATGGCTGCTGAAGTTGGGCTACATCTAAGGAATCTGCGATGAGTGCCATCAGGCGATCGAGTTCCCCGATAATGCGATCGACCCAAGTTTTTAGGGAAGGATCGACGCGAGTTTGCAGGGCTTCCGCGACGAGATAGATGGAGGTTAAGGGGGTTCGCAGTTCGTGGGTTAAATCCGAAAACACTCGATCGCGGGAGTCGATCGCTTCGATGATGGGTTGCCGATTTTGTAAAAAAACCCCGACTTGCCCTTCCGGTAAGGGAACGCTCGAAGCGCGCAAAACGACGCAATAATCTTGCGCTGAGGTAGTTTCTTCCGATAATGGCACGCTCTGATAGGCCCATTCTTGTTCTTGGGGCTGTTGTTTTCTGCGGGTTCGTTCGATGAGGCGATCCAATTCGTAGGAGCGAACCAATTCTAATAATAAGCGTTGGCGATCGGGATTCCAGCGATCGATCTTGAGAAGATTTCGCGAATAGGGATTGCACCAGAGCAGATGATTCCAGCGATCGATTTGCAGATAACCCACCGGAGCAATATCGATCGCGGCTTGTAGGTGTTGTAATTGTTCTTCGAGTTCCTGATGCGATCGCGTCAGCAAGTTTACCGCCCCGCGCAAGCGAGACAAAATGGGGAGAGAGGATTCAACTTCCGCACGGCGAGGCAATAAAGCTAGAATGTGTTGCGCTTTGCGGTTAAATTGATATTGCCCGAAGGCAAAAATCCCCAACCCGATCGACAGTCCAACAATAAAGGCGAAGGTAATTTCCATGAATTGATCGCTGAATCGATTTGCTTTTTCAGTCTGGAAACAACGGACGATCGCATTTGCCCGTCACCTTCTAATTATCTCTGGCAATGGTCGAACAGCAAGGGAGGATTGGGGCTTGAGGAATTGGACTCTCTTGACCGAATTCCCCAGTTAAGATGATTCGCCATGCTTCCCGCAGGATGGGCGATTGCGGTTGATTTTCCGCTAATAGGGCAAAAAAGTCATACCATAATCCCGCTTCGCCGTAAATTTCTAATTTGGCGATCGCGCCGCCGCGATCGAGGCGATTTCTCAATTGTGAAGGGAGTGAAATTCGCTTAACCATACCCACGGCGACAACATCGGTACCGCGATCGGCCCACTGTCTGGGATTTTCAGAATTGCAAATGATGGCAAAATGCCACTCATAGGTTTTACCCTCTTCTAAGGCGATGGGAGAAGGGATGCGAACAATTCCAGACTCTACGGGTAAAGGAAATTCATGATGATGGAGTTCTTTGATACCGCCATTTTCGAGATGTTCGAGGAGGAGAAAATCGCCAACGGTTGCCGTTGTGTTGGGAACGTAGACAAAGAATGAGGGGATTGCATTACTCGTCAAGCCACCTCGATGGGGATTGCCTTCTAGATCGGGATTGCATCGTTTGAGCAAATGAGAGGCAGATGATGGCAGAGAAAGACAGTCCGATTTATTGCTTTGAATGGATTTTGATAAGTTTGATAATTTAGGAATTAAGGGCGTTAACGGTGTTTCCTCTTGCATATCTTTCATGCAATTACAAGGATCTCCTCCCACAGTATGGGGACGAGCGATCGCTGTTTCGGGAGGAATAAAATCAAGCGCGCTATTGCCTTTAGTTTCTGAGAAAACAGGCATCAACGAACCTGCAAACCATCCCCAAAGTGCAAGCAATAGTATCGGTTTGTAGGTATATTGCATCATCGCAAGCCGTATTTTTCAAGGATGGAAGAGTATGACAACAGGGGATTCCCCTCCGTCGATTGCACTCGAGTGACGTTGGAACAACAAGGGAGCAGAGGAGCTTGCAGAACCTCACTATCTTGGGCTAAATTACTGGCCAATATTATTACCCATATTTCTTGCAATTGAGGCGATCGCTCTCAATGTTAGGAGAAAGAGGATTAAGTGGGGAAAAGAACGGTACATTATTGAGCAAATTGAGTAGAGTACAGCATGATTTAGGCCTTCAAATAAAATAATGCTTATAAAATCAGTAGATGCTCTCTGTTGTCGTCAATTTTAATCGATCTTGTCTGGAACTGTCGCGATCGCCTTGTCCCGGAGTCAAGCCTAGATTTCTGTATCATGTCTCTATCTTCCATAAAAAAATCTTATTCTGTCCGCCCCCTGCGAGAATATTTCCCTCCGGATTAAAGGCAACCGTATAAATTTCCTCCGAATCATCTCCCAGTCCGGAGAGTACCTGCCCCGTTTTCACCGACCATAACTTCATGCCATCTCCTCCACCACTGACGAGCCATTGACTGTCCGGACTGAATGCCAGAGAATAGACTTTACTCAAATGCCCGGAAAATTTTTGTAAGAGGTTTCCCGATCGCACCGACCACAGAGCGATCGCGCGATCGACGCTTCCCGTAGCCAGCAATTCCCCATCGGGACTAAAAACCACTGCATTTAACCACCCTTCATGACCGACAAAAACGTGCAATAGCTGCCCCGTTTTCACATTCCACAGTCTCGCGGTGCGATCGCAACTGGCACTAGCCGCAATATTGCCCGTGGGACTAAATGCCACGCAATTCACATAACCCTCATGTCCTGCGAGAACTTGGAGAACTTTCCCGGTTTTCGTCGATCTCGCCGTGACGGTTTTCCCATCCCCCGCACAAGCGAGAATGCGTCCGTTGACATTAAAATCGAGAGAATCGACGGAATGAGAGTACCCGGAAATCGTTTGAATTTGCCGTCCCGTGCCAATCGACCATAATTTAATCGTTTTATCCCCACTGCCACTCGCGAGAACTTGTCCGGTGCGATCGAAAGCGACGGCATTCACCCAAGTCGAATGACCCTGTAACGTTTGCAGCAGTTGTCCTGTGGATAAAGACCATAATTTAATCGTGCTATCTCGACTGCCACTCGCCAAGACTTTCCCTTTTGGACTAAATGCGAGGGAATAAACGTGATGTTCGTGGCCCGCAAACTCGCGATATTTCGTCCAAGTGAGGTGAGGTGCTGGATTTGCGATCGCGCCTTGGTGGGGAGAAACGGGGATTGTCGGATCTTCAATTACAGGATTTAGAGCTTGAAAGATTTCTCCTGCCGAACGATATCGCTCTCTACGGGTACTTTCCACCATTTTATCGAGAATATAGCCCAGTTCCGCGCTAACCGGGTTAATATCGCGATCGCGCCATCGCCAAATCTCCTCTTCAGGATCGTAAATATCCAAAGGATCCATTGCCGTCAGCAAGCACAAACAGGTGACACCCAAACTGTAAAGATCGCTGGCATAGGTAGGTTTACCCAAAATTTGTTCTGGCGGTGCATAGCCCATCGTCCCGATAACTGTCCCCGTCCCCGTTAAAGCCGTCGCACTATTTGCTGTCGCCGCACCAAAATCGACTAGGACTAATTCTCCCGTTTTGCGCTGAATAATATTTTCTAATTTAATATCGCGATGAATGACTTTCCGTTCGTGAATAAATTGCAGAACGGGCAGCAAACTATTGAGAAATTCGCGAATTTGTGTCTCGTCAAATTTTCCTTTGTGTTTTAAAACCGCATCTAAATTTTCTCCTTCAATAAATTCTTGAACGAGATATTGTTCTTTGTCTTGATAAAAGTGAGCAAATAGATTAGGGATTTGATCGTGGTCTCCCAATTCATCCAAGCGGGTTGCCTCTCGGGCAAAGAGTTCCGAGGCTTTTTCGATCGAGTCGGGATCTCGCGCTTGGGGAGAAAATTGTTTGATGACGCAATAGGGTTTCGAGGGTTTATCTTCATCGATCGCCAGAAAAGTTTTGCCAAAACTCCCCGAACCGATCGGCTTAATTGCCCGATAGCGATCTCGCAGCAAAATTCTGCCACCGCAACTCTGACAAAAATTAACGGCTTCGGCGTTTTCGGGTTTTCGGCATTGCGGGTTCAAGCAATAGCTCATGAGTAGAGGGTTGCGAAGGGGTCGAAGTCTGGAGCGACAAAATCAACCACATCAATGTCATTGCCCTTCTCAGACTAGCAAACTCTGAGGACAAACATAGATTTTGATAATTTTGCTTAATTTCTTTATCCAAAACGAAAAACGAGATCGATAATTTGCAGTCAAACAGCCCTACTTTTTGTTGTAGGCTTTTCCACAGTGCGATCGATGCGATCGCTTTCAATCCATCAGTATAAATTGAGGTAAAACAATGAATACAATCAGACGCTATTTCCTCTCAAACCTTCTGCTCGTGCTCGTTTTGGCTGTCGGTTTCCTATTCGGCACAAACTCACCTGCCAATGCAGCACCCAAGTGCGGCGACCTAGACATTACAGGGAAATATACGTGTAATGTCGCGTGTATCCTGAGAGATGTTAATGATGGACTAACAGGCTTTACCGATCTATCGAGTAGTGAGACCGATACGATTGAAGCCTTAACAATAGAAGATTCGGTAGATGAAAGTGCCGGAATGTACAAAGTTGAAATTGTCAGTGGAGACTTTAGCGAAACAGAGATCGGCCCCCTTGTCAATTGTACTTTGTATACAGCTACAGAATACGTCTCGGACAATCAATTCCCCGTCCTAGAAGAGTACATTTTCCAGAATCGTCGCGGTTTAGCCAGTGGCTTTACAAAAGTGGTGCGCAACCCGAACCGAGCAGATTTTAAGACTTGCAAAGTTGAGTGTACCCAGTAATCGCGATCGCCGATCTTGTGGGATGCGTTACACTGTCACTAACGCATCTCATTCTTATCTATTCCGTGCTTTGTAAAAAAATGAAAATTGGGAGAGAGGACAAGAGATGATACTCGATCCTAGCTAAAATGGAGGATGGCGATCGATACATTCTCTATTTTTTTGGGAGGTATGTTATGGGAATGTGGGGTATTGAAGCCTATGATAACGATTGTGCAGCCGATTGGTTGAGCGATTTGATGGATTCAACGAAACTCCGCGAAGCATGGTTGAAAGGAATTAATACCGATCTGGATGATGAGCCAGAAATTCCCCGTGCTGCTGTTTGGTTGTTTGTTCAGTTGGGCTATGTGTATGTTTGGCCGATCGCCAATTATAATAAGGATTTGGAGTTGGCTATCTCTGTCGCCGATCGGCTCCGGCACGATGACTATTTCTTGGAAGTTGCGGGGATGAAAGATAAGCTAGAGCAAGAATATTCAGAACTCGTTCGCAGAAGGCATCCGCAAGGCAAGAATAATCGATTGATTTAAACGATGTTGAGGTGTTCGCTCTGATGAATAAGGCTTTTATACTTTGTCTTTGCCAGCAATCTCTACTATAATCGCGATCGAACGGATAGAATTTCTGTATCATTGAATGGAGCTTTACGAATTTCAACTTAGATGAGAAATCAATCTTATGGATTTTTTAGAAGAACGAAAAAACATAAAGCAAAGTTATATTATTTGTTCCACCGGACGTTCTGGAAGTACCCTTTTAGGTCGATCTCTTAAAAAGTTGGGATGTTGCGGTAATCCCGAAGAATATTTTCATCACAGAGTCAAAATAGAACCCTTAAAACTTAAAGAAAACAGCGATAATTTTTTGAATTACTGTAATCTTATTTTTCAAGAAGGTAGAACAGATAATGGTGTCTTTGGCATAAAAATGCACTGGTGGCAGATGTATGAGTTCCTGAAAATGGCCAAGAAAGTTCCTCAATTTAAAGATAAACAAGATCTAGAGATATTGAATATTGTTTTTCCCAACTTACAATTTATCTATATTTGGAGAGAAAATATACTGGCACAAGCCGTATCGACATCAATTGCACTGCAAACAAAAGTTTGGGAGAAAGGCAAAAATACTAAAAATAAAAACAGTGAGAATAAAGAGAAACCTATCCTCAAATTCAAACCTTTAAATATCTATGATTGGAAGCAAAAATTGAAAGATCAAAATCAACGTTGGAAAGTTTTTTTAAAGGAGAATGA
The DNA here is from genome assembly GCA_039194995.1 of Cyanobacteria bacterium P01_E01_bin.42. Lineage (GTDB taxonomy): Bacteria > Cyanobacteriota > Cyanobacteriia > Cyanobacteriales > Spirulinaceae > CCY15215. Next base: position 26,394 of record JBCCVR010000059.1, on the reverse strand, counting down.
CTTAGAATATCACGAACTTACTTATGAGAAATTGGTCGGTAATTTTGAAAGAGAAATGAACAACGTTCTCGATTTTTTGAAAATTGATAAAAGTTTAATCTCTGAAAAGATTGAGATGGAAATGAAAAAACAGTCTACAAATACTAATCAAAAGTTCATCAAAAGCTATACAATGTTTCCAGAGTTATTACTGAGAGTCGGTTATAAAATTAAGACCTTCATAAAATGATCGATCTGACCAGCCCAAAAATTATTTCTTTACTACCCGCAGCAACAGAATTCGTTGCTGCTTTGGGATTAACGCAATCTTTAGCCGGCCGATCGCACGAATGCGATTATCCCCCAGAAGTCCGACATTTGCCCGTTTGTACGACCGCACGGCTTAATAGCAATAAACCGAGCGGCGAAATCGATCGCGACGTGCAAGAATTGCTTAAAAAAGCCCTGAGTATCTACGAAGTGGATGCCGATGCGATCGCCCAAATCAAACCCACTCACATCATAACTCAAGACCAATGCGATGTTTGTGCGGTAAGCGTGGGAGAAGTCGAACGTGCATTAAAAGAATTAACCCAAATCGAAGCGCAAGTTATTTCTCTTCAACCCAACAAATTGAGCGAAGTTTGGGACGATATCGAACGACTGGGAAAAATCTTTAATATTCCCGTTCAAAATACGCTCGCACAACTCCAATTAAGGGTCGAACTCTGTCAAAAAAACACGCAATCTTTAGCCTCGGAAAATTTACCTATCGTTGTCGCTTTAGAATGGATGAAACCTCTAATGGGGGCGGGAAATTGGATTCCCGAACTCATCGAATTGGCTGGGGGAAAACCGTTATTTGGGGAAACGGGAAAGCATTCTCCTTATCTCAAATGGGAAGATCTACAACAAGCCGATCCCGATATTATTGTCATTATGCCTTGCGGTTTCGACTTGGAACGAACGCGGGAAGAATCGCAGGTTTTAAAACAGCATTCAGGATGGAATGAATTAAAAGCAGTCAAGAGCGATCGCGTTTACGTCACTGATGGCAATGCTTATTTTAATCGTCCGGGACCGCGCTTGGTAGATTCGTTGGAAATCTTAGCAGAAATTTTGCATCCGAGTTTGTTTGAGTTTGGGTATATCGGTACGGGTTGGGATTATTTTTAGAGATGCGATCGCAGGGTTAAAAAAGTTGGAGGAGGAAGTGGCATCGATCGTTTCGGAGATCGTATCCTTGGGAATCTCGGCTTTGGATATCGGGAAGCATTCAACGCAATGACAGGTATTTTCATAGGTTAAAAGTCAGAAACAAGTCAGGTAATCCCAGTCGAGAACTCAGCAAGCAATAGGTTTCACTGCATGATGCCAGTTCGATTGAAGGTGATTTAGCTACTCATTAGCAAGTCAGAAATAAGTCAGAACCAAGTCGGTCAATCTCAGTCGGAAACTCAGTAATCGGAAGGTTTAAATAAATAATATCAATTCGATTGAAGGCGATTTGGCTACTCATTTTACGAATTGAAATATCAAAAACAAGGAGGCTTGATTATGTTTTTCAACATTCTGTTCTGTAATGTTCCAATTGTTTGAGATCGCATTTCCAAGCAAATCTGAAAGAAGGATATCTTGCTTCCAAAGAGAACCGGGAGCGATCCTCAATTGCAAAAGGTTCTCTCTCATTTTTTGCAAGTCAGATTCAGTGCGTTCTCTTCATCTTACGATCGGAGATTATCATAGCACAGATGTAATACATAGTTAATGCCTACCTCCACATGTTCTCTAGTCCAATCAGTTCTCAAGGAGAAAACGATGAAAAGTGCTTTCAAGATTTTTGCTGCTTTCTTTGCAGTTGTCGTGTTTGCTTTTAGCTCTCAAGTTGCTTTTGCAGGTGGAACCCCCAGCCCCGCAAATTTCACGTTAGACCCCGGCAACTCGAAAATTGTCACGCTTAATCCAGATGCCAGTGTCTTCACTGCTCAGTATAGCAACTCCTCTCCAAATGCATCTGCTTCTGTTGATATTGGCGGAGGTTGTATTTCGCCACAGACTTCCATTATTTCAGCATCTGCTAAGGATCAGGTCTTTTCCTATAACTGTGGAAGTATTAATTCTGTAACCTTTAGCGCTCCTACAGATAATCCTGCTACTGTTACAGTGAAGGTATCTCAGGGATAAAGTTTGCTTAAGTGAGTAAATATCGACCACACCTTTGGCCGTTATGTTCACTTTTTAGTATAGTTGTCAGCCTGAGAATGCTCGAGCTTAGCACTTGCTAGTAGGTGACCCGGGAAAACTATCCCGGGTTCACCTCAATAGCTTAGTCATTTTGATTTAGGTTTCGTAAAAGCTCTGTCACATCTGCATTGAAGGGTTTTCAAGTAGTTTTAGAGAAGATAGTCGTCACCCAGTCTAGTTCGAGTCGAAAGAATCAAATCTATTAGAGGCAAGAACGTGCACCACCATCATGCTCAAGCAAATTACCACTTTGGATGGCCAATTCCCTATTGCTACCCACCATCACCTTATAACTACTATTTGCAGCCATCTCCTTGCTACTATCCACAACCACTCTGTGGTTGCCATCCCTATAGCACTCCGGTGCAGCCCTATTTGAATCATCCCAGTCCCTTTATTACTCCAGTATCGCCATCCCCCGTTCCTCAACCGATTGTGAAGCCACCAACCGATCGATGCGGGCTGCAATCTCCGATTCCCGTTCCAGTGCCTCCCCCTACCCCTCCACCCCGAACTTGTGCCACTCTCTGTCCGGAAGGAGAATGTGTTTTAGATGTTAATCCCACCATTCCTCTCTTCTCAGTAACATATACCAATCTCTCTCCAACTCATCCCGTAACGGTTGTATTATATGCAGCAGGAACAAGCCCTAAAATACCTATCACAATTCCTCCCGGAGTAGTAGTGACTAAAACTTATGAGGGTGGCTATGTCTGGAAAATTTTCTTCAAAAACGAAACTTCTGATGCCAGTGTAGAGATTAGTGTTACTCAGTAAGTCGCTAAAGTTCGATGTAAAACTCGATATTGGGCATAAAAATTTGTTTCTTCAAAGACCAATCAGAATCCATACTGAGGCAATAACCCATAGTGAGTATGTGTCTATTCCCTAAAGATTTTGACTAGATACTTCCAGCCTACAGTCATTTTTTACCATGAATAATATATGCTCAGCAGCCACTGTTCGATAACTTCCTACAAAATGAGGACAATCGAAAATGATTAACCAATCGAGCCAGTTCCTAACTCTAACGCCTTTAGGCGAGGGAATTTTGAACTTAGATTCTAGTATATCTAGCTTTACTGTCACTTATACCAATCAGTCTCCAAGCGAACCCATAACTATAAATATTGTTGCAGGAACTTGCTGTGACTTAAAAGCTACAATGCCACCTGCAAACGTTACAACCCAAACTTACAGTTGTGGTAATACCAGTAAGGTATGGTTTAGGAATGAATCATCCACTGGTGGTATGGAGATTCAACTCAATCAATGAAGAGTGGTAAGGCGGTTTCAATCCTATCAAATAAATCTGCCATCGTTCATTTAGCTTAACGTCAGATCGCCACATTATTCTTAAAAAAGAGAGTTAATCTTTAACCCTCTTTTTTATCAATTACCCTACATCGATAATTAATAAGTTATCGATAATTACACGGTGAATTAACGAAACATACTACTAACAGAACTATCCTCGTGAATTCGCCAAATGGTTTCGCCAATCAAATTAGCGACGGAAATTACCTTTAACTGTTCGAATCGTTTGGCATCGGGAACAGGAATCGTATTGGTAACAATAACTTCCTCAAAAACCCCACTCGAAAGACGCTCGATCGCAGGAGGAGAAAAGACCGCATGAGTCGCGCAGGCATATATCTGACGCGCCCCTTCTTCCCGTAAAAATTTCGCCCCTTCGGTAATCGTTCCCGCAGTGTCGATCATGTCATCCACTAAAACCGCCGTTTTTCCCCTCACATCGCCGATCACGTTCATAACCTCGGCAACATTGTGAGCTTGGCGACGTTTGTCGATAATGGCAAGGGGTGCATCATTTAACTTCTTTGCAAATGCCCTCGCTCGCGCCACCCCGCCAACATCTGGAGAAACCACCACCAGATCGTGCAAATTTTTACTTTGCAGATATTGCAGCAATACGGGAGAACCGTAAACGTGATCGAAGGGAATATCGAAATAGCCTTGAATTTGAGCCGAGTGCAAGTCCATCGCCACAATGCGATCTGCTCCGGCTTCGGTCATTAAATTGGCGACTAATTTCGCGGCGATCGACTCTCTTCCGGCAGTTTTGCGATCGGCCCGCGCGTAACAATAATAGGGAATAACCGCCGTAATTTGCCTCGCCGAAGCGCGACGACAGGCATCAATCACGATTAACAATTCCATTAAGCGATCGTTAACAGGAGAGCTGCACGGCTGAATTAAATAGACATCACACCCTCGAATCGATTCTTGAATTTGAACGTAGAGTTCTCCATCCGCAAAACGCTTGCGGATCATCGGACCCAAATCCATCCCCAAATAGCGAGCAATTTCCTGCGCGAGGGGAATGTTCGCCGAACCCGAAAATAACCGAAGGCGATTATTATCGGAAAGAGGGGTCAGCATTGGCTGAAGATTAACAGTTGCAATACGGCTCACGGCAAATTAATAGAACCTCATTTCACGTCATCTTACCATTCAGATTATGTTATGAGAGGATTTATTTTTATAAAGAATAACGAAAGTTTGTTAAAGACTTGATGAAAAGGAAATGCTAAAGATTTTATGTTGAAATCCGAGCGAGATCTGTTAAGAGTTGCAAATAATTCGCAATTGCATTACTGAAAAATCCTAGGTAATTTTTCCCCCAAACGGCACCGAAGGAGGCAAAATTTAGAAAGATATTCCCGGAATGCCTCCGCTCAAAAAATTTCCCATCTTCCTAGCCCCATGTCCTTTACCCCCGATAAACTCTTCGATCGCCGCTACCGCCTGAAAAAAATTTTGGGTCGGGGAGGGTTTGGCCGCACTTACCTCGCCGAAGATACGGGACGTTTTAACGAATTGTGCGCCCTCAAAGAAATTATTCCCGATCGCTCGTCCCCGGACATTCTCGCCAAGTCCCGGGAGTTATTTCAACGAGAAGGAGCGACTCTCTATCACCTGCAACATCCCCAAATTCCCCAGTTTCGCGCCACTTTTGAGGAGGAGGGGAGTTGGTTTTTGGTACAAGATTACATTGAAGGCAAAACCCTGCGGGAATTACTGAGATTGCGTTTGGCCATGGGGGAGCGTTTTGGTGAAGGGGAAGTCCGGCAATTATTAGAGCAGATTCTTCCGGTATTGGACTATCTTCACGCTCAGGGGATCGTTCATCGGGATATTTCCCCGGAAAATATCATTGTGCGGGAGGGGGATGGTTTACCCGTCTTGATCGATTTTGGGGTCGTTAAAGAACTGGTTACTCTGATTCAATCTCCCCATCGTCCCCAGGGGGCGACGGCGGTGGGCAAAGTCGGTTATTCTCCGAGCGAACAGTTCCAACGAGGGGAGGCATATCCCAGCAGCGATCTCTACAGTTTGGCGGCGACAATGGTGGTTTTGATGACGGGGAGAGAACCGAGGGATTTATTCGATGAGGAGAATTTAGCATGGGATTGGCGACAATGGATCGAGATTAGCGAGCCTTTGGGGACGGTTTTACAAAAGATGTTGAGTCAGCGACCGAGCGATCGCTATGCTTCGGTAACGTCTGTATTGCAAGCATTACAAGGGGATTTTGTTCCCACCCAACCCCCTCCCGCCGAATTTTCTCAAGTGGCGACGGTCGCTGTTGGGGGCAATCCTCCCCCGAAAACCGCTCAAACCCTTGCAGCGCAACAACCTGCGATTCCTCAACCCTCAAAACGCCGTTTCGATCCCCTGCTTTTGCTCGTCATGACCCTTGCCATCAGTTTGGTGACGGGGGTTGGCTCTTGGGGGTTGGTGACGTGGTGGCTGAGATCGCGATCGCTCCAAGATGAGGAAACCGTTATCTCGACCCCTTCTCCTCTGCCTTCTCCCTCTCCCCCTTCTTCCCCGTTTCCCACGCCTTCCCCTTCTCCCACACCCTCGCCCACTGCGGATCCGCCTCAACTCACGGAACGCAGTATTGTTATTTCTACGGGTCAACCGTTTACAGAACGATATGGGTTAGATAAGAGAGAAGACCGAGTACGCTATCGGTTTTTGGGCCAGCAGGGGCAAACATTGGAAGCGATCGCCAGAAGTGGAGGGGTCTGGATGACCATTTTCAACCCGAGGGGCCAGATATTAAGTACCGATACAAAAGATATTCAAAGCTGGCAAGGTCAGTTATCGGAAACCGGGGAATACGCGATCGAGCTTTCGGCAATTCCCAATGTGTCGAGAAACAATTATCGCTATCGTTTAACCTTAGTTTTGAACGATCCCGAGCCTCCCGCACCAGAACCGACTCCCGAACCAACTCCCGAACCAGCCCCCGAACCCGAGCCAACACCCTCTCCCGCGGCCATCCCCGATCCCATTTTCACCCCCGATCCGCGTCCCGAACCCGTATTTACCCCCGAACCCTTCCCCTCTCCCGATGCTTCCCCCACTCCCCCCGTTTCTCCCGTTCCCCCTGTTTCCCCTGCTCCCGATCCGCCTACTCTCCCATCCCCTTCCTCAACCCCTCCCCAAGCGACAGAACCCCGTTATGATGTAGAACCCGTGGAGGTTTCTGCCAATGTTGAAGGATCGAGAATTCAATTGTTTGGTACAACTTCCCCCGATCGCGTCAAGCGCTATCTAGTATTTGTAGAACAAGGGCAAACTCTCTCGGCGGAAATGCAGTCCGGTCGCGCAACGATGAATATTCGCTATCCCGATGGTCGATTGATGGATGAGGCGGAAAAGGTGGTGTTATGGGAAGTTGAGGCATCGCGATCGGGGGATTATCAAATTGATATCGTGGCGGCGGAAGCGACGGATTTTGCAGTAGATGTGAGAGTTAGAGTCTCACAATGAAGATACAGGAGAAGGGGCAGGAGCAAACTTGCGGGAAATCTTGCGATCGCTATCCCAAGATTCGGTAAAAATGTCACAATATTGGAAAAGCCAACAAAGTTGTATTCCTAAGACAATGACTTTTAAACCGAAATTTCTAACGGGTGCCGACATCCGACAACAATTTTTAGATTTTTATGCCCAACGAGAACATAAAATTTTAGCCAGTGCTTCTCTCGTTCCCGAAGATCCCACGGTGCTGCTAACGATCGCCGGGATGTTGCCCTTTAAACCGATTTTTCTCGGACAAAAAAAAGCCCCACAACCCCGCGCTACTACTTCACAAAAATGTATCCGTACGAATGATATTGAAAATGTGGGGCGAACGGCGAGGCATCATACATTCTTTGAAATGTTGGGTAATTTTAGCTTTGGGGATTATTTCAAAGAAGAGGCCATAAAATGGGCGTGGGAACTCTCTACGGAAGTCTTTGGATTGCCTCGCGATCGCCTTGTCCCCAGCGTATTCCAAGAAGATGATGAAGCCTTTGCTATTTGGCGGGATATCATCGGCATTCCCGCACATCGCATTCAGCGCATGGGACACGAGGATAATTTTTGGGTTTCCGGACCCACGGGACCTTGCGGACCTTGTTCGGAAATTTACTATGATTTTCATCCGGAAAGAGGGGACGAAAATATCGATCTCGAAGATGACACGCGGTTTATCGAGTTTTACAATCTCGTTTTCATGCAATACAATCGGGATGCTGAAGGCAATTTAACCCCCTTAGAAAAGCAAAATATCGACACGGGTATGGGGTTGGAACGCATGGCTCAAATTTTGCAAAGCGTACCCAACAATTATGAGACCGATCTGATTTTTCCGATTATTAAAACAGCGGCGGAAATTGCTAAGATCGACTACAACAAAGCCGATGAAAAAACGAAAACATCTCTGAAAGTAATCGGCGATCACGTCCGTTCTGTGGTTCACATGATTACCGACGGAATTAGCGTTTCTAATGTGGGTCGCGGTTACGTTCTGCGCCGTCTCATTCGTCGGGTCGTTCGTCACGGTCGCTTATTGGGAATTGAGGGAGAATTTACAGGAGAAATTGCCGAAACGGCGATACAACTTTCTGAAGATGCCTATCCTGATGTGCGAGAGCGATCGCAGATAGTTAAGGATGAGTTAAAAAATGAGGAAATTCGTTTTGGTAAGACTTTAGAAAGAGGAGAAAAGTTACTGCAAGAAATTATCGAGAAGGTAAAAAGCCTAGGCAAGAATATTATTGATGGTCGCATTGCCTATGACCTCTACGCAACCTATGGTTTTCCCTTGGAATTAACTCAAGAAATTACGGCAGAACAAGGTCTAGAGATCGATTTTGAAGGTTTCGAGAAAGCGCGGGAAGAGGATATCGCAATTTCCCAAGGGGCGCACGAAACGATCGATCTCACGGTACAAGAAAGTTTAGATCGATTAGCGGAAAAAGTCCATCCTACAGAGTTTTTAGGCTATACGGAGGCACAGGCAAAAGTAACAATTGAGGCGGTTCTGGTAGATGGGAAAACCGTCGGTGTTGCCAATGCCGGGACGGAAGTACAGGTGGTATTAGATCGCACGCCATTTTATGCAGAATCTGGGGGACAAATTGGCGATCGCGGTTATCTTTCTGGTGACGATCTGGTGGTTCGCGTTGAAGATGTCCAGAAAGAATCGGGTATGTTTATCCATTACGGTCGCGTGGAACGGGGATATTTGCGATCGGGTGAAAAGGTTTCGGCAACGATCGATCGCGCCTGTCGTCGTCGCGCTCAAGCCAATCATACTGCAACCCATTTGTTACAAGCCGCTTTGAAAAAGTATGTGGATGAATCCATCTCTCAAGCAGGTTCTTTAGTCGCCTTCGATCGCCTGCGTTTTGACTTTCATTTATCCCGTTCCGTGACATCGGAAGAGTTACAGCAAGTTGAGGAACAAATTAATACTTGGATCGCCGAGGCGCACGGTACGGACGTAGAATTGATGTCCTTGGACGAGGCAAAATTGAAGGGTGCAACGGCCATGTTTGGCGAGAAATATGGGGAGGTGGTGCGCGTCATCGATGTCCCCGGAGTTTCGATGGAATTGTGCGGCGGAACCCACGTTAAAAATACGGCAGAAATCGGACTGTTTAAGATTATGTCCGAGTCGGGAATTTCGGCGGGAGTGCGACGCATTGAAGCGGTGGCGGGTCCTGCGGTTTTGGAATATTTGAACGTGCGAGATAAGGTGGTGCGAGAGTTGAGCGATCGCTTTAAATCTCAGCCAGAGGAGGTGTGCGATCGGGTCACGAAATTACAGGAGGATTTAAAAGCGGCGCAGAAGGAATTAGAAGCGGTTAAGAATGAACTGGCGATCGCCAAATCCGACCAATTATTATCCCAAGCGGAGGCAGTTGGGGAGTTTAAATTATTGGTTGCTAATATGGGAGAACTCGACCCCAAGGCGTTACAAACGGCGGCGGAACGATTGCAACAAAAATTAGGGGAAAGTGCCGTAATTTTAGGTTCAATTCCCGCAGAAGGTAAGGTGAGTTTAGTTGCTGCGTTCAGTCCGAAAGTTAACAAGGAAAAGAAACTGCAAGCGGGTAAATTTATCGGCAGTATTGCCAAGATTTGCGGCGGAGGCGGTGGCGGTCGTCCCAATTTAGCACAAGCCGGAGGCCGCGATCCGAGTAAGTTGGCGGAGGCTTTGGAGACTGCAAAAACACAATTGCTGGAACAGTTGCGGTAATCGATGCCAAATCTTGTTTCATTGGAGGTAGGTTTTCTCACCTCCACTTTTTATGAAATTATTCTCGAATTTGTTCGATCTGTGATTTGTTTTGTGAAAAGCTCTACAGTTTAGAGGGAGTTGGTGAAATTCCCTTAGTTTTGGATTTCAAGAAAAGCGATCGCGCCATCTTACTATCTTTAAGATTGCTCTAATTTTGCCAGCCACGCATCGTAATGTCCGGCATTTTCCCCCTCCATGGCATCATCCGTATAGCCAGTGATGTAAATATTGCCCCGAACGTCCAAAGCGACGGCATTGCAACCATCCTCCCCAGAGGTACCGATTTGCTTAATCCAATGTTGCGTGCCATCGGTATCGTATTTAGCCACCCAAGCATCGGACTCTCCTGCATTTTCTTCCCCCATCGTCCCAAAAGTAAAGCCCGCGAGATATACATTCCCCTCCTCGTCGATCGCGACTCCCGTCGATTCCTCATCGTCCCGAGAGCCAAGCTGTTTAACCCATTCTCGCGCCCCCGCATCGCTATATTTTGCCACCCAAGCATCATTCCCCCCTGCATTTTCCTCTCCCATCGTTCCCTCGGTATAGCCGGAAACATAAACATAGCCTTGGCGATCGATCGCGATATCATTGCATCCGGTTTCCGTCGCATCTCCTAAAGGAAAGATCCATTTTTGAATGCCTTCGCCGCTATAACGGGCAATCCAAGCATGGGACATGGCTTCCTGTCCGGCAATCGGCATTGAAGTATTGCCCGCCACGTAAACGTTAATATAGGTGCGTCCCGTATGAGGACTGACCTCCGAACCAATTGCTAGCGTTGTCGAAGCGTTTTCGTGATATTTCCCCAGAGGAGTCCACCACAACCGTACTCCCATGGAATCGTATTTTGCCAGCCACGCTTCCCAATCCCCTTCTGCGGGCACGGCATATCCGGTAATGTAAATATTATTCTTTTCATCAACTCCGATACTGTTGGGAATTTGAGGATGAATTTCCGCGAGGGGTTTGAGCCATTCTTGCTTGCCTTCAGAATTATATTTTGCTAGCCATGTCTTGGCGATTTGAGTGTCATTGCCATCGAAACTATAGGTGTAACCCAAAATATAAATGCTGTTATCCGGGGCGATCGCAATGCCATTGGATTCATCTTCCCCCGCAGTGCCTAACTGCTGAACCCAAAGCTGCTGGCCTTCTGCATTGTACTTGGCAATCCAGGCATCATTCCCGCCTTGATTCTCGCCCGCTAAAGCACCGGATGTATAGCCAGTCACATAAATATTCCCTTCCGAGTCCACAGCAAGATCGTAAGCATCATCTTCTCCTGCCGTCCCCAACTGTTGAATCCAGGCCACCGTTGCGTTACTCATAATCAGTTCTCTTTAGAATTTTGCTTAGAATGAATTCTATTATTTCATTTTTCGGGATTCCGCGATCGCCGTTCATTGATAATCGTTCATGAGTTTTCCAGAAACAACCGCTTACGTCCGCATTACACAGCAATCGTGGCAACAGGGACACATCGCCGGGGAAGTCAAAGCCGCTTCTTACGAATGGCAATTTCAATGGCGCTTTCGTCAGGGTCAATTAATCGTCCGTCCTTCCCTCGGACGTGCTCTCATTCTCGAACCCCTCAACCGCTTTCTCGAACGGTGCGATTACCAACTCGAGGCGGGAGGCGACTATCAGTTCACCGTCAGAGCAAAGTTATGATTTTGTTATTGGTTATTGGGTTTTGACTGGTGACTGGTGACTGGTGACTGGTGACTGGTGACTGGTGACTGGTGACTGGTGACTGGTGACTGGTGACTGATTCTCGCCGTTCGTCAAAAAATCCTCCACAATAGGAAAAGGCCAGACTAGGAGGAGCGATGGACGGGGATACACAACGCATTCTTCTCATTTCCGACAGTGGGACGGATTATCAACAATTGGCGAACTTCCTCGATCGCCTCTCTAGAGTCGCGCTCGATTGGGAGCAGACTGCACCCCCTCCGGGCGATCTCCGCCGTTGGGATGCTTGGATTTTGAGCGATCGCTTCTTGGATATCCTGCCCCTTTCCGTACCCGTGCCGATCGTCCTCCTCGCAGATGAGGCGGAAACGGGCATCGCAGGACGAGAAGCAGGCGTTGCGGATTATTGGTTGCGAGAAGAACTGACCCTTGCCTTGGTGGAGAGATCTCTGCGATCGCTCCTAGAACTTCACCACTTGCGATCGCAAAACCAAACCCTCACCGAAGAACTCGCCAAATACAAGCATATCGAACAAACCTTTCGCGAAAGCGAGGCACGATTGCTCGAGCTGCTCTCCAATACTTCCGATGGCATTCTCATCGTCGATCGCCAAGGCATCGTCCGCTTTGCCAACCCCACCGCCGCCACACTCTTTAATCGTTCTCTCAATGAATTGGTGGGGCATGAATTCGGATTGCCCGCGATCGAGGACATTGCCGAACTTCACCTGTTATCGGCGGAGGGAGAATTAAGATTGGGAGAAATGCGAGTCACGCCAACAGAATGGCAATCCGAACCCGTCTATGGCATTGCCCTGCGAGATATTACCGAACGCCGAGAGGCAGAAATCGCCCTGCGAGAAAGCAAAGAACGCTTTCAGCAAATGGCCGACAATATCCAAGACGTATTTTGGCTGGCCGCCCCCGGACTCGATCGCTGGTTTTACGCAAGTCCCGCCTACGAACGCATTTGGGGACAGTCTTGCGATCGCCTTTACGCCGATCCCGCTTCTTGGTTGGAAGCCGTACACCCCGACGATTGCGCGATCGCCGGCAGCTTATTTAACCTCCAAGAATGCGGGGGGGCAACGTCCCGAGAATATCGCCTGCAAGGGAAAAACGGTCAAATTCGTTGGATTTGCGCCAGAATGTTTCCCGTTTGCAACGAACGCCGAGAAATTATCCGCATTGCTGGGATTTGGGAAGAGATTACCCAAAAGAAACAGGCTGAACTCGCCCTCGAAGCCTCGCGATCACGGCTGGCGGGAATTTTAGAGATTGCTGGCGATGCCATTATTTCCATCAATATGCAGCAACGCATCACCCTTTTCAATCGCGGAGCGGAGAAAATTTTCGGCTATCGCAGCGAGGAAGTAATCGGGGAATCTCTCAATATTCTTTTGCCAGAGTTTGCTACGGGCATTCACTCCCAATACGTCAGCTATTTTGCCCAAACTGCGGACGGTACCCGCAAAATGGGCGATCGCGGCACTATTGTCGGCCGTCGCCAGAATGGGGAAGAGTTTCCCGCCGAAGCCTCGATTTCTCTGCTGGAGATCGAAGGCGAGAAGATTTTGACGACCATTTTGCGGGATATCAGCGATCGCCAACAGGCAGCAGAACGACTGCGAAGAAGCCAGCATTTTATCGAGCGCGTCGCCGATACCAGTCCCAGCTTGCTCTATATTTACGATCTCATCGACAATAAAAATATCTATTTCAACGGCGATCGCGTGGTTTTAGGATACTCCGACGCAGAAATTGAGGCCATGGGCGATCGCCTCTTTCTGGAAATCCTTCACCCCGAGGATCGAGCCTTGTTTTCCCAACGCTTGCAATGCTTCCAAACCGCCAAAGATGGGGATGTAATTAAAACCGAATATCGCATCCGCCACCAACAAGGTCGATGGCGGTGGCTCTACAGTAGCGATATTATCTTCTCTCGCACCCCAGATGGCTCTCCCAAAGAAATTCTCGGGGTGGCCGTCGATATCAGCGATCGCAAAGAAGCCGAAGTACAACTACAAGAATATCGCGATCGCCTCGAAGAATTGATCGCGCGACGAACGGACGATCTCCTCAGCATTAACCAACAACTCCAACAAGAAATTCAAGAGCGACAACAAGTCGAAAGCGCCCTTTATTTTCAAGCACGACTGCTGGATATGGTAGAGCATGCAGTGATTGCGACGGATCTAGCAGGAACGATTACCTATTGGAATCGGGGGGCGCAAACGCTTTACGGCTGGCAGGCAACCGAAGTCATGGGGCGAAATCTCTTGGACGTAACGCCTTCCCTGACCGTCCGGGAGAGTGCCACAGACATGATGGAATCTTTATCTCGGGGAGAAAGCTGGCATGGAGAGTTACCCGTGAAGCGACGGGATGGCGAGGAGTTTCTAGCGATGGTCATCGAATCTCCAGTTTATAACGAGGCCGGAGAATTAGTCGGGACGGTGGGAATTTCTTTCGATAATAGCGAGCGCAAGCAAGCCGAAGCCGCCTTGCGTAAAGCCAATGCCGAATTGGGGATTACCGTCGAACAGCAAACCCGAGATTTAGGCGGGGCGATCGAGAAACTCCAACAGGAAATTGTTAAGCGCAAACTCGCCGAACTCGAATTACAAGAAAGTGAAGAACGCTTTCGTGTAGTTTTGCAGACTTCTCCGGTCGTTGTTTTCCATCAAGATATCAATCTCTCCTACACTTGGATTTACAATACCTTTGCACCCTTTACCCCCGAAGATTTCATCGACAAGCGGGATGAAGACCTCTTCGATCCCGAAACCGCCGAACGCCTCACCGACATCAAAAACGAAGTCCTCAAAAGCGGTCAAGGCACGCGGGTAGAAACCTCATTTGTTTATAACGGCAAAACGCTTTATTACGATACAACCCTAGAACCCTTGCGCTATCGTTCCGGACGCATCATCGGTTTAACCGGAGCCGCGATTGAAATTACCGATCGCAAGGAAGCCGAAGAAACCCTCAAGCAGCAAATGGAGCGAGAGCGCTTATTGGGGCAAATCGCTCGCCACGTTCGACAATCTTTGCAATTGGACGATATTCTCAACACCACCGCTCGAGAAGTGCGCCAGCTTTTGGGTGCCGATCGCGTTCTCATCTTTCGCTATTACCCCCATGACAAAGGCGTGATTACCCATGAGTCTATTGTGGAGGGACAAGAATGCCTTTTGGGTTTGGAAATTCAAGAGGAAGTCTTGCATCGCGATTGCTATCAAAATTACTATCAAGGCCGAGCCAGGACTATCCCCGTCCTCGATGAGAATGAGGAGATGCCAGATTGCCTGCGGGACTATTTGCAAGCATTGGGCATTAAATCCTCTCTGGTCGTTCCTCTCCTGCAACAAAGCGATCTCTGGGGTTTGCTGATCGTTCACCAATGCCAAACCACCCGCCAATGGCAACCTTGGGAAACAACCTTGCTCGAACAACTGGCCGTACAAGTGGCGATCGCCATCCAACAAGCGGAACTCTATCGCCAACTTTCAGAGAAACTCGACCAAGAAAAGCAAGTTCAATTGCAATTGCAACAGGCAAAAGAAGCGGCCGATACGGCCAACCGTGCCAAGAGCGAATTTTTAGCCAACATGAGTCACGAACTCCGCACGCCACTCAATGCCATTCTCGGTTTTACGCAAATCATGGAGCGATCGCCTTTGTTACCTCCCGAGGAGCGGGAATATGTTGAGATTATCAGCCGTTCGGGGGAACATTTGCTGTCCTTGATTAATGACATTTTAGATTTATCGAAAATCGAGGCCGGACGGATTTCCCTCGATTCCGAAGGGTTCGATCTATTTGAACTCTTGGATAATCTTCAATCCATGCTGCAACTCAAAGCCGAATTGAAGGGACTTCGTTTAACATTTCATCGCTCTGCTGATTTGCCTCGATTTATCCAGAGCGATCGCAAAAAATTGCGATCAACATTAATTAATCTGATCGGCAACGCCATTAAATTCACCGAACAGGGCAGCATCACTGTCTCAGTTATCAGTTATCAGTTACCAGTTATCAACCCAATAACCAACACTTCGGCTTCGCTCAGTGCAAGCAATCAACAACCAATAACAATAAAATTTGCCATTGAAGATACGGGGATCGGAATTGCTGCTGAAGAAATCGACACGTTATTTGATGCTTTCGTCCAAACGACCTCCCGTCAAAAAACGATGGAGGGGACGGGATTGGGTTTGACCATCAGCCGCCATTTTGCGCGCTTGATGGGGGGAGATATCGAGGTGGAAAGTACCCTCGGGCAAGGCTCGATTTTTTCGTTCTCGATCGCTTGTTCTATCGTCGAGGCACAAAATACCTCTACCAATGCCAGCGATCGCCGCATTATCGGTCTCGAGTCGGGAGAAACGGCCTATCGCATTCTCATTGTCGAGGATCGCTGGACGAATCGCAGGTTGTTGCAAGAATTACTGATCGCCATCGGCTTCAATTGCCGCGAAGCCGCAAACGGACGAGAAGCGATCGCCCTGTGGCAAGAATGGCAGCCTCACTTAATCTTCATGGATATGCAAATGCCAGTCATGGACGGTTATGAAGCAACCCGAACCATTCGCTTGCAGGAAAGAACCACTGGAGGAGAAGGGAAGGGCATTCCCATCATTGCTTTAACAGCTAGCGCTTTCGAGTCCCAACGTCCTTCTATTTTAGCGGCAGGATGCGACGATCTCATTGTTAAACCCTTTTCAGAAAATGACCCCCTCGAGAAAATTGCCCTTCATTTAGGGGTGCGCTATCGCTATGAAATCGTTGCTAATTCTTCATTGCCCTCGTCGTCTGCTTCTCCATCCGTACCGTTAACACCTATAGATCTGCAACAACTCTCTCGAGAGGAGCGATCGCAACTCTATGAATTGGCACTCTGCGCTCGGGGACGACAATTGCGCGAGCGCATTGAGCAATTACCCGAAAGTTGCGATGAGTTAGGGCGATCGCTGCTGGCTCTGGTCGATAATCTTCATTTTGAACGCATTATTGAGTTAATCGAACTTGCTGGCATCGAAGCAGAAAATCATTAGGTTCTGTTGATATTGCAGCGAAGCCAACTTGAGGATATCACCCTCGATCCTGAAGAATAAAGATCGATCGCCTTCATCTCCAAAATTGCCAGCTTGCCATTGCGATCGCTCCCGCCAAAATCTTACAATTTATGAAGCGATAAGCGGGTTTTCTGTTTCGAGCAAGTTTTATCAATGTCTGAGACTGTAGCGGCTGAATTTGATTGGTCTGAAGGTTGGTATGGGGTGCAGTTCGAGCGGGATCTCGATCGTTCCAAACCAACGCGCTTTGTTTTATTGGGGCAACCCTTGGCGATCTGGTGGCAGGAAAAAATTCAACAGTGGGTCGTTTTTCGCGATCGCTGTCCCCATCGCTTAGCTCCCCTTTCCGAAGGCAGAATGACTGAAGATGGCTGTCTCGAATGTCCGTACCACGGTTGGGCATTTTCTGCAACGGGTGCTTGCGATCGTATTCCCTTCCAAGACGAAAAAAGAAAAGTTCACTTACATCCCCGTGCTGCCGTACAAACTTATCCCAGTCGAGTCGTACAGGGAATTTTGTTTGTTTATGCCGGCAATCCGGAGAATGCCGACGCGCAACCCGTCCCCATTGTCCCCGATCTCGATAAAAATGTAGACCAGTGGACGATGGTCGATATTTTTCGGGATATTCCTTACGATGCTATCACCCTCCTCGAAAACGTCCTCGATCCCAGTCACGTTGCCTTTACCCACCATCCCCGGGTCGGCAACCGCGCCAATGCGAAGGAATTTCTCTTGGAAGTCTCTGCCGTGGAGCGATCGGGGTTTGCGGGTTTTTGGGAAGAAGGACCCCGGCAGGGCAAACTCGGGCCGCAAAAAACTAATTTTACCGCTCCTCATTTAATGTGGCACGATATTGCCGACAGTCCTTTCGGACAAGTGATGACGGTAGTTTATGCTACGCCTATCGAAAAAGGAAAATGCCGCGCTCTCGTTCGCTTGCCTTTTCGCTTTAAGTCTGCTATTCCTCGATTTATTTTTAAAATAACACCTCGCTGGTATTCTCACCTTAATCAAATGAGTATCCTCGAAGACGATCAAATTTTCCTGCATCTCCAAGAGCGAGAATTTGCCAATACGGGGGAATCCTACGGTAGAGCTTGCTACCTCCCCACCAACTCGGATCGCTTTGTGGTCGCTTACCGCCAGTGGATACAAACCTACGGCGAACCCTTTCCCCATACGCCTTTCCCTCCAGTCGTACCCGATCGCAACGTCCTACTCGAGCGCTATCAGTCCCATACTCAAAACTGCCCCAGTTGCCGCACGGCTTTAGAGGGAATCCAAAAAGTCCGGTTTTTTGCCGCGATCGCCATCCTCTTTTTATGGGTAGACCTACCTTTGAGTGCCGCCTATCAACTGCCTGTTTGGGTGGTTGGTGCGATCGCGGTTCTCATCCCCATTCTTGCCGGACTTTGGTGGAAAGCGGGTCAACTCGAAGGCCGCTTTTTTACTGGGGATTATCCTCCCGCTCGCAATACGCGATAGGCAACTATTCTTCCGTAGGCGATGGGATTTGTAAGTTTTTAAAAACCAATTCGGCAATCGATCGCTGACCTGCTGGGGTTAAATGCGCCCAGTCTACAAAATAAGAGCGAACGGTGTCGTCGGGAAGCTCTCGCCAAAGTCCGTGAATATCGATCGCGGCAATGCCTTGCTCTTGGAGGAATTGGAAAAACTGGATTTTGTAGGAGGGATCGTTGGGGACGGGTAATAAATCCTCGCGACTGGGGGTATAGACGACAAAAAGCGGCAGCTTGCTTTCTTGGGTTAAAGCGGCGATCGCCTGTAAATATTGCTGATTTTCCCGAAATTGTGCCTCGGCAAATTTATCTTCTGCCGTGGCTCCCGCTTGGAAAAAACGGGAGAAACGGGGAATAAGATAATCGTTCAATAATTCTGCGATCGCCGAGGGGGGAGATTCCGTTGGACAGAGATTTTTTCCGGGATTAGTTGGCTGTACTAAATCGTGGGTACCGATTTGCAGAATTACGGCATCGGCGGCAAATAAACCAAATTTTTTTAAGTAGCCTAATTGATTGCCAATCCCCCAAGAATTCGCCGACGCATTAAGAACCTCGACTTCTATTCCTGTTGCTTGTAAACGTACTTCTAGCTGTTCGGAAATCGTTTCTTTTTGGTCAGTTCGGTTGCCGCCATTCAGTACGGAATCTCCTAACATGAGAATTCGCAATGTTCCCTCTGCTTTTTCGAGGGCGATCGGCTCGGAACGCTGGGAATATTGATTGTATTCAACCCAATTTCCAAAACGCCGCATTTTTTGATTGGGTTGAAACCGATAGCCCATTTCTGCATCGGCTTGGACAAGAGGCGGCGTTCCCAGGCCGACAAAAAAGCGCAGTCCTATTTCCGTTACCAATCCCCCCAATAGAACTACGAAGAATATTCTACCAATTCGTGCAATTTTCATGCTACTTTAGTGGTTATTTGTTCGAGCAACAAACAACAAACACTTCGACGTTGCTCAGTGCAAGCAACAAACAACTAATTAAAAATTTGATTAAAAAACTCTTGCATCGCCGTCCAAGATCGCTTATCGGCTGCTTCTTGGTAAGCAACCCCTTTTGAGGGATCGTCTCCGGCGCTAGAGTTGGTGAAACTGTGAACTGCACCGCCATACATGACCAATTCCCAATCTACATTCGCCGATCGCATTTCTTCGGAAAATGTTTGGACTTGTTCGGGGGGAACTAAGGGATCGTCAGCACCGTGCAAGACTAAAACTCGCCCGCGAATATTGTTTGCATCTTCGAGATTAGAGGTGTCTAAATTGCCGTGAAAGCTGACAACTCCTGCAATATTTACCCCACTGCGAGCCAGTTCTAAAACCGTTCCCCCACCAAAACAATAGCCGATCGCGGCGACTTTTTCGGCTAGGGTTAATTCGTGGTTTTTCAAGACTTGCAAGCCTGCATTGGCACGCCCGCGCAGAATTTGGCGATTGGAGCGGTAAAATGTAGCTTGTTCTCTTGCTTCTTCTGATGTTTCGGGGCGAATTCCCTTGCCGTAAATATCCGCAGCAAAAGCCACATAACCCAATTCTGCGAGCTCTCTCGCCCGGCGTTTTTCATAATCTCCCAAGCCCTTCCATTGGTGAACCACCATGACACCGGGGCGCTGTTCTTCGACTTCATCATCGTAAGCCAAATAGCCCTCTAAAACCGTCTCTCCGTGACGATATTCGATAATTTCCGTGCGAATGTCGGCTCTCGCAGGGGTAGCCATTAGAGCGATCGCGGGAATGAAAAACAAAGAAACAAATAGAGATTTCATGATTTCCTAGCGGACTGGTGAATGATTGTGTCAATCTTACCAACTTTGCGACAATTTTAAGCCGAGAGTTTGGCGGACTTTGCGATTAATTCGCTTGAACAAACTGGGTTGATAATCAAAATAAGTGGATTCGGTGTAGCGATCGGCGCGATCGTGACGGATGACAAAAGGCGGATGTTTTAAGGGAAATGCCATCGCTTCAACAACCAATTGATTGTATTGGCTGAGTTCGTTGGTTGTATGGGTTGCATCTTCGGTATAACCGATATATTTAATGAGATTTTCTCGTGGGGTGATACCTAAACCGCCGTGAACCCAATTGGCAAAAATCCATTGAAAATCCCAACAATCTAATTTATTTTCGCGAATAATATCAAAGGTATGCGTCCAAGATTTAACGGCGTGGGGATCTTGTAAAATATCTTGCAGTAAATTTTTCTCGCGAATCTCCGGCCATAGTTTTAAATCGAAGTCAAAGTATTTCCAGGCTCTGCGCCAACTCGCCCAACCCCAACAGTGATTGTAACGGGAAAAATAGTAACTGTAATCCGTGGGATTGTTGCCAAACTGGACGTTTAAGCCGCAGATGGTCATAATGCGATCGCTATATCGATAATATTTTAATAATTCTTGACAATAGCGAAAAAAGCTCGGATGGGGAAGACAATCATCTTCGAGGATAATCGCTTCTTCTACGATTTCGAATACCCAATCGATTCCCGTCGAAGGACGCTTGCCACAGCCTAAATTAACGTCGGAAAAGTTTGTATGAACTTGACAATCCCAATCCACTTTTTCG
The DNA here is from genome assembly GCA_039194995.1 of Cyanobacteria bacterium P01_E01_bin.42. Lineage (GTDB taxonomy): Bacteria > Cyanobacteriota > Cyanobacteriia > Cyanobacteriales > Spirulinaceae > CCY15215. The sequence goes on along the minus strand of JBCCVR010000059.1, from coordinate 5,696 downwards.
ACGATTTCTCGAACCGCAGCACATTTTTGATCTTCTCCCGGTTTGTCGGGACGAGGACCGTCAGCAATTAAGAGAAGAGTGGGAGGTTTTGCTTGACGAATGGCCTCAAATACCTGCTTTGTGGTATGGGGGCGATTAAAGACGATCATGGCTACAGGAGTGGTTAGCTGCCAATCATTCATCCCGCTTATCTCCATAGTTAAAATGGGTGAATTGGTTGTTTTGTAGAAAGATCTCGATTCTTCCCAGAAGGTTTTTCTATCTTATCGTAGAATGCCCATCCCGCCCGTTTTATTTTTGATGCGATCGCCCAATTCTGAAAAAGCGATTGCATTGAATCGATTTAACTTTTAGCGATCGAACCAACCAATCAATAAAATTGCTTTGGTTTGTCGCCAGAAAATCGGGCGAGTGGGCGGGAAAAACAAGCCCGATAAATAAGAAGCCACAATTTGGGAAATGACGGTAGCAACGGCTGCTCCCGTCCCGCCATAAGTTCCAATCCATAATGTATTTAAAACAATATTAACGAGAGCGCCTAAAGCAGTAGTTACGGCTGCAAATTTGGTTAAATCCTCTGTTGTTAACCATGTTGTCCTCGCAACTCCTAAACCTACGAATAAGCCCGCCCAGATGTGAATAGTCAGGACATTAGCCGCATCTGCATATTGCACCCCGTAAATCAAATTAACAACAAACGAACTCAAAAAAGTGGTCGGGATAGCTGCGGCATAACCGACCAGTACAACGATTCCAAATAATTTCTGAATGCGTCCGTAATAGATGCGATCGCCGAGATCTTTTCCTTGCACGATGGAAGGATAAACCGAATTAATAATTGCAATCGGAACAAAGTACCACATTTCTGAAATTTTGACAGCCGCCGAATAAATTCCTACTGCTGTAGAATCAACCATTTCTGCCAGCATGATTTGATCGATTCTCATATAGATAATAATCACAATTTCTGCTAAGATTAACGGCCAGCTTGCCTTGAGTAACGAACGGGCGCGATCCAGACTAAAACGCCATGCACTTAGTTTACTCCCAGTGATTTGATAAACAATTGCCAAACCGATCGCTGTTAAGACTTGTTCGACGGAAATAATTAAAACAAATACAAATAAGCTCGCTTGTTGTTGGATAGCGAAAACTTTCGTGAGATTAATCGCAATATAGATTATATTTTTTGCCCAGACAACATATTTAGATTGAACTTGGGATTGAAACCAATATTCAATCATTTCGGTACCTCGACTAAAACTCGAAGCCAAGGAAAATATTCCAACCAATAAATAAATTTGCAATTCATTTTGTTGTGAATTTAATGCAAAAATAATAACGGCAGCCGTTGAAACCAAGCTCGCACTAATTCTTAAGACAAACCCCGTACCTAATGTTTCATTTTTTTGTTCGATATCCCGAGAGATATCCCTGACGATAATTTGCTCCAATCCGAGTCTGGCAAAGACCCCAAACAAAACCACAATAGCAATGATATAGTTATATACACCAAAGTTTTCCGGACCCAAATAGCGAGCAACCCAAACGCCAATGAAAAGACCGAGAAATAATTGGAGAATTTTTTCTCCAAATAACCAAGCGGTATTCCCAATAATTTTCCGCAGATTGGGACTAATTTTTTTTAGCATTAAACTCCATTGCTCTCTTAGATTGTTTGTACTTAAATTAAAATTTTATGTTCAATTCCTATTGAACATAATTAAACATTGCTAATATCAATACTGGTACGAGTCGTTACGGCAATATACCAGAAAAAGATGCTAGTTACGCCCAATAAACCCGTTTCTGTGAGATTAGTAAGTAGGATATAAGTTAAGAGTAAAATAGGTAAGCCTGCATAAGGCATAGGGGTACGAGTCAGATAAATAACAGCTTTCACAATACTAGCAATAAAAGATGCAATAAACAAGAATAAGCCTAAATAGCCCAAATCTACTGCTAAATCCATAAAGCCATTGTGGGAGTGTGGGGGAGAAAATTGGGTTTTTTGTACGATAATCTCTGCTGCTGGGTTATTTGCTCCTTGCCAAGGTTGCCAAAACCCATCAATTCCATAACCTAAAATAGGTCTTTCGTTGATCTTATCAATAATGAGCGGCCAAAAATCAGTTCTCCCCGTGAGAGTCATATCTTTATTTAAAGTATCGACAACGATAAATTCAAGATTTTCCGTGACTAGAATAGTTAGCATAATACTCAAGATCATGAAGAGAATGACAGAGGTAACAGCCCATTGGACAGGCAAGGTTTTTACGAATCCTAAATAAAACCAAAGTCCGCACAAGCAGACAACAGTCACTTTTCCCGCACCGCTTCCTCCTTCATTCAAAGCAAATAAAGACATTAAAATTATAAATGCGCATAGGGGACGTTGTTTGGGTTGGTAAAGGAATTGGATAAACCAAAAGACTGCACTGAGTGCCATCAGAAAACAAAATTGATTTTTATGTCCGTTAATGCCCACCCAAGCGCCATCAGAAACACCGACAGAAGGTTTGCCAAAGCCGTAGAAAAAGGCGAGAAAAACAAGGATTGTATGAAACCACAAAAGCAGAGTATAAAGTTCTTGCCAAGTGAAGCGCTTTCCGGCATAAATGGCAAAAACTGCTGTTTCTAGGATCACAAAGCTGGTTCTTACAGTCAAAACAAAATCATTAGACCAAGAGGCAGAAAGAAAAATCAATAAAAGAAATAGGTAAAGAAAAGGATTGCGCGTAATCAGAATCCCAAAAATACTAATAAAATCTTTTAAGGTATATCGTAAAAGTGGAGTTAATAAAAGAAGAGCAATACCATACAAACCGATTTGCGCCACAATAGTCGGTGGAGTAACCGTCGTATTCGAGAGGACTCGAGGATGAAGTTTCGTTAAAGGCTCGATCGTTGCTCCCGTTGCTCCAGAAATGGTAACGAGGAAAAGAATGAGACAGGCTTTTTCATAGAGGATCGTATATTTAAGATGAGTTCCCAAGTAATTGAATGCGATCGCCAAATAAAGTATTCCCATTCCTAAAATCAGGGGTAAGATCAGGGGATCGAGAAGGAGTTCTTTCATAAAAATGTTGGGGTGGATGGGCGCGATCGCAGAACATAGAGATTTGTGAATCTAGGAGAGAGCAATACTTTTATTTTTATTAACTTTTCTAGCGTAATATTGTTGAATTTTGCTCTATTTAACATTCTTTGAATTTTAGGGCAAATCTATCCGAGAATCGTGTTCAATGAATTACACCTCTAGAGCCTTTTAGGGCCTGTGGGGGGCTTCAATGAAACTGTAATTTTTTCACTCAGGCGGAGATCGTGCTGGTTGCCCGAATACCGTTCGCGTTCTATCGTCACTTTTGGGGGATATCAATGTACGAACCGTCCGAACAAGATGAGTTAATGCTAGAATTCCGTCGAGAACGGTCGGTTCGTCGAGCGGCTGCTATCCTTGAAGGCAAGCGTCGGCGTATTAAAGCAGATCTCAAACAGTTACTCGCCCATATTTCCCTCTTAATTCCCACTTCGGAATTGTCGGGCGATCGCAATGCCGCTAAGTTAACCTTACTTGAAGATGCTGCCGAACGATTGAGGGATGAAAATTTTTCCCAACTACTTCTAGAAATTTTGCGGGAACGCAGGTAAATCAATTCAGAATTCAAAATCTTCGCATTTGCTGTTTTCGTCGTAGTTTTCTAATTCTCCTGAACACGAGTCCTAAAACAAAAAGCACGACGACTCCAGCAAATAAAGGTAGTAGTAAAGCGAGAAGGGATAGCGTGATAGCACTTAGAGCTTCTAGAGTCGCGAGGATACCATTACCCAAACCGCCCGTTGTGGTGGTAGAAGCCAAGCGAGTAACGCTTGTGAAACTTTCGATCGCGCCAGCCGATCCTCCCCCCGCAATTGCCGCCAAACTCCAACGCAAGAGAGGATCGACTTCCCCCAAACTAGCTGCTGTGATGACAGTTCCAAAAGCAACGGCGGTCGGAATTTCAAGGGTGTCTAAAAAGTTATCCACCACGGGTAAATAATAAGCGCCAACTTCGATGAGAGTCGCGATCGCAAAAGTAATCAGTGCAGGATACGTTCCGATCCATTCAAAACCAGAAGTGAGGGTTAAATTTCCCGTTAAAGCAGCCATACTCATGGCTAAAGGCGGGATAAAAATCCGAAAACCACAGGCAGCACTTAAAGCAACTCCCAAACAAATTCCAATCGCGAAATCAATCATAACAAAACTCTGTAGGTTCGTATTCCTGTTATAGATCGTCTGGGCAAAATTGGCACGTTTTTCTGGATAATGCAACCGAATTAAAATGTTTCTTCATCTATTTTTTGATCTTGGAGTAATTCGCGCGTAATTTGCGGAACAAATTGGGTACTGAGAAAGTCTGGACGGGGATTTCCTAAAGTCGTATCGCAATTTAAAACTGGATTTTTCATGCGATCGGGAATGTTATTTTCTCCCCAAACTGCTCCCATTAATCCGCCGACAATACAGGCATTAGTATCGGTATCTCCTCCACCACCAAGAGTTTCGTGAATGGCTTCCGTGTAGTGGGTTTCCAATCGCAAGTAACGGAAGGCATGGGTAAAGGCAATTTTGATAAAACCGATGTGGGGATGATAGGGAATATTGACATTATTGGCCGCATCTTCTAACCAACTGCTAACCTCTTCATAGCCGCGAGATTGTTCCAGAGAAGACGCGCGATCGCGTTGCGTTTCCAGCCAGTTTTGGGCGCGATCGAATGCCAATAAACCATCCCCTAAATCTCGCATCAAACTGGCGATCGCAATGGTATAACAAGCAACAGCATAGCAACAGGTAGGGTTGGGATGAGAGAGGCAAGAATCTTGCATGGCATAGCTTGCTAATTCCTCATCCGAAAACTGATAGCCCCAGATTCCGAGAGGGGTGATGCGCATTAAACTGCCGTTGGCTTTCGACCCCATACAGCGTTCTCTTGCTGCTTGGGTCATGACGGCTGCAACACCTTTTTGTTCCCGCAATTCTCGCCATTTTCTTTCGGAATGAGAGCCGAGGGAAGAGGCAGTGGTATGTCCGAGATCGAAGGGAAAAGAATCAATCCAACGAGCATAATTGAGGGCTATCTTTTCAACCTCAAACGTCTTGCTTTCTGCGAGCGCTCGTGCCAAACTGAGGGTTAATTCCCCATCATCGGTAATCTGTCCCGGTGCGACTCCTAAAACGCCACCACCGGGCATATTCAGGGCGCGATCGCAATCTTCTGAAGTGACGTTTCCTTGGAATTCTAAGACGGCTCCAGCCGCATCGCCTACTAATGCACCGAGCAAGCAACCGAGGGCGGCATCTTCTAGATTTTGGCTTTTTTGAGACATGGTATTTTCGCTTTAAAGATTCGTGCCGATGAGAGGGCGATCGCGTTTTTTGCAGTCGGCTCGATTGCCAAGATTAGATAATGTTAAATTGGGAAGATTAAAAATAGGGGTCAGGTCTTCAATACAATTATCCCAGATTTGTAGTTCTTGTAAATTAATTAAATTTTCTAAGGGGCTAATATCGCGAATTTGGTTATCGTAAAGAATTAAATGAGTTAGGTGAGTCAGGCTCGCGAGGGGACGCAGATCGGCTATTGATTTGGCACTTAAATCGAGGCGAGCGTGTTGTTGCAAAATTTCATAGGCGCGATCGCAATTATTGG